>NZ_NCKN01000192.1 GCF_002257455.1 Microbacterium sp. 13-71-7
CCGGCGAGGAAATTGCCGATGGTTCGCTGCGCCTGGAAGGAAAGTTCAGCATCCGCACCGAATAGCCACTGCACCCGCGCACCCAGACCGCCGCGCCAGGTACCCGCCCCGCCGCTGTCGCGCGCCAGTTCGTATCGCATCTTCACGAGTGGTGAGCGCGACTCCCAGACCTCGGCAGGCGCGAGGGCAATCCCCGCGATGCTGAAGTGCTGCAGGGCATTCGCCCCGTCCGCACCGCGGACCGCACCGTAGCCGATGGGGGCGCAGTCGTCGGTCTGCACGTACTTGCCGTCGTATTCCATGGCGCTCACAAACGCCGTCGTATGACCCCCCGTGGCTGCGGGGATGCGATCCGGCATTGTCGGCTGCAGCGCGGTGACGATCATCTCGCTGAGCATTGACGCCGTCGTGTGCATGAAGAAAGTGCCCGACGGCGAGGTCGCATTGAAGATCGACCCCTCGGGTGCGATCACCGAGAGAGCGCGATACTCTCCGCTGTTCGCCGGCGTCGAGTCCTGTGTGGTGAGTCTCTTGACCGCGAGCCGGCATGCCGCAACCGTTTGCGTGTAAGGCACGTTCAACGAGCCGACGATCTGCGGTGAGGACCCTGTCACATCGACTTCGATGTCGCAGCCCGAGATTCGCACGGTGCACACGAGCGGCACAGGTTCAGTATCGAGCACCGAGTGATCCAACTGGTCGCGAACGGCATACTCCCCGTCAGGAATGCTCGACAGGACCTCGCGCACCTCCTTCTCCGAGCGGGTGAGCAGCTCCTCGATCGCCAGCCGGTAGGAGGGTTCGCCGTATGTTTGTACTATGCGCGTGAGCCGCGCCGCACCCTGAAGCACCGCACCGGTCGCTGCCTTCAGCGTTCCCACCGTCTCTCGCGGCATGCGCGAGTTCGCGCCGATGATGCTGGCGATGTTCTCATCGAACACACCTCCGCTCGCGAACTTCAGCGGCGGCAGCAGCAGCCCCTCCTCATAGACGCTCCGTGTGTCGGCGGGGTATGCCGTACGCGATCCCACGTCTCCCATATGGCCCCGCACCGCGCAGAAACCGACGAGCTGTCCGTCTGCGTACGCGGGGCACACCACTGCGATGTCCGGCGGGTGCGCCCCCGTGAGGTAAGGTTCGCTGCAGATGACCGCATCGCCCTCGACGAACTGCCCCGCACCGAACTGTTCGACCAAGCGTGCTGTCGTGAAGGCGAGGGAACCGACATACTCTGGCAGCCCTGACGAGTCGGCCAGCAGATTCACCTCGTCGTCGAACAACGCGACACTGAAGTCGTAGTTCTCGTAGATCAGAGGCATCAGCGCAGTTCGTACGAACTGATCGAACACCTCGCGGGTCGTTGACGACAGCGCTGAACGGATGACGGCCGCGCTGATCGGATCTTGCGTCTTCATCGTTCGATCACCAAGTTTCCGTTGTCATTCCTGAAGGTCCAGCCTTCGGGCACCACTGTTGTTGAGGTTTCCTCTTCCACGAGGGCGGGGCCTGTCCGGGGAACTGACCCCAGATCTTCACGCCGCAGAATGAGCCAGCTCTGCGCCTCTGCGTTCGTGCGGTGGTGAACGGTGCGCCTTCGCTCTTCTGGCATGTGCGACGGTGCGTGAATCGTGGGGGCCATGTCGTGCTTCTCCAGCTGGCCGACAGCGCGCACGCGATAGGTGACGATCTCGACTTCGCCCTGCACCGTGAATCCGAACCGCGCCCTATGCGCGTCGTCGAATGCCGCGTGAAGCGCCTCTGCACCACGCTCGTCGAACGAAATGAGCATGGTGTGCTCCTGCGACTCGTAGCGCATCTCCACGAACTTCAACAGCACGACTTCCGACGCGCTGAATCCTTCGGCCTCGAGTTCTCGGGCAGAAGCATGGACGAGGCTCTCGAACGGTTCCGCGAGGTCTTCCCTACTCTTCCCGTCAAGTGACTGCACTCTCGTCAGACTTTGCTCTTTCACCACGTCGAGCGATTGCATGCCCCAGGCCGAGAAGACGCCCGAGTGCTGCGGCACCAGGATGCGGCGAATACCGAGTTCCTCCGCCATCCTCGAAGCCACGAGAGGCCCTCCGCCGCCGTACGCGAAAAGCGTGAAGACTCTCGGGTCGAGCCCATTGCCTACGGTCATCTCTTCGAGGAGCATCGCCATCTTCGACTCGACGATGCGCAGAATACCCGAGGCTGCCTGCTGCACGGAGAGCCCGAGCGGCTCCGCGATCCGCTTTCGAATGGCTGCCTCGGCATCCGCCCGGGAAAGCTGCATCTTGCCGTCGAGGATCGTCTCTGGGACCAGGCCGGCGACAAGCGCGGCATCCGTGAACGTAGGCTGTTCTCCCCCGCGGCCGTAGCATACGGGCCCGGGCACGGCCCCCGCGCTCTCGGGGCCCACATGCAGGCCTCCGACCGAATCGAGGTAGGCCAGGCTTCCTCCGCCCGCACCGATCGTGGAGAGCGAGATCGTCGGCACCTGGAACTCGAAGCCTGCGACCGACGCCTCCGCAGCAATCACAGGGTGGCCGTTTCGGATGAGAGCGGCGTCGAAGCTCGTGCCGCCCATGTCAATGGCGAGCAGGTTGTCCCAGCCTTCCGCCTGTGCAACGATCGACGCTCCTGCGATTCCGCTTGCGCAACCCGAGACGAGGGTGCGCAGGGCGCTGTCCCTGGCCCGGTCGACCCCCATGACTCCGCCATCACTCGCAGTGATGAAGAGGCGCCCCGCGAAGCCACTTTCTTTCATACCCCTGGTCAGGCTGTCAAAGTAGTGCCGCATTCTCGGACGCAGGTATGCCTCGCCGACCGTGGTGACCGCTCGCTCGTACTCTCGGTAGCGGCGACTAAGCTCGTGCGAGAGGCAGACGACGACATCCGGGTAGTGCGCCGCCAGAATCCGCCCCACCTCTTGCTCGTGCTGGGGATTGACGTAGGCGTTGATGAAGCAGACCGCAATCGCTTCGGCACCAGCCTCGATTAGCCTGCCTACCTGCGCGATGACGTCATCGATGTCGAGCGGCACCAGTACTGTGCCGTCTGCTTTGATTCGCTCGCGCACCTCCGCCGCAAAGCGCCCCGAAACCAGCGGCTCGGGGCGCTCCCAGGTCAAACGGAAAGAAGGCCAGTTGCCTCGCCCGATCAGGAGGAGGTGTTTGTATCCCTGGGTCGTCAAGAACCCCACTCGAGCGCCCTTACGCTGCAGAAGCGTGTTGATACCAGTGGTCGTGCCGTGAACGAGCCGCTCCATCTGCGCGAGGTCAGCACCCGCGGTCTCGAGCGCGTGTGCGATGCCCTGCGAAGGATCCTCTGCGACGGTGGGCGCCTTCGCGACTCGCACCTCGCCCGTGATTCGGTTGACCGTGACCACGTCAGTAAACGTGCCACCAACATCGGCGGATGCGGAGATCGTCGCAGATCCAGACCTCAAGCTCATGTGCCCCTCGTCATCGTTGCATTCGGGAACCGTGGTCGCTTCGTTGCGACAGGGCAATAATACGATACTAATGCAGCTTGTCAAGGAGGAATCCTGGTTCAATGACCGGCTACGCTCAAGGCGTGCGCGTAGCCCGAATTGAACCCAGTGACCAGATCGATGAGCGGATCCTCGCATCTACCGTTCACCTCATCTCCGAGCTGGGATACGACCAGGTGCGGCTGATCGACATCGCCGATCACTCAGAGGTTTCCATCGGCTCGCTTCAACACCGCTTCCGCAACCGGAGCACGCTCCTACATTCGGCGATCGTTCTCGCCGACGAGAAGTCCCGCAAGCGAGTCGTCGCAGCCTTCTCCGAGATCAAGGGCTCCTGGCAGCGCCTGCACGCGCAGATCGACCATCTTGCTGGCGATACCACGCACGATACCGAGACGGGCTACTGGCTCGAACTGCTTTCCGCGTCCTCCCGTAACCCGGAGTTATATGAGGCGATGCACACGCAGCAGGAGTACTGGCTCGAGGTGCTCGAGACCAATCTCGAACAGGGACTCGACTCGGGCGAGCTGCGCAGCGCTCTGGACGCCGGGAAGCTCGCGGCCACGATTCTCGCCCTCATCGACGGCCTCTTTGCCTCTCGAGTATTCGGCGATCGATACCAGGACTTCGCATGGGTGCGCGGCCTGATCTACGACGCCGTCCATGCCCTCGTTCAGCAGGCCGGAACCGAGGCCAATCGAACCGAGTCCGCCTGAACCGAGTCCGACTGGCTCACGCCAGCCGCTTGTATTAATATCGCAATATTGAGATCCTTTTCTCTGCGAGTGCAGGCGATGCGTGCCTGCATCCAGGAGGGCGATAATGACCACGACAGCAGCAGCCACGCCGTCCGCCTTACTCGGGTGGCTCGATCTAGTCAGCACCGATATCGAATGCAGCTGTGAGTTCTTGGGCGAGCTCTTCGCGTGGCATCGGTTTGAACGGGTGCAACTCGACGGAATCGACTATCGCATTCTCGGCGAGGGGGGCGTGCCTATCCTCGGCGCCGAACAGATTCGCCCCGACCAGGTACCCTCACGCTGGACGCTCTTCGTGGTCACCGACCATATCGTGGGGCTTCTGCAGCGAGTGCTGGACGCGGGCGGCGCTTTGAGCTATCCCGCGACCAGGCTCGACGAGTTCGGCACGATCGCCATGATCACCGACCCTGCGGGCAGCACGCTCGGAGTCTGGGAGGCCCGATCGCTCGTTCCGGGCTCACTCCATGCGAACGTTGCTCCGCTGGTCGGCGCGAGGCTGACCTCCCCGGATCCTCACGCCACGATCGAGTTTCTCCACCAGACATTCGCGTGGGAGCTGACGAGCGCCGCCGGGAGCGCAGCAGAGGTCGTTGGAACTTTGAGCACGGGTGGCGCCTTCGCGCAGGTCACTGCCGGCGGGCGCGGCGAATGGGTGCCGATCTTCGGTCTGAACCGTGACCTTACAGGCGGCCAGGCCACCGCCGAGCGTATCGTCGCGCTAGGGGGCACGTGCGCCGAGGCATCGGGCGGCCTCTGGCGGGCGACCGAACCTCTCGGTGCTGAGTTCCTTCTCACGTGCTCAACCCAGTCATGATACGGCCAGACGAGTCAGCACCCATCCTCAAAGGATTCGCTATGCCATACCCGATCGGCACGTTCGTGCTCGACCGTGTCCGGCCGATGACCGACGAAGGTCGTTTCGCGCCCGAGACTTCTATTACCGTCAAGGACGGGATCATCGCTGACGTAGGTACCGAGGCACTGTCGAACGCGCCACGCATCGACGGCGAGGGGCAGTACCTGCTGCCTGGGTTTGCAGATGTCCATGTGCATCTCGGTTGTTTCACGCCGAGTCTGGAGCACATGATGCTCATGAACGCCACACGCTGGACGCTCGAAGTAGCGCGGAATGCGCGCACCCTGCTGGAGCTGGGGATCACCCTTGCACGAGACGTCGCGACGTCGGACGCCGGTATCAGGGATGGGATCTCCTCGGGCGCGGTACCCGGTCCGACCCTCCGCGTCTCCGGTCCGGCGCTTGGACAAACCGGTGGCCATACCGACGGATACCTGCCGAGCATCGACGCCCCCGCCATGACCGGGTTTCTCATGCCGGCATACCCCGGCCGAGGCGAACACGTGGTCGACGGCATCGACGAAATGCGCAAGGCAGTTCGCGGCCACATCAGGTCGGGCGTCGATTGGATCAAACTCTGTACCACGGGCGGGTTGCTCTCGACCATGGGCGACATCCCCACGAAGGCGGAGTTCAGCTTCGATGAAGTGCGAGTTGCCGTCGAGGAGGCGAGCAGAGCCGGAATTCCCGTAGCGGCACACGCCTACGGCGGGGAAGGACTTGACAACGCTATCGCTGCTGGTGTCACTAGCGTCGAGCACGGCATGCTCATGACCGCGGCGCAGGCCGACCGCATGGCCGAGCGTGGCATCTGGCTCGTGCCGACGCTGATTGTCGTTCAGGAGCTTGCCGCACTCGCTGACGCCGGCGAACTCCCAACTAGTGCCGCACACCGCGTACGCGAGGTGATTGAGCTCAGCGGCCGACAGGTCGAGCTAGCGAGCCAAGCCGGAGTACGCATCGCGGTGGGCAGCGACCTAACCACACAAGGGCGCAACCTCGAAGAACTCGCGTTGCTTACGCAGGCAGGAATGCGCGCCTCCGACGTTCTGATCGCGGCGACGCGTGGTGGTGCAGAACTGATGGGCCTCGGCGCCACCCACGGACGCATCGCCCCTGGTTATATCTTCGACGCGGTGCTCATGAAGCGGAACCCCCTAGAGGACATGGACGTCTTTCTCACCGAGCGGCCCGTCACGACCGTGTTCCAGCGCGGCCGCATCGTGCGCTCCTAGCCTGCCGCACCGGGGATTGTTTGCGTGACGGGCGGGTACAGAGGCCGTCTACCGTTAGGCGAGTCACCCGATTTCGTAGAGCCGGCATGATCGCAAGGTGCTGGCGAACGCTGAGTTCAGCCGCGATGTTCGTGGCATTAGTCACGACTTTCGCCCCGTGCTGCGGACCTGGATTGCGTTCATGTCGACGTAGTCGGCAAGTGCCTCGGCTACGAGCGCCAGCAGATCTGGGTCGCGGAGCCTGGTGTCATGGCCGCCCGGGCCCCCGGCCCTCTGTGCATGTCGTCATCGACGCACCGGCTTCCAAGCAGATCATGTGCCGGGGACGGCAGGAGCGCCCGGGAGTCGCCCGACCGGTGATGCTGGGGTGCTTCGTGTCCGTCGCGTGCTGATGCTCGCCGGCGAATCGTCCATTCCACCGACAGCAACCAATCGACCAGCCCTTCCGCGTCGGGTTCGGCGGTGCGCTTAGCGATAACCCTGTCGAAGCCTCCTCGACCGCCATGGGGTGATGCCATGTCCCACGGTCTGCCGCGGCCCGAACACATCGGGCAGTTCCCGCCACGCGATCCGGCAGTGGTAGCGGTAAATGATGCCCTCGAACATGGTCAGCGCCTCCGCAACTCGCTCCTACTGCAGCGCTCCGTCGCCCTGAACTAGACCACCCGCCTCGAACGCCTCGAGTGGGCCTTCCACCGCAACCACATCACCGTGCAGGGCGCTCTGCGCGGGATCGATGTCCGCACCAAGCAGCGCGGCGCGGACATCGCCACGCTCGAGCAGGCCCGTGGACAGATGCAAGACCTCACCGGAAGAGAAGCTCTGGATCACGATTGGCGAGCACCGGTACGATCCCCGCACCGATGCTGCAGCTGCGATCGCCCAATCGGCTGACCGTGCCGGGATCCGGTGGGCGCGCCCGATGGTCGACGACCGTTCCAGTGGGGTACTCGGCGAGATTTCCGGCTTCTCGGTCACCGCACGCCGGCACACCGACCTCGGCAACGTGCAACTGCAGCTAGGGCTCGGGGGAGTGCCCGGCGCCCGCGTCCGGATCCCCGTCGACCACGGTGACGTCGGCGTCGTCCGCGTGCTGGAGAACAGGGTGACGGAGACTCCGAAACTCATCGAACGGGCACAGGACGGATTCGCGAACTTGCAACCCGGCCGTGCCGGCGCGAACGCGCCTCGCTCAGCCGCTCAAGCACACCGACGCGCTGCAGCAGGCCCGCGCAGGCCTCGAACGCATCGATCAGCACCTCGCCGACCTCGCAGAACCGCACGCGCCCGAGCAGACTGAACGGGGGCGTCCAGCACGCGAGCGGTGCGGGCGGCACAGGTGTGCTCGCCCGGACGAGCACGCCTGGACGACCAGGCGACACTGCAGGCGGGCAGGCACTGCAGACCGTGCAAGGCGCAGGCCCCTTACCGGCGCACCCTGGATGGGTTCGGCAGATCCTGGAGGACCCAACCGCTCGCCTCGCGCGCGACCGCGACGCAGCGCAGGCCCGTGCTTGCGCGTGCGCGTTTGCTTTGCTCTGCTGCCGGCTGAGGAACTTGTGCCCTCCGCCGTTAGGAATGTTGCCGAACTTGGTGACGTC
>NZ_NCKN01000193.1 GCF_002257455.1 Microbacterium sp. 13-71-7
GTCGTGACGAACCGGCACGAGCAGGGTTCCGGCTACGGCGCCGTCGGCTGGGCGCAGCAGACCGGACTCCCCGGTGTCGTGATCACCACGTCGGGTCCGGGGCTGCAGAACGCGATGAGCGCCGTGGGCACGGCGTTCTGCGAGTCGCGTCCGCTGATCGTGCTCTCCCCCGGCGTCGCCCGCGGCGCGGAGTTCGCCGATGTCGGCACCCTCCACGAGACGAAGGACGCCTCCGCGATGGTCGGCGCGATCGCCGAGTGGTCGCGCCGCGTGGGCTCGGCCGCCGAGGCGGTCGCGGCCGTGCACGAGGCGTTCGCACTGTTCCGCACCGGCCGTCCGAGGCCCGTGCACATCGAGGTGCCGCTGGACGTGCTCGAGGCGCCCGCGGGCGTTCCCGCGGCCGACCGCCGCCCCCGCCCCCTTCCCGCGCCCGAGGGCGGGGACACCGCGGCGGTCGCCGAGGCCGCCGCACTTCTCGCCACGGCGGAGCGGCCTGTCATCGTCGCAGGCGGAGGCGCGACACGTGCCGGCGCCACGCTCACCGCGCTCGCCGAACGCCTCGGCGCGCCCGTGCTGACCACCCTCAACGGCAAGGGCGCGGTCGACGAGCACCACCCGCTCGCGCTCGGCGCCAACCTGCGCCTCGCGGCGGCCCGCGCGGTCGCCGAGGAGGCCGACGTGCTCCTGGTGGTGGGATCCAAGCTCGGCGAGGCCGAGCTGTGGGCGCCGCGCCTGGAGGCCCGCGGCGCCGTGGTGCGCGTGGACATCGCCGCCGCGCAGCTCGCCAAGAACCTGGAACCGGCGGTCGGCATCCGCGGCGACGCCCGCGCCGTGCTGGAGCGGATCCTGGATGCCCTGCCCGCCACCGTGTCGCCGCCGCGCGCCCTCGACGAGGTGCGCGCGGCCATCCTGCAGGAGATCCGCGAGACCGCTCCGGCGACCGTCGCACTGGCCGAGGAGATCGCTTCGGCGCTCCCCGAGGACGCGATCGTCGCGGGCGACTCGTCTCAGATCGTCTACCTCGCGCTCGCGAACGTGCTCCGCCGCTCCGGCCCGCACGCGTTGCTCTACACCCCCACCTACGCGACGCTCGGCTACGGCCTTCCCGCGGCCATCGGCGCCCGCGTCGCGCAGCCTGAGCGGCCCGTCGTGGCCGTCGTAGGCGACGGCGCGCTGATGTTCGCGGTCAATGAGATCGTGACGGCCGTCGAGCAGCGCCTCGACCTCACGATCGTCTGCGTCGACAACGGCGGCTACGCCGAGATCCGCCAGAACGAGGTGGATCGGGGGATGACACCGGTCGGCGTCGACCTCGTGCAGCCGGACTGGCCCGCCCTCGCCCGCGCCTTCGGCGCCCACGGCGAGCGGGTCGACGCCGTCGACGAGCTCGCCCCCGCGATCCGCGCCGCGATCGCGGCCGGCGGCGTCCGGCTCGTGCACGTCGTGCAGCCCGCCCCGCATCCCGCCCCGGAAGAACAGAAGGACCGTCCATGACTACTCCGATCGGCCCCGTCGACGCCTCCCTGAACCCCCGCTACGCGGGCTTCGCCACCTTCGCCCGCCTGCCGCGGCTGGAGGAGGTCGACCACGCGGACATCGCCGTCGTCGGCGCCCCGTTCGACTCGGGCGTGAGCTACCGCCCCGGCACGCGGTTCGGACCGTCGCATGTGCGCGAGTCCTCGCGTCTGCTGCGCCCGTACAACCCGGCGCAGGACTTCTCCCCCTTCGCGCGGACGCAGGTCGTCGACGCCGGCGACATCGCGCTCAACCCGTTCGACATCACCGAGGCCGTGGAGGAGACCGACCGCGCCGTGACGGCCCTCGGCGAGCGCGTGTCGCGGATCGTGACGATCGGCGGGGACCACACGCTCGCCCTGCCGCTGCTGCGTTCGGTCGCCCGCACGCACGGGCCGGTCGCGGTGCTGCACTTCGACGCGCACCTGGACACCTGGGACACCTACTTCGGGGCGCCCATCACGCACGGCACCCCGTTCCGCCGCGCGAGCGAGGAGGGCCTCATCGACATGACGGCGAGCTGCCACGTCGGCACGCGCGGCCCGCTCTACGACAAGAGCGACCTCGAGGACGACGCCCGTCTCGGATTCAGCATCGTGACGAGCGAGGCGATCGAGGAGCACGGCGTCGAGGCCGCGATCGAGCGGATCCTGACCCGCATCGGCGACGCGCCGCTGTACGTCTCGATCGACATCGACGTGCTCGACCCCGCGCATGCGCCCGGCACCGGGACTCCCGAGGCCGGGGGCCTCACCAGCCGGGAGCTGCTGCGGATCTTGCGGAGCCTGCGCGACACGAACATCGTGGGCGCCGATGTCGTGGAGGTGTCACCGGCCTACGACCACGCGCAGATCACCGGCATCGCCGCGAGCCACGTCGTCTACGAGCTCATCACGCTGCTGTCGATGCAGATCGACCGCGACCGCTGATCCGACGCGGTGAGGGGACCGGTCGACGGCCGGTCCCCTCACTCGTTCAGGCCAGGGCGAAGTGCTCCAGCTCGGCCTGATCGAGCATCCGCGAGCGCGTGAGGAACCGCTTGCCGGTCGGCGACTCGACGCTGAAGCCGGATCCGCGCCCGTCGACGACGTCGATCGTGAGGTGCGTGTACTTCCAGTACTCGAACTGCGACGCCGACATGTAGACCGGAACCGTGGCGTCGAGGCCGACCTCGAGCTCGCCCAGCAGCACGTCGCCGGATCCGGTCAGGAACATCCCGACCGGGTAGCACATGGGTGCGGAGCCGTCGCAGCAGCCCCCGGACTGGTGGAACATCAGCGGACCGTGCTGCTCGGTGAGCGTCCTCAGCAGCGCCGCCGCCTCCTCCGAGACGTCGACGCGGTGGAAATCGGCCATCGCCACTCCTCTCATGAGTCCCCCTCCGGTCGTTGAGCGAGCCGAAGGCGAGACGAAACGCGGCGCCCTGGCGAGAGCCGCGTTTCGTCTCGGTCGCCTTCGGCGTCCTCGCTCAACGACCAGGCGGGAGGACGGATCCGGATCAGAAGAAGCCCATCGGCCCCTCGGCGTAGGAGACGAGGAGGTTCTTCGTCTGCTGGTAGTGATCGAGCATCATCTTGTGGTTCTCGCGCCCCACGCCCGACTGCTTGTACCCGCCGAACGCGGCGTGCGCCGGGTACTGGTGGTACGTGTTCGTCCAGACGCGGCCCGCCTCGATCGCGCGCCCGGCGCGGTACGCCGTGTCGCCGCTGCGGCTCCACACGCCGGCGCCGAGCCCGTAGAGGGTGTCGTTCGCGATCGAGATCGCGTCGTCGAAGTCGGAGAAGCTCGTGACCGAGAGCACGGGTCCGAAGATCTCCTCCTGGAAGATCCGCATGTCGTTGGTGCCCTCGAACACGGTCGGCGCGACGTAGTAGCCCTCGCTGAGATCGCCGCCCAGGTCGACCCTCTCCCCTCCGATGAGCAGCTTCGCGCCGCCCTGCTTCCCGATGTCGATGTAGCTGAGGATCTTCTCGAGCTGATCGTTCGACGCCTGTGCGCCGATCATCGTGGTGAGATCCAGCGGATTGCCCTGCACGACCTTCTTCACGCGCTCCAGGCCGTCGGCGAGGAAGCCGTCGTAGATCGAGCGCTGGATGAGCGCGCGCGACGGGCAGGTGCACACCTCGCCCTGGTTCAGCGCGAACATCGTGAAGCCCTCCAGCGCCTTGTCGTAGTACGGGTCGGCGGTCGAGCTCGCGACGTCCTCGAAGAAGACGTTGGGGCTCTTGCCCCCGAGCTCGAGGGTGACCGGGATCAGGTTCTGCGAGGCGTACTGCATGATCAGGCGGCCCGTCGTGGTCTCTCCGGTGAAGGCGACCTTGCGGATCCTCTTGTGCTGCGCGAGCGGGGCTCCGGCCTCGATGCCGAAGCCGTTGACGATGTTCACGACCCCGGCGGGCAGCAGGTCGCCGATGATCTCGAACAGGAACAGGATCGACGCGGGGGTCTGCTCGGCCGGCTTGATGACGACGCAGTTGCCCGCGGCGAGCGCCGGGGCGAGCTTCCACGTGGCCATGAGCAGCGGGAAGTTCCAGGGGATGATCTGCCCGACCACGCCGAGCGGCTCGTGGAAGTGGTACGCCACGGTGTTCTCGTCGAGCTGGCTGATCCCGCCCTCCTGCGCGCGCAGCACGCCGGCGAAGTAGCGGAAGTGATCCACGGCGAGCGGGATGTCGGCCGCGAGCGTCTCCCGCACGGGCTTGCCGTTCTCCCACGTCTCGGCGATCGCGATCGCCTCCAGGTTCTGCTCGATCCGGTCGGCGATCCTGTTCAGGACGTTGGCGCGCTCGGCGGGACTCGTCTTGCCCCAGCTCGCGAACGCCTTCCAGGCGACGTCGACGGCACGGTCGATGTCCTCGCTCGTGCCGCGTCCGACCTCGGTGAACGGCTTCCCGTTGACCGGGCTGACGTTCTCGAAGTACTGGCCCTTGACGGGTTCGACGAACTCGCCGCCGATGTAGTGCCCGTAGCGCGGGCGGTAGTTCGCGAGCGCGCCCGGCTGCCCCGGAGCTGCATAGGCGGTCGACACGCTCTCCTCGATGATGGTCATCGCGTCTCCTTCGACGTTCCGCGGCCGCATCGCCGCGCGGGTTGATGTGTGCCTCGACGCTAGGCGCGCGGACGTTGCGCCCCGGTGCGTCACGTTGCAACGGGTTGCGACCGCTGCCCGATGAGGCCGGCGCCCTTCGTCTCGTCGCTGCGCTCCTCGCTCAGGGACCGTTGCCTGGCCCGCTCCCACCGGTCCCTGAGCGAGCGAAGCGCCCGGTCCCTGAGCGAGCGAAGCGCCCGGTCCCTGAGCGAGCGAAGCGAGACGAAGGGCGGCCCGGATCCGGGTCAGGCCTGCTCGAGGCGCTCGATCCGGCCGACCAGGCCCGCCCGCTTCGGCGAGCGCGCGGGCAGCAGCTCCAGGCAGAGCCGCAGGATCTCGGCGTCCTCGGATCCCTCGGGGATCTCGGCGTACGACAGCAGCACGTCGATGCTGGCCTCGGTGCGCATCGTCTCGCGCAGGGTCGAGCGCACGGTCTCGCGGTACTCCTCCACGCCGGGCGAGGTCGAGTCCGGCAGCACGGGGCCGCGGTAGGCGGAGAGCGCCACCCGGTGCGCGCCCCGGTCGAGCAGCGACAGCACGTCCTGCGCGTCGGTCTCCAACGGCACGGGCAGCCGATAGGGGCGCGACTCTGGTACGAGCGCGGGCCAGATGCGCTCCAGCGCCTTCCGCAGGCGCACCATCTCCGGACGCAGCGTGTCGGCCGAGGATCCCTCACCGTAGACCAGTTCGGCGAGACGCTCGGCGGACAGGCCCTGCCGGTGCACGGCGAGCAGCAGCAGGATCTCGGCGTGCCGCGCGCTGAGCTCGACCGACCGCTCGCCGTCGCTCCCGGATACTTCGAGCCTGGCCCGATCCCGGCCCAGCACCCGCAGCGCGGCGCGGTCGGGCACCGGGCGCCGCCGCGGCGACGGGGCGGGGGCCGCGGGCGCGGCCCTGGCCCGCAGCCGCGCCACGAGCAGTTCGGCCTCGACCGCGCGGGCGGTGGCGTCGACCAGCATGCGCGCCTGCGGGCTCGCCGCTTCGGATCCGCCCGTCACGTCGATCACGCCGAGGATGCGCCGGTCCTCCGGGTCGAAGACGGGCGCGGCGGTGCAGGACCACGGCTGCACCAGGCGGTTGTAGTGCTCGGCGCCGTGGATCTGCACGGAGGCGCCCAGCTCGAGCGCGGTGCCGGGGGCGGAGGTGCCGACCGCGCGCTCCGACCAGTTCGCCCCTTCGACGAAGCCCATCTCGCCGGACAGGATCCGCTGGTTCAGGTCGCCCTCGACCCACAGCAGCCGACCGGCGTGGTCGCCGACCGCGACGATGACGCCCGCATCGTCAGCTGATCCGGGCAGCAGCAGCGCGCGGATGGTGTCCATCGCACCCGCGAGCGGATGCGCGCGCCGATAGGCGTCGAGAGCGTCCGCGGTGAAGTCGAGCGGAGGGAGCCCTTCGGCGCCGACCCTCTGGCGCCAGGACCGCTCCCACGACTCGCGCACGAGCGAGCGCACGTTCTGCAGCCTGCCGTCGGCGATGTTGCCCGCGACGAGCTCCTCGTGCGCGCGCTCGATGAGCAGCCGCGACGCGGCGGGCGCGGGCTCGCGGGAGGGCTGCCAGCCAGAGGACACAGGGTCTCCGATCATCGGCGACGGAGTGGGTCCAGTGTACGACCGCGGATCGGACGACGGACTGTGCCGCGCTGGGCACTACTGTGCGTCGCGTGGTAGTGTGCGGAACGACGCAGCCACGGGGCCGTGGCGGAGGAGGCGGAATGGATACGACGCAGCTGCTGAAGGGCGTGCTGGATCTCGCGGTGCTCGCCGTCGTGCGCGATGAGGACGGATACGGCTACGACATCGTGCGGCGCCTCCGCGACGCCGGCATCGGCGACGTCGGCGACGCCTCGGTCTACGGAACCCTGCGCCGGCTGTACTCCGGCGGGGCGCTCTCGAGCTATGTGGTGCCGTCCGACGGCGGGCCGCACCGCAAGTACTACGCGATCACCGCGCAGGGCAAGCACATGCTCGACGAGCAGATCGCGACCTGGTCGCACTTCGCCGTGGCGATGTCGGGGCTGCTCGCCCCGCACGTCCCTCCCTCGGTCGCCGCTCCGCCCGCCCCCGCCGCGGCAGCCGCTCCGCCCGGATCCGCCGCGGCCGCCGGCGCCGCAGCACCCGCCCTGTTCCATCCCCCCGCCGAACCCACCGGGATCCTCTCCGAAGGAGCGCAGCGATGAACGAGACCACCCTGGCCGCCGCGGAGCGGATCCGCGCCTTCGCCGATGCCGTCCGCGCGCAGCTCGCGGACCTGCCCGCCGAGGAGGTCGACGACCTCGTCGAAGGCCTCGTCGGCGACCTCACGGATCAGGCCGCGGACCACGACGGCGCCATCGAGCTGGGCGATCCGGCCGCGTATGCCGAGGAGCTGCGCTCCGCGGCGGGCCTGCCGGAGCGAGGCCCGGTCGTCGGCACGAAGACTCCGTGGCACAAGCGCCTCGCCGCGACGGCGGGACGCGTCGCGGGGCGAATCCGGACCTCTCGCGCGGGGGCCGAGATCCTGGGCATCCTGGGCGCTCTTCGGCCCCTGTGGTGGCTCGCTCGCGGATTCGGGATGTTCGCCGTGGTCAGCGTGCTGCTCGGCTTCGGGATCTGGACGATGCTCACGCAGGGATGGCCGGGGACGCGGATCCTCGCCTGGATCCTGCTGATCCTGTTGACGGTGCTCAGCGTGCAATGGGGACGCGGACGCTGGCTGCCGAAGAACGCGCTGAAGCACATCCGAACGGTCGCGAGCGTCATCGCCCTCCTCATCCTGCCGTTCGCCGCGGGTGCCCTCATCACCGCGGTGACGAATCATGGGAACTCGGTCGAGCGGTCGTACACCCAGCCGCTGGGCCTGTCGCTCGACGGCGACCGCGTCGTCAACCTCTTCGTCTACGACAAGGACGGCAAGCCGATCGAAGGTGCGCAGGTGTACACGAACCGCGGCACCCCGCTGAACCTCATGGGACGCGACAGCGCGCAGTTCGACAGCGCGGCGACGTACTGGGGCTTCGGTGACAGCGGCACCACGACCCTCCCCTATCGGGATGCGCAGGGGCGGCCGGTCTGGAACGTCTACCCCCTGCAGCTGGGCCGGCTCGACGAGTCGACGGGCCAGATCGACCCGTCGACGACGCTCACCCCCCAGCCTCCGTTCCTGCGCGCGCCGGATCGCGCGCTCACCGCCACGCCCGCGCCCTCACC
>NZ_NCKN01000194.1 GCF_002257455.1 Microbacterium sp. 13-71-7
GGCTTTAATCGGCAATGCGCACTCGGAGCAATGTCCTGTTGGCAATACCACACCGATTTTCACCCCGAAAGATCACCCCGGGTGGGATGGTGCCCATGAATTGACGACTCATAGAATCGGAGAAATCTCAGCCGCGATCGGAAGCGCCCGGTCATTCTGTGTCGTTTGCTGCTCGATAGGACCGCGGATATTCCGAATAGACACTTGAGAACCTTTGGGGGACAAATGAAAGAGGTAACTGAGCAGAACGGAATCGCGAGGAGAACTCTGGTGAAAGGGGCCGCGTGGTCGGTCCCTGTCCTCGCGGCGGCAGTCGCCGTACCTGCCCGGGCTGCATCGGTTCCTGCGACACCCGTGACGGCTGATCTGCAGATGGTCTCGATTGCGTGGATGCCGCAGGGAGGCCCGGGGGACGTCCCACCACCCGGTCCCGATGGGCGGCCCACGTTCACGGCAGGGAGCGGTCTCTTCGTCGACGTCACGATCCGGAACAACGGTCCAGACCCGGTGACAGGACTACGGTGCCTCGTGTCGTTTACCTACCAGGGGCACGACACCTCGTCCGGCACGCCCCTCTCTCCGCACACGCCCACGACGGGATGGTCGTACGTCACCAACTACGACCAGAGCGGTCTGCGTCGAGTGTTCATGTTCGATAATCCCTCGATCACGCTGGCGCCTGGCCAGAGCACCGTAATTCGAGTTCTTTACTCCACGACGACAATTCCGGGGCACCTCGATCAGGGCACTCGACCCTACGCCGCTGTTGGAGCGACTGGCGCTAACGTCACGGATCCGAATCTTGGCAACAATGATGGATTCACCTCCAACTCGTACAACGTGCAGACATAATCCGCTGCCTATCGACGAAACCGCCCCGCTTCTTCGAAGAGAAGCGGGGCGGTTCGCGTTGCGTGGGTCAGTCCTTCTCGCCGGTGTCGGCGCCGTCCACCATCGCGCGATACTGGCGTCGGGTGAGGCCGATCGCGTCACCGCTGAGCGGCGTGTAGGTGATCGCGCCGGCGGGCGCGGATCCGGCGCCGAACTTCCGGAGCCACTCGTCGATCGCGGGGATGGCCATGACGCGGGAGATCGCGGCGCTGACGCCGGCGAGGGTAGCGATACCCCGAGGAGGGGCAATGAACAAGATCTGGTTCCCCAACCAGCGATGGATCCGCACCATGGTGCAGGTCGTGCTCGCCGCGACCACACTTCTCGCGATCGTGGTGAGCGTCGCTCCGCAGGTGCTCGACGCCGTGGCCGACGTGCTGCCGGGACCTGCGGTCGCGTGGCTCGCTGGCACATTGGCAGGGTACGTGCACGCTCAGAGTTGGCGGCGTGTCGCGAGCGGCGGGCATACTCGGCGAGCATCGCTGCTGTCACCTGGTCGCTCCGTCGCTGCACGGATTCCGTGTCGGGGGCGCTATCGACCTGCGGTCAGCCTCAACTGCGCGCGGAACGCTTCACGTTCGATTTCACTCATTAGCTCATCGCGGGCTTCATGCGCTTCAACTGCCGCCGCGATGCGCTCGTCGGTGTTTACAAGCTTCGCCCCAAACAAGGCTGCAAGCTCATCGATTTCAGCGAGCGCCTCCTCGAGTTCACTTTCATCGCTTCCGCTGTTCCCACTTTCGCGGAACAGTTGGTATGCGCGGATGTAGAGGTCAGCGATGTCAGACCGGGCTTCGAGTCGAAACACCTGGTACTCGCGCTGGAGGGCGTCAAGTACCTCAAGCCGTCGGCGCTTGGCTCGGCGGTCCCGTGCCGCTTTGGAGTACGGCATCTGGCGGTGCACCTCGACGACCTTGTCGCCGAGCAACGCGTAGATGATCCCGAGCGCGGGGCTCAAGAAGACCGTTGCCACGCCGAAATTAACCGACGAGTCTGCGACTGCTATCTGCCATCGCTGGAGTTCGACTCCGCCAGCTCCACGCGTGGCGAGAAAGAACCCGAAGAACAGGGCAAAGCAGTTTGCAAGGAAGATCACCGCGTATGTGACCCGGATCGGGGAGTTGCTCCTGAAATCCCTCTTCCGAGACAGTTGGCGAGCCATGTAGCGGCCCTCCACGACGAGAGCCAGCATCACTACTGGGATGACCTGAGCGATCATGAGCCAGTAACTCGCGTTGTAGTTCACGGACCGACCCTAACGGGCCTGTGCAACTTGCAGACGAACCCCGGACTCGTGCGAGGTGGGGGTTCGTTCTGGGTGGAGTGATCCACCATCTACGTTCTATCGTGCCTACTTTGCGGAGATTGCGTATTTGTTTTCGGCGCTCAGGGGCGGCGTGTCGGGTTTCCGCGGGGACGCCCCGGCCGGATCTCGTGGCTGAGCCGGACGACCGCCTTCGCCAGCACCAGCATCCGGTTGCGTTCGTCACGGATCATCGCGAGCTTCTTGTCCTCGATCCACTCGTAGATCGCGCGGGGGAGCGCTTCGCGAGCACCGCCGCTTCCTTCACCGAGATCCACTCCTTCACAGGCGCTCCTCTCTCCGGTGCCGGTGCGGCGGTAAGTAGGCTCGGGCACATGCAGATTGAGTACCTGGCTGGACTCGTATCGACAATGTGGCTGACCCTCGCGATCCTCGCCGGAGGTTTCGCACGGACCCGAAACCGTTCGGCTTGGGCATGGTTCCTCCTCGTGTTCTTCCTGGGCCCGTTCGGGGCGTTCCTGCTCGTCGTCTGGCCTCCCGTCGAGAAGACTCCGGGCAGCTAGGCTTCATCGCTCGCGTCAATCGTGCGATCGGGGATGAGGACGCCACCTGGGTCTAGCGTGGAGTCATGATGGTGCGTCGCCTCGGCATCGATGATGTGCATGCGCTCAGCAGGCTTCTCGAGCAGCTCGGCTACCCAGCTGATGACACGTCCGTGCTGGTACGCGTTCAGCGGCTCCTCGCTGACGACATGACGGCCTGTTGGGTGGCCGAGACCGCCGGAGAAGTCGTCGGTCTGCTTACGGCGCAGCTGGCCTGGACCGTCGAATCCGATAGCCCCGTCGCGCGCCTGACCGCCCTGGTGGTGGACGAGGACCACCGTGGGCAAGGCGTCGCGCGCCATCTCACGAGCAAATTCGAGGACTGGGCGAGACAGCAGGGCGCGGTGCATGCGACGCTGAACTCCGGTAACCACCGGGACGACGCGCATGCGGCCTACACGCATCTCGGCTGGCAACCCACCGGCATCCGCTTTGTGAAGAACCTCTAGGAGCGGCAGGCTCCTCTGCTTATGAAGGCTCATGCCGCGGTCCTCTCGGTGGTGTGCTCGATCGTGAGCGCATTCTGGACGGTCCAGTCGGCGCGGTACATCTGGTGGAAGTCGCGGAGAACGGTCCCGGGGATCCGGTGCGTGATCCAGCGCACGGCGCCGTCGGTACCCTTGACCGGTTCGCGCCAGGTGTGGGCGGCGCGGCCGACGCGGACGTGGCTGGTGACGGTGTGCTGGTCGGCGTCCCAGAGTGCCTGCACGCCGCCGGGGCGGGACTGGGCGCCGAGCTGGTGGCAGTCGCACCTGCAGTCGACGTTGCGGCACTCGTCGTGGATCGTGACCTCGCAGTCGGCGGATCCGGCCCAGCGGTGTACGTCGGGGCGGATCCGGGCGAGCTCGTGGGAGCAGAACGGGCAGGTCACGACGGTCGCGCCGCGCTCGTCGTGGGTGACGTTGCCGTGCGGTGCGATGAATCCGCACTCGGGGCATCGTTCCTTCACGACCTGCTTCTCGCGCACCTCGACCTCCAGGTCCCGGTACGCGCGCTCAGCGGCGGCTGCGAACCGGATCGCGTCGCGCGCGCCGGCCTCGTCGTGCACCCACAGGTCGACCGTGCGGCTGCCCCTCGAGGCGAGGAACCCGCGGCACTCGTCCAGGGTGAGGAACGACAGCGTCAGGTTCGAGTAGCCCGACGGGGCAGCGCCCTTCGGGCCGCCCTCGGGGGGACACGAGGCGGCCGTCGGCGGCGCGCGCACCGCGGCCTCGAAGTCGGACCACGCGGCGACCGCCGCGACCGCGCGCTCGTAGCGATCAGCCAGGCGGCCGACTATGAATCAGCCGCGTAATGCTTCGGGGGTTCGAATCCCTCACTTGCCACCCACGATGAAGGGCCTCCGCAGAGCGGGGGCCCTTCTCCGTGGAACCGCTCGGCTCCGGCACGACCGCGTGCGCCCCGCACCGTCGCCGGCGTTCTTAGACTGGTCGTCATGCGTGCCCTCACCGAACAGCAGATCCGGGCGTCGTTCCGCAACGCGGAGCCCGACGAGGTCGCCGAGATCGCGATGCCGCACGATCTGATGCTCGCGGAGTGGGACTACCTCGACTTCTTCGCCTGGCGGGATCCGATCGCATCCCGCAACGGCTACATCGTGATCGAGCAGGACGGCGAGCCGCTCGGGATCGTGCTGCGCGCGGGGGATCCGTCCCGTGTGCGGTCCGGGATGTGCAACCTCTGCCACACGATGCAGCCCGGCAACCAGGTCGCCCTGTTCGCCGCACGTCGCGCGGGGGAGCAGGGGCGCAAGGGGTCCGTCGTGGGCACCTACATCTGCGCCGACCTCTCGTGCCACGAGAGCGCGCGGATCGTGCCTCCGCTCGCGCCCAATGAGATCCGCGCGGACCAGCATGCCGACCGCCGCCTGGACGGCACGCACCGGCGCGTGTACTCCTTCGTCGCCTCCGTGCTCGGCGAGGTCTGACCCCGCTTGTGCCCCTGGACGGCGCTCGGCCACCCGACACGGATGCAGGATCGTGCCACGGATGCACGATCGAAACGGCGGATCCGTCGTGCATGCGTTCCCGGATCCTGCATCCGTGACATCGAACGACCTGAACCTCAGGCTCACTTTCCTTGAGACTCCGTGCCACGGGTGGGTGCGCCGCGGGTAGGCTGATCTCGCGGCCTGCGTGCCGCGCGATCACCGCCGATCCCGAAGGAGCACCATGTCCGAGCCCCTGCTCTACCGCGTCGAGGACGGCCTCGCCCGGATCACGCTGAACCGTCCGCAGCGGCTGAACGCCTTCAACGCCGAGCTCGCGCATGCGTGGGCGGATGCGACGGCCGCCGCCGTCGGCGACAGCGCGGTGGGGGCTGTCCTGATCGAGGGCGAAGGCCGCGCGTTCTGCGCGGGCGGCGACGTGATCGACATGGCGACGGGCATGGGCGGGAACGACGAGATCGAGCGGCTCGCGCAGGTCATCCACTCCGGCATCTCGACGCTGACGTCCTCCTCGGTGCCGGTCGTCGCGGCCGCGCAGGGCACGACCGCCGGCGGCGGCCTGGGGATCCTGCTCGCGAGCGACTACGCGGTCGTCGGATCCGATTCGCGCTTCGGCAGCCTCTACGCGAACGTCGGCCTCACGCCGGACCTCTCGGTCAGCGCGCAGCTGGCCGCGGCGGTCGGCGAGCGCCGCGCCCTGCAGCTATTGCTCACGGACCGCATGCTCACGGCCGCGGAAGCCGTCGAATGGGGGATCGCGGCCGAAGCGGTGGGCGAGGGCGATGCGGCGACGATCGCTGCCGCCGTGCGCACCAGGGCGGAGGAGGTCGCACGGTTCTGGCTGTCCGGCGCGTTCGGCGCCTACGGCCAGGCGAAGCGCCTGATCCGCTCCCGTGCGGAGCGCACGTTCCCGGAGCAGCTGGACGAGGAGGCCCGCACGATCGCCGCGGCCTTCGGCGGTCCGGAGGCGCAGGGGCTCATCGCGGCGTTCGCGAAGCGGTCCTCCGGGCGCTGACCGTTCGCCGCGACCGCTTCGACGGCGTCATCGCCCGGCGCGCACCGGCCTCCACAACGCTCGGCTCCGGCGACTTCTCCCCTGATCGCGCATCGCCCGTGGCACGCACGCCGGTGCATGCGAGGATGAGAGCACCACAGACGGGGGATTCCATGGCGAACACGACGACACCGGCCAAGTCGGGGCCGAACACCTCACTGCTCATCCGCGGAGCGATCTGGATCGCGATCGGAGCCCTCATTGCGGCCGCGCTCGTGTGCGTCGTGTGGGTGCTCATCGGAGACCAGCAGGGGCTGATCGGCCGCGCGTTCCTCACGATCGTGCTGCTCGCCGGCTTCGCGGCGATCGCGATCCTCGAGGCCAGCCTGGCACCGAACCGGGAGGACTGGCTCGCGCTACTCAGCATGCTGTCCTGGATCATCGCGCTGCTGGTCGGCGCCGTGAAGATCTGGCTGCCCGACGACTCCTATTTCGGGGGCATCGAGCGCTTCTTCCAGCTCGTGCTCGTGGTCGGGATCCTGCAGCTCGCCCTCCTGCACGTGCGGCTGTTCCAGAAGGCCGCCGCCCGCCATGAGACCACGTTCACGCGCGCGATCGTGTGGGTGACGTATGCGTTCCTCGCCGGCCTCGTCGTGATGCTGGTCTTCTACCTGACGTTCCCGCACACCTTCCACTACGACGAGCTGTACTGGCGGATCGTCGTCGCGCTCACGATCCTCACCGCGGTCGGCACGATGCTGATCCCGCTGCTGAACGCGCTGTTCGCACCGAAGAAGCCGGCGCCCGTCGCACCCGCGCTCGTGGCGTACGCCGCACCGGCCGCGGTCGCGTACCCCGTCGCCGAGCCGCAGCCGTGGCCCACCTATGCCGACGGCCGCACGCCGCTGCCGTTCTTCGCGGATGGCAGCCCGGACTGGAACGCGTACTACACGGGCATGCCCTCGCCGGGGGCGACGATCCCCGGGCAGGCTCCCGCGCCGGTCCCTCCCGTGCCCACGCAGTCCGCGACCGAGGCCGCCATGGCGCAGCTCGGCGTCGACGCGACCGCGCCGTCGGCGGCCCCTGCTCCCGCGCCGGTCCAGGCCGCGCCCGTCGCCCCCGTCGCCCCTGACGCCCCTGCGCAGCCCGCAACCGACGGCGCCGCACCGCCGACCACGGGTGGCCACGGGCTGACAGGGGAGCTGCACGCGGAGTCGTCCGCGGTCGACGCGGATCCGGCCGCGCCGTCGACGGAGGCCGCGCCCGACTTCCCGCCGGCGCCGCCCGCCGCGCCCCCAGCCGCACCGACGCCTCCGGCCGCCCAGTGACCGCTGCAGAACTCCGCGACCTCGCGATCGAGATCGCCCGCGAGGCCGGCGAGCTGGCGCAGCGGCGGCGCGCGGAAGGGGTGTCGATCGCGGCGAGCAAGTCGTCGCTGGCGGACATCGTCACCGAGGCGGACCGCGAGGTTGAGGCGCTGATCCGTGCGCGCCTGAGCGCAGAGCGTCCGGGCGACGGCTTCCTCGGCGAGGAGTCGGGTGGCGGAGACGGATCCACGGGCATCACCTGGGTCGTCGACCCGATCGACGGGACGGTCAACTACGCCTCGGGGATCCCGCTGTACGCGGTCAGCATCGCGGCCGTCGAAGGCGGCAGCGACCCCGACCGATGGACCGCGCTCGCCGGAGTCGTGCAGTCGCCGGTCGTGGGGGAGACCTTCTCCGCCGTCCGCGGCGAGGGCGCGTTCCGCAACGGCGAGCGCCTGCACATCGCCGAGCCGGGGCCGGCGGGTGCGCTGCTCGCGACCGGCTTCGGCTACGACCCGAACACGCACGCCGGCGACCTCGCCACGGTCGGCCGGGTGATGCCCATCGCCCGTGACCTGCGCCGTGGCGGCAGCGCCGCGACGGACCTCGCGTACGTCGCGGCGGGCCGCCTCGACGGCTACTTCGAGCGCGGCCTGAGCCCGTGGGACTACGCGGCAGGAGCGCTGCTGGTGCAGGAGGCCGGCGGGGTCTTCCTCCGCCCCGAGAGCGCCGCTGTCGGACGCCGGCTGTGCCTCGCCGGCGGTGCCGAGCTCGTC
>NZ_NCKN01000195.1 GCF_002257455.1 Microbacterium sp. 13-71-7
CCCCGCTAAATTTCCCCCTACCACCGAGTCGTCCCCGTCAGCGCACGCCATAGGGTGCGCTGACGGGGACGACTCGGAAGTAGGGGGCGCGGAGAGGCGGCCGTCGCGGCGCGGCGTCCGGATCACTCGCCGTCGAGCGAGAGCTCCTGGGGCAGTTCGAACTCGCGGCGCGACAGCTCCTCGACGTTCACGTCCTTGAACGTCAGCACGCGCACCGACTTCACGAACCGGTCGGCGCGGTAGATGTCCCACACCCAGACGTCGTTCATCGACACTTCGAAGTAGAAGTCGTGCTCCGTGTCGCGGCGGACGACGTTGACCTCGTTCGCGAGGTAGAACCGGCGCTCGGTCTCGACCACGTACTGGAACTGAAGGACCACGTCGCGGTACTCGCGGTACAGGGCGAGCTCGAGCTCACGGTCGTAGTCGTCGAAGGCGTCGTCATCCATGATCCCCCCATCCTACGAGAGGCGCCCGCGCGCGGCCGCATCCTCGCGGGCGCTCAGAACAGGGTGGGCGCGTCGGCGATCGCCCAGGACGAGCGATGGTGGCGCGTGAGCCCGCGCAGCCGGATCGCCTCGCGGTGCTCGATGCTCGCGTAGCCCTTGTTGCGCTCCCACTGGTAGTCCGGGAACTCGGGCGCGAGTTCGACCATGAGCGCGTCTCGCGCGACCTTGGCCAGCACCGACGCCGCGGCCACGGATGCGCAGTCGCGGTCGGCCTTGACGATCGAGCGCACGGTCAGCGGTCCCGGGTGCACGGCGGAGACGTAGTCGTGGTTGCCGTCGAGGATCACGAGCGCCGACGACGCCTCCCAGGCCTCTCCACAGGCGGCGATGATCGCGCGGGACGCGGCGAGACCCAACGCGCGCATGATGCCGACCTCGTCGATCTCTGCATTCGTCGCCCACCCCACGGCGCTCGCGGGCGCCCAGGCCCCGGCACGGACGGCGACTTCGGGCCGCCGCTTCTCCGGCACCAGCTTCGAGTCCCGCAGCCCCTGGGGCACACGGCGCCGGGCTGCGGCCGCGTCCACGACCGTGGCGCCCACGGCGACGGGACCCGCGAGGGCTCCCCGTCCGACCTCGTCCAGGGCGATCAGATGGGAGTGCTCGCGCAGCAGCCGCCGCTCGAGGACCAGGCTAGGCTCGACGACCGCCACGACGGCGCCCCTGCGGCTTGGGGCTCGACACCCCGTTGAAGACGGCGTAGTGACCGTCGATGAGGCCGAACCGGTCGAACGGCCAGGTGGTGAGGAACGCGCGCCCGACGATGTTCTCCGTCGGCACGAACCCGCCTCCCGGCTGGTCCTGGTGGTAGCGCGAGTCCTCGGAGCGCGTGCGATTGTCGCCGAGCACCCACACGGCGCCCTTCGGCACCGTGACGTCGAACGGGATGCTGGACGCCCGGGAGTCGCCCACGCCCGGCTTGAGATAGGACGACTCGTCGATCGGGGCCCCGTTGACGGTGATCTGCCCCAGCGAATTGCAGCACACGACGTGGTCCCCCGGCAGCCCGATGAGCCGCTTGACCAGGTGGTCGTCCGAATCGGGCGCGGCCACGCCGACCAGCGTCAGGAACCACTCCCCGGCCTCCAGCAGCGGCGACCGCGGCGGCTGAGGTGGCTGCGGCGGCAGCCAGCCGCCCGGATCCTTGAACACCACGACATCGCCGCGGTGATAGCCGTTCCAGTGCGGGGTGATCTCGTCGACGAGGATCCGGTCCTTGACGAGAAGCGTGTTCTCCATCGAGCCGGACGGGATGTAGAAGCTGCGCACCACGAAGGTCTTCACGAGGAAGGAGACCAGCACCGCGATGAGGAGGATCACCACGACATCGCGGAGGAAGATCACCCAGCCGCGTCGTCGCGGCGTCGTCTGCACCCGTACCGCGTCAGCGGATCCGGCCGCGATCTCTTCCGTCATGCGCCATCCTTCACAGACCTCTGCCGTCGGTCGACGGCGCCATCCAGCTTCTCATGTCCGGGGAATGAACAAGCGCCCCGAGAGCCGTGTCTCGGGGCGCTTGTTCGAAAGCCGAATGGGATCAGCGCGCGTCGCGCTTCTCCTTGATCTTCGCCTTCTTGCCGCGCAGGTTGCGGAGGTAGTACAGCTTCGCGCGACGCACGTCACCGCGGGTGACGACCTCGATGTGGTCGATCACCGGGGAGTGCACCGGGAAGGTGCGCTCGACGCCCACCTGGAAGCTGATCTTGCGGACCACGAAGGTCTCGCGCACGCCGTCGCCCGAGCGGCCGATGACGACGCCCTGGAAGACCTGGATACGGGAGCGGCTGCCCTCGATGATGTTGACGTGCACCTTGACGGTGTCGCCGGGGAAGAACTCGGGGATGTCGGAACGGAGCGAAGCCGCGTCGACGACGTCGAGGATCTGCATGATCGTCTCTCTCTGCACTCGCCTCAGGTCGCATGCATGTGGGAAGGGATGAAATCGGAAGTCTGTGTCGAACGGCGCACGAGGCGTCCGCGGGTTCCCCTGAGGCAGAACCGGGTCACGGCACAAAGAACCATTCTGCCATGGATCAGGACCTGCGCCAAAACGGGGCGCGACGTGTCGGCCGGCCGAGTCAGTGCGGCGAACGGCCCTCGCCGGTCTGGCCCGTCTCGGTGATGACGATGACGTCCCCGTTGCGGCTCGCCCGCTCCCGCACCGGCTGGCCCTGATCTCCGTAGACGGTCCCGCGCATGGTGTCGGCGTCGACCACGAACGCCGCCCTTCCGCGCTCTGCCACGTCCTTCCAGAGCTGCCAGAGCGTCGACCAGAACAGGCCGAGGAATGCGACGATCGTGCCCGTCAGGAGCCAGCCGAACGCATCCTTCGGGAAGAAGCCGAGCGCGATCGTCAGGCCGTGCCACACGGTGAAGCCGAGCACGTCCCGCCAGGAGACGGCGCGCTCCTCGCGGACGGTGGGTCTTGCGCGCACCAGGAACGCCAGGGCGAGCTCGCCCACGAGCACCGACGGCAGCGCCACGAACAGCACCCAGAGGAACGCCCATCCGCCCGCCTGGAAAACACCCCAGCCGATGAACAGCCAGAGCGGCAGCACGAGAGCGGCCGGGAACAGCCAGGAGAAGAACGCGCGCCGGATCCACATACCGCGATGCTACGTCGCGGCGGCAGGCCCGGATCCGCACGTTCGCTGTGAGCGTCCCCTGCGCGCACGGTAGGAGAGAATGGATGCGACGAGAGGACTGGGAATGATCGAACTGCGCACCCCCGCCGAGATCGAGGAGATGAGGGCGGCCGGACGCTTCGTGGCGGAGACGCTGGCGACGCTGCGCGCCGAGACCAAGGTCGGCACGAACCTGCTCTCGATCGATCGACGCGCCCACGACATGATCCGCAAGGCCGGCGCGGAGTCCTGCTACATCGACTACCACCCCTCCTTCGGTGCGAGTCCCTTCGGCAAGGTGATCTGCACGTCCGTGAACGACGCCGTGCTGCACGGCCTGCCGCACGACTACACGCTGCGCGACGGCGATCTCGTCTCCCTCGACTTCGCCGTCTCCGTCGACGGATGGGTCGCCGACTCGGCCGTGTCGTTCGTGGTCGGCACGCCCCGCGACGAGGACCTGCGGCTCATCGACACCAGCGAGCGCGCCCTGGATGCGGCGATCGCCGCCGCCGTGGTCGGCAACCGCATCGGCGACATCTCGGCTTCGATCGCCGCCGTCGCCCACGGCGAGGGCTACTCGATCAACACCGACTTCGGCGGCCACGGCGTCGGTCGCATCATGCACGGCGACCCGCACGTGCCCAACGACGGGCGTCCCGGTCGCGGCTTCCCGCTGCGCGCGGGCCTCGTGATGGCGCTCGAGCCCTGGTTCCTCGCGACCACCGACGAGCTGGTGACGGATCCTGACGGCTGGACGCTGCGCAGCGCCGACGGCTCCCGGGGATCCCACTCCGAGCACACCGTCGCGATCACGGAGGACGGTCCCATCATCCTCACCGATCGCTCGTTCCTCGGCGTCGACTGACCCGCGGCACCGCAGGCGTTCACGGGCGCCTGCACCGCGCCGTCGCAGCTGTGCCATTCTGTGGGCATGTCCCGACACGACCTGCGGATGCCGGAGCGCCTGTTCCTGGCCCGGCACGGCCAGACGGCGTGGAATCGCGAGCACAGACTGCAGGGTCAGCTCGACTCCCCGCTCACCGAGGCCGGCGTCGGGCACGCGAACGAGATCGCGCGACGACTCGAGGGGGCCGGCGTCGGGGTCGTCTGCACGAGTCCGCTGGGACGGGCCAGACGGACCGCGGAGATCGTCGCGGCGCGCCTGGAGGTCGAGGTCGTCGCCGTGGACGAACTCGCCCAGGTGCACCACGGGTCCTTCGCCGGTCGCACGTGGGACGAACTCGAAGAAGCCGACCCCGGCATCCGCGCCCTGCGATCGGAGAACCGCTACGGCTGGGCGTTCCCCGGGGGCGAGAGCTACGCCTCCGCACGCCCGCGGGCGCTCCGCGCCCTGAATGAGTGCGCCTGGGCGGGCGAGGGGATCCCGCTGATCGTCACGCACGAGATGATCGGGCGCCTGCTCCGCGCCGCCATGCGAGGATTCGGTCATGCGGAGGCGCTCGCGCTGCGGCACCCGCACGGCATCGTCTTCGAGATCACTCGAGGAGCGGAACGGCTGGTCTGACAGACGGGCCGATCAGATCGCCCGGTACACGTACACGTCCGTGACCTGCGGCAGCTCGAACTCCTCACGCCCTGCCGTCTCGGGATCCTGGTCCAGGATCCACTCGACCGCGGAGACCATCCGCGCCCGCTCGTCATCCGCGGCGGCCAGGAACGAGCTGACGGTCAGCCAGCGCGCCACATAGGCCTGGCGCGAGATGCGCTCGCGCCAGGAGACCTGCACGAATCGCGGTGACGCGAATCCAGGCAGCAGCTCGCGCGTCGCGTCGTCTCCGGAGAGTCCGTTCAAGAGCGCCGGGTGCGCGACCCTCGTGCAGGCGAGGTCCCAGGCGCAGTCGGGATCCGAGTGATTCCAGACGAGCCCCAGCACGCCCCGAGGCACCAGCACTCGACGGATCTCGGCACATGCGTCCTCGCGGTCGAACCAGTGGAACGCCTGCGCGACCGTCACCACGTCGACGCTGCCGTTCGCGACGGGGATCCGCTCCGCGGATCCGTCCAGCGCATCGACCTCCGGCAGACGACGCCGCAGCACACCGAGCATCGCCTCGGACGGTTCGACGGCGATGACGCGCGCGGCGCGCGACGTCAGCAGCGCGGTGAACTTGCCGGTGCCGGCACCGAGATCGAGGATCGTCGGCACAGTCGAAGGGACGATCTCGTCCGCCGCCGCGACCGGAAAGCCGGGACGGTGGCGATCGTAGTCCTCGCCGATGCCGCGGAAGGACCCGGCCAGACGCTCATCCACCATGGTCCGACGCTAACAGGCGACGGGTCGCGAACGCGGGACTCAGCCCTCGTCGGGGAGGAGATCGGGACGGCGACGACGGGTGCGCTCGATCTGCTGCTCGCGGCGCCAGGCCGCGATCGCCCCGTGGTTGCCGCTGAGCAGGATCGGCGGGACCTCACGGTCGCGCCACACGGAAGGCTTCGTGTACGAGGGGTACTCGAGCAGCCCGTCTTCGTGCGATTCCTCGACGAGGCTCTCTGGATTGCCGACGACGCCGGGGATGAGTCGGCCGATCGCCTCGACCATCGCCATGACGGCGACCTCTCCCCCGTTCAGCACGTAGTCGCCGAGGCTGATCAGGCGCACCTCGCCGAGTTCCGCGGCCTCTTCGAACACGCGCTCGTCGATGCCCTCGTAGCGGCCGCAGCCGAAGATGAGGTGCTCTCGGGCCGCGAGCTCGCGGGCCGTGGACTGATGGAACACCTCGCCGGCCGGCGAGGGGAAGATGATGGTGGGGCGCGCTTCGGCCGGCTCGGAATCCGACGCCGTGCGAACGGGCGCGGCCGCGAGCTGATCGAGCGCGAGCCCCCACGGCTCCGGCTTCATGACCATGCCGGCGCCGCCGCCGTAGGGCGTGTCGTCGACGGTGCGGTGCCGGTCGCCGGTCCAGTCGCGCAGATCGTGGACGTTCAGATCCAGGATCCCGCTGTCCCGCGCCTTGCCGAGCAGGGAGAGGGTCAGCCCGTCGAAGTACGACGGGAAGATCGAGACGACGTCAATCCGCACCGGGCGCGTCCTGCTCGGAGGCGTCCTGCGTGGAGGCGTCGGAGGGCGCGTCGTCCTCGGCGAGCTCCTCGAAGAGCCCGGCAGGAGGCGTGACGACGATGCGCCCCGCGGCGATGTCCACGGTCGGCACGATCGCCGAGACGAACGGGACCATGACCTCGGATCCGCTCCCCGAGACGGGCCGGACGATGAGCAGATCCTGCGCGGGCAGGTGGTCGACGCGGATCACGCGCCCGACGACGACGTCATCGCGGACGACGTCGAGACCGGTGAGCTGGTGGTCGTACCAGGCGTCGTCCTCGGGCTCCTCCGACTCGTCCTGATCGATCCACAGGATCGCCTTGACGAGGCCCTCGGCGGCGTCACGGTCGTCGACGCCCTCGAAGAACACGACGGAGCTGCCGTTCATCACCCGGTACTCGCGGACGGTGATGGACTTGCCGTGCCACGGAGATGCCTCCGGCACCTGCAACGTGAACTCGGCGCCGGGCACGAAACGCCCGGCGGGATCGTCGGTGTACAGCTCCAGCTTGAGGGCGCCCTTGAGCCCGTGCGCCTTGACGAGGCGCCCCACACGCAGCTGGTTGCGGCCGGAGGGGCGATCGGTGACGGCCACGCTCAGTCGTCCGCGACGTCGACGCGGACGCGACGCCCGTCCGCGAGCGCGGTGATCAGCGTGCGCAGGGCCTTGGCGGTGCGGCCGCCGCGCCCGATCACGCGCCCCCTGTCATCGGGGTGCACGTGCACCTCGAGGACGTCGCCGCGGGGCGACGAGGTGGCGGTGATGGTGACATCCTCCGGGTGATCGACGATCCCCGAGACGATGTGCTCGAGCGCGGCAGCCAGCACGACGGATTACTCCGCGTCGGCCGCAGCCTCGGCTGCGTCCTCGGCGGGGGTCTCGACGGGAGCCTCCTCGGCGGGAGTCTCCTTCTTCTCGACCTTGGGCTTGATGACGGACTTCTTGGCGGAGTCCGCCTCGAAGGCGACCTTCTCGCCGGCGACCTTGAGGGTGGACTTCGCGTCCTTGTCGCCCTTGAAGGTGCCCCAGTCACCCGTGATCTTGAGGATCGCGGTGACCTGCTCGGTCGGCTGCGCGCCGACGGACAGCCAGTACTGGGCGCGCTCGGAGTCGACCTCGATGAACGAAGGCTCCTCGGTGGGGTGGTACTTGCCGATCTCCTCGATCACGCGACCATCGCGCTTGGTGCGCGAGTCGGCGACGACGATGCGGTAGTAGGGCGCACGGATCTTGCCCAGGCGCTTGAGACGAATCTTGACAGCCACGATTCTCCTGAATGGTGTGGAAGGAAGACGAACTGATCACCAGAAGCGTGGGGTGCACACCCGGTGGAAGCTCTAAGGGTGGATCGCGGCCGGATAGAGGGTCGAGCGGTGATCCAGCTGTCTATTCTGCCAGATCCCCGGCCCTGAGGCGAAACGGCGGGATTCCGTGTCGTGCGGCCGCCGCCGGACCGTGCGGTGCGCCGGGGACGTCGTCGTATCGTGAAGACTCAGAGCACGCCTGCCCCGCATCCTCATTCCTCTCCCCCTGTGAAGGAGCATCCCCATGCGCACCGGATCCCTC
>NZ_NCKN01000011.1 GCF_002257455.1 Microbacterium sp. 13-71-7
GGTGGACGTTCTGGTGTCGGCGACGGAGATCGACGCCAGAGTGCTCACATCGCCGGCGGTGACGGCTCGGATTCGCTTCCGGGCGGGGCGATACTCGTTCCTCAACGAATACGCGCGCACGGCGGCGATCGGATCCGCGTCTCCGGCGACGGTGCGAGACGCGCATCGCGCGCTCGCGCGGGCGCACGGGAGACTCGGTCTGGCGACCGCAGCCTGGCACGCGCTCCACGCCGAGAGCGGCACCAGCCGGCGCGCTTCCCGCTCGGCGGTCGTCCTCGGCGAACGGCTCCTCGCCGCAGGAAAGACCGAGGCCGCCGTCCGGATCGCCCAGGCGCTGAGCGAGGACATGGACCTCGAAGCCCGGTCCCGGTCGATGCTTCTCGGCGGCCGCGCCGCGCTGTCCCTCGGCTGCCTCGACGATGCGGAGGAGTTCTTCGACACCGCCTCACGCGATCCGAACGAGGCCATCCGGACCCAGGCGGTCGTGGGGAAGCGGGCCGTCGTGAGCTATCTCGAGGGGCCCCCGGACCATCCAGACGCCTTCGTCCGTCAGGATGCGCAGCGTCCCGCTCTCGCCGCGGCGGCGAACGCGATCGCCGACAGACCGGTGAAGACCCTGATCGATGCGGCGGCCGAGACCTGGTGGACGATCCCCACGGATGTCGATCCTGTGCTCGGCGCTCTTGCCCTCTCGCTCTCGCCGTGCCTTCGCCCAGCCCCGTGGACCGAAGCGTCGACGGGCATCTCCCCCCTCGTCGAGGCGTACGCGCGGGTCGTTCAGGTGAACTTCCTGCTCTACGCCAAGAGCGCTGCCGAGGCTGCGCCGGTGATGCAAGACGCGCTCTGCAGGCTTCCGTTGACGCACATCCTCGGCGGTGCGGCATACCGCGGGATCGCATCCATGCTCGACCGCGCTCCCGAGCTCGGCCTCTTCCTCGCGCCCTTCGAGGCGATCGGACCACGGCATCCCGTGCGCCAGGACATCGATCGGAGCCTGCCAGGGGAGACCACAGCAGCGGCCTCGCGCAACGTACCGACAGCACCCCGCATACGGCTTCCGTCCGTCCCCCTCACCGCCCAGGAGCAGAATGTGCTCCAGCTCGTGAGCCAGGGCTTGCGCAACAGGGAGGTCGGCCAGCAGCTGAAGATCTCCGATCGCACCGTGGAGGTGCATCTGTCCCACGTCTTCCGGAAGACGAACGTCACGTCCCGGGCAGAGCTCCTTGCGCTGCTTCTCGCCGACCGCTCGCCGAAGAACGTCGGGGCCTCCCGCGATCGGAACGAGCACCGCGGGGCGACGGACTCATGATGCCCCCGCCTCCGGCATCCATCGCTCCGCAGCCCCCCACCGCGAGGGCCCGCCTCTTCGACGCCCTCGACATCGTGGCGACCGGCCTGTTCGCGATGGAGGGCGCGGCGGCCGCCGCCCACGCCGGGCTCGATCTCCTGGGCATCCTCGTGGTGGGCTTCATCGTGGCGCTCGCCGGCGGGATCCTGCGCGACGTCCTGCTCGGCGATCTGCCGCCGGCGGCGTTCTCCTCGAGGACCCGGATCGTCGTCGCCCTCGTCGTCTCGCTCGCCACGTTCGGGGTGCTCGCCGTCGTCGACGAGCTCCCGGCTCTGGCGCTCGCCACCGCGGACGCCGTCGGCCTCGCCCTTTTCGCGGTCGGCGGTGCCGAGAAGGCCGCCGCGCGCGGCGCCAACCTGTGGGTGGTCGCCGCCCTCGGCACGATGACCGCGACCGGGGGCGGGCTGGTCCGCGACATCCTCCTGAACCGCGTGCCGTTCGTCCTGACGCACAGCGTCTACGGCACGGCGGCGCTGGCCGGTGCGCTCGCCACGGGGATCCTCCTGCGCTGGACGCGCACTCGCGGGCTCGCACTGCTCGCCGGGGCGCTGATCACGTTCCTGCTGCGCATGCTCGCCGTCATCTTCGACTGGCAGCTGCCACGGCTCGTCCCCTGAGCGGTCCGCCGCGAGCAGCGCCCGCGAGCGAGCCCTCCGGGCTGTCGCGGGCTCAGACTCCGACGAGCAGTCCCGCGAAGTGCGAGACCAGCTGATCGATCGGGATCCGCACCTGCTGCATGGTGTCGCGGTCGCGCACCGTGACCGCCCTGTCCCCGAGCGAATCGAAGTCCACCGTGACGCAGTACGGCGTGCCGACCTCGTCCTGTCGACGGTAGCGGCGCCCGATGGCCTGCGCGTCGTCGTAGTCCACGTCCCAGAACTCGCGAAGCAGATCGGCGACCTCCTGGGCGACGGGCACCAGCGTGTCCTTCTTCGACAGCGGCAGCACGGCGATCGTGAAGGGCGCGAGCCGCGGATCGAGTCTCAGCACGGTACGGGTGTCTGCCTTCCCGTCCGCTGCGGTCGTCTCCTCGACGTGATAGGCGTCCACGAGGAACGCCATCAGCGCGCGTGTGAGGCCGAACGACGGCTCGATCACGAACGGAATGTACTTCTCGTTCGTCGCCGGATCGAAGTAGCTGAGATCCTTGCCCGACTGCTTCTGGTGCACGTCCACGTCGTAGTCGGTGCGGTTGGCGACCCCCATCAGCTCGCCCCATTCCGATCCGGAGAACCCGAACCGGTACTCGATGTCGACAGTGCGCTTGGAGTAGTGGGCGAGCTTCTCCTTCGGATGCTCGTACCAGCGGATGTTCTCCGGATCCATCCCGAGCCCGATGAACCAGTTCCAGCAGAGCTCCATCCAGGTCTCCTGCCATTCGTCGTCGGAGCCAGGCTCGACGAAGAACTCGATCTCCATCTGCTCGAACTCCCGGGTGCGGAAGAGGAAGTTGCCCGGCGTGATCTCATTCCGGAACGACTTGCCGATCTGCCCGATGCCGAACGGGGGCTTGCGGCGCATCGCCTGCTGCACGTTCTTGAAGTTCGTGAAGATGCCCTGCGCGGTCTCGGGACGCATGTAGTGCCGGCCGCTCTCGTCATCGACGACGCCGAGGTAGGTCTTGATCATGCCGGAGAACATCCTGATCTCGGTCCACTGCCCGACCTTGTCGGAGTGCTCGGGATCCGGGATGTCGGCGAGGCCGTTCTCCGGCGGGTGGCCGTGCTTGGCCTCATAGGCCTCGAAGAGGTGGTCGGCCCGGTAGCGCTTGTGGGTGACGAGGGACTCGGTGAGCGGGTCGCTGAAGACCTTGAGATGTCCGGACGCCTCCCACACCGCCGTCGGGAGGATGATCGCCGAGTCCAGGCCGACCATGTCGCCGCGGCGCTGCACGAAGGCCCTCCACCACTGCCGCTTGATCTTCTCCTTAAGGGCAACCCCGTAGGGTCCGTAGTCCCACGCCGAGCGTGTGCCTCCGTATATGCCGCCCGAGGGGAAGACGAACCCTCGATGCTGCGCAAGGGCAATGGCGGCATCAAGCCGCTCGGACTGTTCCATGGAGTCTCCTCGCCGTCGCGGGGCGCCGGGGCGCCGTAACGGCACGGACTATAGTCGCTCCTGCCTCGCCCCAGAGATGCCGCCACGGACAGGAGCCTGCGATGACCTGGTTCTACAAGCTCAACGTCATCGATGGGCCGCTCCCCCTGGTGATCTACGGTCTGACCGTCATCGCCATCGTCGTGCTGCTCATCCGTCGCCCCACCCCCGCCTGGCTCTGGCGCATCGTCATCGCCCTGGCCGTCGGCATCGGCGGCGGCGTGGGCATCGTGCTCTGGGTGAACTCGACCCACGCCTTCGGCCTCGGCAACATGCCCCTTCCCTCCGCGTCGATCCTGTGGCTGCCCGCCGGGTTCACGGCGACCATGCTCGGCATCGTGTCGCTCTGGGAGCGCGGGGTCTGGCGCAAGATCGTCGCCCTGCTGCTCGTGCTGCTGGCGTTGGTCTCCACGGCGCTCGGCGTGAACGCGGCGTTCGGCGTGAACACCACGGTGGGTTCGATGTTCGGCATCAGTGTCGAGGAGCCGATCCACAGTCTTCCGAAGCCCGCTCCCACCGCCACGCTGGACGGCCCGCTCTACCGCACGTGGAATCCGCCCTCGGACATGCCGGCGAAAGGCACCAGAGGGACGATCGAGATCCCCTCCGGATCCAAGTTCGCCCCTCGCCCCGCCCTGCTCTACCTTCCGCCGGCCGCACTGGTGAGGTCCGAGGCGCCGCCGCGCCTGCCGCTCATCGTGATGATGATGGGCAAGCCCGGCACGCCCACCCTCGACTTCATCGCGCCGGTGCTGGACGAGATGGCCTCGAAGAACAAGGGACTCGCTCCGATCGTGATCGTCGCCGACCAACTCGGTCCCAGTGGGGGCCTCGAGGGCAGCACTCCCGATCCGGCCTGCGCCGACTCGGCCGAGTACGGCGACGTGGACGCCTACTTCAACCAGGTGATCCCGAAGTATGCGAAGGACCGCCTGAACGTGCTCACCGATCCGAAGGACTGGACGATCATGGGCTACTCGAACGGCGGCGCATGCGCCTTCACCTGGGCGGCACGGCATCCGGGGATCTGGGGCAACATGATCGCGATCTCCGGAGACGAGTACCCCGGCATCGAGCAGCGCGCGCAGGTCATCAAGGAGACCTTCGGCGGCGACGAGAAGAAGTTCGAGGCGAACAAGCCGGCCGCCGCCCTTCAGACCAACGCCGGCGCCTTCAAGGACCACCTCGCCCTGTTCACCGTCGGCGGCGCCGATCCGACCTTCATGGACTACGCCGCGCGCATGGTGCAGCAGGCGAAGGATGCGGGCTTCGATCCCGTCCACCAGGTGATACCCGGCGCCGACCACGTCGGCGGAGCCCTCAAGGGAGGAATCCCGTTCGCCATGGATCGGCTGTACCGGCGCCTCGGCCTCTCCGCACCCTGACGCCCGCCGACATCGTCTCGTCCCCGAACCGCCTGTGAGAGAAGATCCCGCATGACTGCATCCGAGCCCACGAAGCCCGCGGCCGAGGCCCCGGGGGGCCTCCCCGCGCCGAAGGAGCCGGGCGCGCTCGTGGCCTACCTGCGCGCGAACCCGTTCAGCGTGCTGCTCGCGCTCATCACGCTCGGCACGGGCCTCGGCTTCGGGACGTTCTGGGGCGGGTTCCCGCAGGAGCTCGCCGCCGGCTCCCTGCCGACGTGGGAGTGGAGCGGGTGGTGGACCCCTGCGACGGCCCTGCTGATCCCCGATTCGCTGGTCGCCGGGGTGCTCGCGATCCTGCTCGCTCTGACCGCGGGTGCGTACGCGGAACGGCGTCTCGGCACGATCCGGGCGGTGATCGCGTTCTTCGGTACCGGCGCACTGGCCGTGCTGCTGGGGCTCGGCCTGCTCGCGGTGATGAACGCCTGGGGCACGATCTGGGGACTGATGAAGGGCGACGAGCTCATCGCCGACCCGTCCATCGGCATCATCGGCATGCTGATGGCCGCCGCAGCCCTCGCACCCGCGCTGTGGCAACGCAGAATACGGGTGATCGGGTTCACAGTGCTCGTGATGTTCGTCCTCTACGCGGGCGACATGGACAGCGTGTTCCGCCTCATCGCGGCCCTGCTCGGCCTGCTGCTCGGGCTTCTGCTCGCCCGCGGCGCCGCCCGTGGATCCTGGCATCGCAGCTCGTACCGCGAGGTGCGCACGCTCGTCGCGGCGATCGTCGCGGCGACCGGCCTGGGACCGTTCATCGTGCTCATCTCGGGCGACTACGACGCGCCACTGAGCCTCGTGCTGTCGGGTTTCGTGGCGGACACCTCGAACGGGATCGACGCCTCGTGCGGCGAGAGTTTCACCAGTGCCTGCGCCGACCAGGCGGCGGCGATCCTCACCGCCGGCGCCGGGCCCCTCCTGGTGAGCCTGGTGCCGTTCGTGCTCGCACTGCTCGCGGCATGGGGGCTGCGGACCGGACGCCGCGCCGCGTGGATCCTCGCTCTCGTCGCGAAGGCGGGCACCGCGATCGGCACCGCCATCGCGCTCTCACCGGGCGAGCTGTTGGACGCGAAGGCTCGTGCCGAAGTGGGCGCGGAGTTCATGGTGCTCGTGCTGCTCGCGGTCGCCCTGCCCATCGCCGTGATCGTGCTGCTGATCGTGACCCGCCGCCGGTTCCGAGTGGGCGCGCCGCGGAGCGCCGCCGGGCAGTTCGCCGTCACGGTCATCGGCGCCTGGCTCGTGCTCACCGCGGTCTATTTCGCCATCGCGCTCACACGCCCCCAGGACTACCTCGGGGAGCACGCGTCGTTCGGGGCACTTTTCAGCGATGTGCTCCGCCCCTACGTTCCCGCCGGGTTCCTCCCCGACGTCACCGAGGACGCGATCCCGATGGACGGCCCGTCGCTGCTGGCCTACCAGTGGATCGGCGTGCTGTTCTGGGGCGTCTTCATCCTCGCCATGATCCGGCTGTACCGCGCCACGCGGCTGCGCCGCGACGCGACGGAGGAGGCGCGCTTCCGATCGCTGCTGAAGGCGGGCGGTGGAGGAACCCTCGGTTTCATGGGCACCTGGCCGGGCAACAGCTACTGGTTCACCGCCGACGGCCAGGGCGCCGTGGCCTACCGGGTGATCAAGGGCGTGGCTCTGACGATGTCGGATCCGGTGTGCGCCGACGGCGAGGAGCGCGCGACCATCGAGGCATTCGTGGCCTACTGCGAGGCGCAGGGCTGGTCCGCCTGCTTCTACAGCTTCCACGAGCGCTACCTGCCGATCTTCCAGTCCTTCGGCTGGCAGTACCTGTCCGTCGGAGAGGAGACGGTGCTCGACCTCCCCGGACTCGAACTCACCGGCAAGCCGTGGCAGAAGATCCGCCAGCCGCTCAACCGCGGCCAGCGCGAGGGCATCACCACCCTGTGGTCGACCTGGGACGAACTCCCCCTCCAGTACACCGCCGAGATCGAGGCGGTGAGCGAGGAGTGGGTCGCGAACAAGAAGCTTCCGGAGATGGGCTTCACGCTCGGCGGCATGGACGAGCTCAAGGATCCCGATGTGGGGATCTTCCTGGCGATCAACAAGGACGGCGGGATCGAGGCGACCACGAGCTGGCTGCCCAGTTGGACCGACGGGAGGGTCTCCGGCTGGACGATCGATTTCATGCGCCGGGGCGACGGATCCATGCCCGGCATCATGGAGTTCGTGATCGCCTCCGCCGCGCTGCACATGAAGGAGCAGGGCGCCCAGGTGATGAGCCTGTCGGGGGCGCCCCTGGCCACCAAGCCAGACGAGGAGGAATCCGATCCGACGATCATGTCGCGGCTGCTGGACTGGCTCGGCCGGATGCTCGAGCCCGCCTACGGGTTCACCTCGCTGTTCCGCTTCAAGAGCAAGTTCAACCCGCGGTACGAGACCATCTACATGGCGTACGCGGATCCGGCGCAGCTCGCGAGCATCGGACTCGCGATCGGAGAGGCGTACCTGCCCCACGCGACACCGAAGGAGTACCTGGCGCTCGTGCAGACCATCACCGGGCGCGGCGATGAGCACTGATGCGTCTGGCGAGGGCCCCGCGAAAGGCCATCTCCCCGTCAGCCCTGCGCCACGCGCCGCTTCTCGAGCGCCCGCAGTGCGAACGGCGCCGCGACGCCGTGCAGCAGGATGCTGCCGACGACGGTGACGACCATGACCAGCAGCACCGCGTTGGCCTCGACGCTGTCCGTCTCGAAGGCGTTGTAGGCGAGCAGGCCGAACACGACGGAGGCCGTACCGCGCGGACCGAGCAGGCCGATCCGCACGCGATCGCCGCGGCCGACGGAGCTGCCCATGAGCGACAGGTACACCGGCCCGAGCCGCAGCACGGTGAGCGCGAGGAGCGCGAGCACCAGGACCCGCCAGTCGAATGACGCCGTGAAAGCGAGCAGGGCGGCGGAGCCGAGCATGAACCAGACGAAGTTCGCCGTGAGGGTGCCCATCTCCTCGACCAGGAGCAGCTCGGAATGCGGGATCACCCGCTCCTGCATGCCGCGCGTGCGCGCGACGCGATAGATGAGGCCCGCGACGAACGCCGCCACGAAGCCGTTGGCCTCGATCGCCGGGATCGTCGCGATGCCATAGGCGATGAGCGGCAGCAGCAGCATGGCGTAGCGCGCGCCGCCCTCGTTCGCGATGCCCCGGTCGCGGGCCGCCCGGAGCGCCAAGCCGATGGCGCCTCCCAGCACGACGCCGATCACGATCGCCGAGACCGTCGCGGGCACCGCGTTGACGAACGCCTCCGCGAACTTCTCGGTGCTGTGACCGAGGTCCTTGTCGTCCACGGTGACCGTGTCGGATCCCGTCGCGACCATCTTCTCGACCAGGGGGGCGATCACGACGGCGATCGGCAGCGCCATGCCGAAGATCGGCGAGACCAGACCGTCGTTGTACCCGCTCTCCACGTTCAGGATCGCGCGGATCCGCTCCGGCAGCAGCTTGCTGCGCAACAGACGCGTCGCCGGCGCGAAATCGGTCGGCATGATCACGCAGGCGATGACCACGGCCGCCACCAGCGCCTCGGGGAGGAGGAAGGCGGCGGCGATGGCGGTGAGGATGAGCGACAGCGGCAGCGCGATCAGCACCAGGCGCGCGGTGACCCTGCCCTCGCCGCCGAAGATGCCGCCGCGCACCTCGGTCGCGTCGGCGAAGAGGAGGATCGACAGGATGACCTCGACGATCTTCTCGGTGATCGGGGCGTCCAGAGCCGCGGCGTAGGTCGGCAGGTCCCACACCGTGGTGGCGGCCCCCAGCACGAGCAGCATCGCCGGCCCCGCCACGCCCCAGCGCTCGAAGCGATGCGAAACGATCGACCACAGCAGCACGGCCGTGAGACCGAAGAGCACGAGCGCGGGCATCCGGTTCCTTCCGTGGCGACGATCAGAGAGTACCGCGGCCCGGGCGCACCTGCTGCCGGGCCGTCTGCACAGCGACGTCGATCAGCTCCCGTCCCGCCACCGGGAGATCCCGCGCTCCGCCCCGCCAGAGGGCCGTGATCGGCCGGACCACGGGGTCGCCGGACGTGCGAACGGCGCGCAGCCGGCCCAGCCGGATGTCGTCCGCCGCCTCTCTGCGGCTCAGGACGGCGGCCCCCAGGCCGTTCACCACGGCCGAGCGCACCGCCGCGGACGTGGGCAGCACGACCGCCGGTTCTGCGGCGTCGCGACCGAGCCGCCGACGCACCTCGTCCTCCCAGGCGCGCCGGGTGCCGCTGCCCTGCTCACGGGCCACGAGCGCCTCGTCCGCGGCCTCCGCGAAGGGCACGGGCCCCTGCCCGCTCCACGGGTGCTCCGGCGCGACGACGAGGACGAGCTCGTCGGCGTCCACCGTCGTGGACCCGAGATCCGTGGGCACCTCCGACGACTCGATGAACGCGAGATCGGCCTGCCCCTCGCGCACCAGGGCCACGGCGTCCGTGCTGTTGCCGGACAGCAGCTGCACCGCCGTCGGGGCGCGCCCCGCCTCGACCTGGCGACCGCGCAGCGCGACCAGCCACAGCGGCAGCAGCCGTGCCGAGACCGTCTGACTCGCGGCGACCGTGAGCCGGGCCGTGCTCTCGCCGCGCAGCGTCCGCGTCGCCGCACGGAACCGCCCCACGGCCGCCAGCACGTCGTCCGCCCAGGAGGCGACGACCTCGCCCTCGAGCGTGGGGCGCGTGCCGGACGGGGCGCGGTGGAACAGCGACAACCCGAGCTGGCGCTCCACCGCGCGCAGCCGCGCGGACGCCGACTGCTGGGTCACGCCGGTCTCCCGCGCCGCCCCCGAGATCGAGCCGGTGCGCACGACCGCGACCAGCAGCTCGAGCGATCCGATGTCCGGCATCGATCCGTCTGTCACCGCATTCGCCACAGTCCATGACTGTACCCCTATCGGGTGCCGCGGGATACCGCGGGAACCGGGGGCGGACGAGCCTGGATCCATGATGTTCCACCCTGCCCGCACGCTCCCGCTCCGCCTCGCCCTGCGGGGGGCGGAGGTGCTGCCGGGACTGGCGCTCACGGTGCCGATCGCCGTCGCCGCCACCCTGATCGGCGCGGCGGTCCCGGTGCTCGGATCCGCCCTGCCCGCGATCGTGATCGGCGTGGTGGTCGCGGTCCTTCGTCGGCCCGGCGCGCGCTTCCAGCCCGGGGTGGAGTTCTCGGGGAAGTTCCTGCTGCAGGTGGCGGTGGTGCTCCTGGGCGCGCAGCTCTCGCTCGACGCGATCCTGCGCGTGGGAGCGGAGTCGCTGCCGGTGATGCTGTCGACCCTCACCGTGTGCCTGCTCGGCACCTGGATCATCGGCCGCGCACTGCGGGTGCCGCAGCGTCTGCGCACCCTGATCGGCGTCGGCACGGGCATCTGCGGCGCCTCTGCGATCGCGGCGGTCTCGCCCGTGATCGGCGCGCTGAGCGCCGAGGTCTCGTATGCGGTGTCGACGATCTTCGTCTTCAACATCCTCGCCGTCGTGCTCTTCCCGCTGCTCGGCCACGCGCTCGGCCTGGATCCGCACACCTTCGGACTGCTCGCCGGCACCGCCGTCAATGACACGAGCTCGGTCGTCGCCGCGGCCGGGGTCTTCGGGGCGGCGGCGCTCGGCTACGCGGTCGTGGTGAAGCTCGTGCGCACGCTCATGATCATCCCGATCTCGATCGGGCTCTCGGTGATCGAGTCGCGCCGGGCCGCCGGTGGGCGACGGATGACGCTGCGCGGCGCGGTCCGGCTCGTGCCCTGGTTCCTCGTCGGATTCCTCGTCGTCGCCGTGATCGGATCCCTCGGGGCGATCCCGGCCGGTCCCCGCGAGGCGATGGTGCACGCCAGCGGCTTCCTGATCGCGACGGCGATGGCCGGGATCGGCCTGTCCACCGACGTCGCCGCGCTGCGCCGCGCCGGCTGGCGCCCTCTCCTGCTCGGCGCGATCCTGTGGATCCTGGTCACCGCCACCGCGCTCGCGGTGATCGCGCTGACGGGCTTCGCGCGCTGACCGCCCCCGATTGCGGCGCCCTCCCGTCGTTCAGGTCGCGATTTCTGCTCTTCCCGCGCGGGTTTCGGAGCAGATATTGCGACCTGAACGAGGATCAGGCAGCAGGGGATGCGGATCCGGTCAGAGCCAGCCGCGCTTCTTGAACACCAGGTACAGCACGAACGCCCCGCCGACCATCAGCCCGATCGCCATGGGGTAGCCGAACGGCCAGGCGAGTTCGGGGATCACGTGGAAGTTCATGCCGTAGATGCCGGCCACGATCGTCGGCGCGAAGAAGATGGCCGCCCAGCTGGAGATCTTCTTGACCTCCTCACCCTGGCGGATGCTCTCCTCGGTCATCCGACGCATCTCCTCGTTCTGGCGCCGGGCGACGATCGTGGCCTCCACGGTGAGCGCGTTGTCGAGGTTCGCACGGAAGGTCGAGACCCGCTCGGACAGCGTCAGGATGTGGTCGAGCACGTCGCGCAGGTAGCGCTGCAGCTCCAGGTCGACGGCGTACTTCGCGGATCCGCGCAGCAGGTTCTCCAGCATCGGCTGCAGGGGCTGGGTCGCCTTCTGGAAGTCGATCACCTCGCTGGAGAGCTCGTAGATGCGCTGGGTCACGTCGGACTCCTCGAGGAACAGCTGCGCCTCGATCTCGTCGATGTCGTTCTCGAGGCCCGCGAGCACCGGCGAGTACTCGTCGACGAGCTCGTCGAGGATCGCGTAGAGCACGGCCTCGGGGCCGCGGGCGAGCAGCTCGGGATCGTGCTCCATCCGTCCGCGCACCCGGCTCAGGCTGGGTGTCTCGGCGTGCCGGATGGTGACGACGAAGTTCGGGCCCACGAACACGTGCAGCTCACCGAACTCGACCTCCTCCGCGACGTCGAGATAGCGGGCGGGGCGCAGGACGATGAAGAGCGTCTCCCCGTAGCGCTCGAGCTTGGAGCGCTGATGACCGGTCAGGGCATCCTCGACCGCGAGCTCGTGCAGCCCGAACTCCGCGGCGACCTGACGCACCTCCTCCTCGCTCGGCCGGTACAGCCCGATCCAGCCCATGCCCTCGCGCTCGTGCATGAGCTCGAACGTCTCGGACAGCGTGTGCGGGGTGTCGGTGCGGACGCCGTCCACATAGATGCCGTTGTCGACGATCGCCATGGCTGCTCCTCGGGTCGTGCGCGTGCCTGGGCCTGCGGGGCCCACCGAAGCGCAGGGAGGCGTCGAGCGGGCCGGTCAGCCCGGCGGCAGCGGGCAGATCGCCGCGCTGTCGACCGCCTTAGCGTAGTCGTCCGCGGTGAACGGCAGCGCGAACTCGGGTGCGGTCCCGCCCTTGCCCGCGGGCGCCTTGGACGCGATCGCCGCGAGCTCGAACGCGAGATCGCCGATGAACGCGTCGCCGGCCGTGGAGTCGTTCAGCACCACGGCGACCGTGAATCCGGTGGCCGGGTCCGAGTAGGCCGCGGTCAGGTAGCCCGGCGTGCCGCCGTGCTGCCCGATCATGGATCCGACCAGCTTCGCCCCGCCCGTGGTCTGGTACCAGCTCGGTGCGCCGTCGGCGATCGGGAGCGGCGTGCCGAAGCGCTTCGGGGTCTTCTTCAGACGCAGCGCCTGGGCCGCCTCGGCCTGCACGTAGCGCCCGAGATCCTCGATCGTGGAGACCGCCCCGGAGTCGGTGTAGCCGTTGCTCGACGAGCTCACCGTGATGTCCGTCGGCTTCGCGCACTGGTAGGCGCCGTCGACCTGGGCCGTGTAGAACCCCTTCAGGGCGGGCGACGGGGTGGGCGCCGCGGCGCCGGCTCCGGGCAGCGACGTCGAGTTCAGCCCGAGCGGGGTGGTCACGTACTGCCGGATGAGCTGTGCGGCGGTCTGGCCCGAGGCGCGCTCGAGCGCCTGACCGAGCAGCAGGTAGCCCGCATCGGAATCGCGGTAGCCGGTGTGCGGAGGGGTGCGGTTCTGTGCGAGGCCGTAGGACGCGAGCTCCTTCGGATCCCACTCGCGCTCGGGGTTGCTCAGCAGCATCGGCATCGCGGTCGCCTGAGAGGAGCCGATCCCGCCGGTGCCGTTGCACAGGTCCAGGAGGGTGACGTCCTGCAGATCCGGAACGCCCGAGACGTATTCGGTGATCGAGGCGTCGAGCTTGATCTTGTCGGTGTCGGCCATCGCGTACAGCACATCGCAGGTCATCAGCCGGGTGACGTCGCCGATGCGGAACGACATGTCGGTGCTCACCGGCGTCTTGTCCTCGACGGACACCGTGCCGAGGCCGGTGGTGTAGGAACCGCCCCAGGGAGCCCACACGCCGACGATCGCGCCGCTCGATCCGCTCTGCGCCATGGCGCGCGTGACCGCCGCCTTGATCTGGTCCTTCATCTCGGACGGCAGCTCGCCCTGCACCTGCGGCTTCGGGGTGTACGAAGGGGTCTCCGCGCCGCCCGAGCAGCCGCTCAGTGCGAGCGTCGCCGCAACGACACCGGCGACCAGCGCCCCCACTCGACGCCCTGTGATCCCACGCATTCGCCCCCCTGACATCCCTCACGATTGTAAGCGGCCCTTCTCAGGGCGCCGTCATCCCAGAGGATGATCCCTGATATCGGGTGGAGATCGTGATGTGGGGATCCGCCGGCGCGGGCGACGTCTCAGCCGCGTCCCAGCCCCTTCGCGATCGCCTGCGCGCGGTCGCGGACGCCCAGCTTGGCGAAGAGCGCGTTGACGTGGGTCTTCACGGTGGCGACCCCGACGTAGAGCGTCTCGGCGATCTCGCCGTTCGACCGCCCCTGCAGGATGAGCGCGTACACCTCGCGCTCACGGGCGGTGAGCGCGGGGAACCGCGGAGCGAGCGCGTCCGCCGAGGCCGGATCCGCGTCGGGGGCTGTGCCGGCCGTCCCTCCGGGCTCCGCGGCGGGTGTCGCGGCCGCGGAGGATCCGGCGGCGTTCGTCGTCGCCGCCGGGGCGTCGATCCTTCCCAGCAGCACGTCGCGCACCGGCGCGGAGAACGTGGACTGCCCTGCGGCGACCGCGCGGATCGCGGCGGCGAGCTCCGCGCGTCCCGCGTCCTTGGTGAGATACCCGCGCGCACCCGCCCGGAGCGCCGCGACGATGTCGGCGTCGTCGGCGAAGGTCGTCAGCACCAGCACGGCGGTCCCCGGGGTCTCGGCGGCGACCCGCCGCGTGGCGGCCGCGCCGTCCAGCACCGGCATCCGCAGATCCATGAGGGCGACATCGGGGCGTTCCGCGGCGATGAGCGCGACGGCCTCGGCCCCGTCGCCGGCGGTGCCGACGACCTCGAAGTCCTCGACGAGGCTCAGCACGGTCTCCAGTCCGTCGCGGATGATCGCCTGATCATCGGCGAGCACGATGCGGATCCGCCCGGTCACGCCGGTGCCTCCACCCGCAGCACGAAGCGGTCGGCGGCGTCCTGGCCTTTCGAGGCGCCCGGCTCCACGCCCGCCTGGACCGTTCCGCCGAGCACGGCGAAGCGCTCGCGCACCCCGCGCAGCCCGAAGCCCCCTCCCGTCGCGGCGAGCCCGCGATCCTGCGCCGGGGTCGCCGGGACGGGGTTCTCGATCGTGCACTCCACCCGGTCAGGATGCCAGACGAGACCGACCAGCACCGCCGCGCCCGGCGCGTGCTTGCGCGCGTTGCTGAGCCCCTCCTGCACCGCACGGATCAGCGCCTCGGCGAGCGCGCCGGACACCGGATGCGCGACGCCGGCGACGTCGAGCCCCACCCCCCGCTCCGGGGCGATCAGCGTGCGGATCCGCGCCTCGACGGCGGAGGGCGCGACCGGATCCGCGGTGTCGGATCCGGTCGCGGGCTCAGGCTCGCGCAGCGCCCGCACCGCCTCGCGGGCCTCGCCCAGGCCCTTGACCGCGAGCCCGCGCGCCGCTGCCACCCGGGCGGCCGCCCTCTCCGTATCGCCCGCGTCGAGCAGGGCCTCGACCGCATCCAGCTGCACCACGAGGCCGCCCAGGCTGTGCGCGAGCACGTCGTGCAGGTCTCGTGCGATCGCGATGCGATGCGCGGCGGCCTGCGCCCGCAGCGCCTCGGCGCTCGCGCGCTCCCGCTCCGCCAGCAGCACCCGCTGCGCCCGGCGCCCAAACCCGGCGACCACCGCGAGCACCAGCCCGACGATCACCGCGAGCAGGCCGAGCACGTTCACCTCGCCGGATCCAGCCAGGCCGACGAGGGCGAGCACCGTTCCTGCGGCGATCCCGAGGACTCCGGCGAGCACGACGGCACCCCAGACCAGAGGCGTCGATGCGGGGTCGCTCGTCACCACCAGCACCGCGACGACGAGGAGCGCGACGCCGAGTCCCTGCGTGGGGATCGCGGTCAGCGCACCCACGAGCACCATCACCGCCAGCAGGGCCGCGCCGAGCACGCGCCCGCCGTTCCTGCCGCCGGGCGGGGAGGCGGGCGACAGGTCGCCGACATCGCCGGTCCGTGCTCCCCATCGCGTCGCGAGCAGGATGCGCGCCGCCCAGGCGATGAGCCCCGCGATCACGGCCGCGACCACCCAGGGTGCGAAGTGCGGAGCACCGCGCCAGAGCCCGTAGGTCACGGCGAGAGCGCCGGCGAGATTGATGCCGGCGCTCCACGGAGTCGTCGCCACGACGGGCGGCAGGCGGAACGAGCTCACGAGACCATGATGCGCGCTGATGCGCTCTGCGCACCGGTGCGGCGCAGCCCTTCCACCCGGTTGTGCAGCACGAGGGTCCGGGCGGCGCGGTTCGCGGCGAGCGCGAGGAGGATCATCCCCGTCGAGACGCCGAGGTGGGATCCCAGGCTCTCGAAGGCGAACGTCAGGCCGACTCGCACGCCGATCAGGACGACCCAGAGCGCGAGGCCCCACGCCCCGGTGCGGGTCTCGAACTCGGCGAGCGCACGGGCGGCCGCCTTCCCGGACAGACCCGATGCGTCGGCGGCATACCCGGTAGGACGCGCGATCGGCCGGACGTGGGCGATCGCGCCCATCCCCAGACCGACCCCGAGGGCGATCGCGACCTCGACGAGGAACGCCACGACGTCGATCACGCCGAGCGCGCGCCCGTTCAGGGACTGCAGGAGCAGCGCCGCGCCCACCACGGCGGCGAGACCGGGGAACATCCAGTCGCGCCCGCCGAGCACGGGTCGCCAGGTCATCTGCCGTACGGCGATCACGCCGACCGCGACGAGGATCAGCAGGACGTTGGAGAGGAGCGAGAGGTTCATGTCCCCGATGCTCCTCGGGTCCCGGATCCACCGGCACCACCCGCGGGTGGAGATCCCCGGGAGGAAGGGTGGAGATCCCCGAGGAGACGGGTGGAGATCCCCGAGGAGACGGGTGGAGATCTCACCCGCCGCTTCCGGGTGGCGCGAGGGCGCCCGCGATGATCCGGCGACGGTCGTGCGGGGTCCCTCCTCCGCGGGATCGCGGACGATGCCAACCGCCGTAGGGGTCCCACCAGTGCGGTCCGCGGATCTCAGGAGCCCCGCCACCCATGCGAATGCGCCACCCCGACGACTCCAGCGTGCGATGGTGATGCCAGCACAGCGCGACGCCGTTGCTCGTGTGCGTCGTACCGCCCCGCGCCCATTCGCGGACATGGTGGATCTCGCACCACGTCGCCGGGATCCGGCAACCCGGAATCACGCATTCCCGATCGCGGAGCACGATCGCCCGACGCTGCACAGCGTTGAACAGTCGGGCAGTGGTGCCGATGGACACGATCTGCCCCCGATCATCGAACAGCACCCGCTGGACCCCACCCGCGCAGGCGGTGTGGCGGGCCACCCCGATCGACGTGTCCCATTCCGTACCCTCGATGTGCGAGCGCCCCGCGCCGCGCGCGTAGTCCTCGGCAGTGACCGAGACGACGAGGGTCGGCGCAGCGCCGCCCAGCTCGGGAAACCCCTCCGAGGCGGCGGCGACGTTCACGATCATCGCGAACGCATCGTGCCGCTTCTGCGCCGGCGTCCGGTCGTCGGGAGGATCCGGCTGCGCATGCGCGTCCGGCAGTTCGCCCGCCCCCTGATCCGCCCCGTCTTCGGGCGCGAACGCCACCCTTCCCGCCGCCGGCGACGGCGCACCGGATGCGGCCGGGTTGTTCAGCGCGTCGATCAGACGCTGCACCGCCCCCGCGACCTCGGGCAGCAGCCCACCCGACACCGGCACCACGCCGTCCCTCAGCCGCCCCAGCGTGAAGCCTCGACGCCGGTTCGCCGTGGTGTCATCGGGTTCCTTGCCGTCGGGATCCACCGCGAGCGCGAGTGCCGCCGCGAAGTCCGCCAGTTCGTCGGTCGTCGGCGCCGGACCCGGCCGCCCCTGAGCGTCGGGAAGATCCCTCCCCCGGGCCATGTCAGCCAGCAGCCGATCGATCGCCGCCCGTTCCTCGCCCCCGATCCGGTTGCCGCTCTTCGCCAGCGGCGCCGTCGCCGCGAGGAGTCCCGACACCGATATGTCCCCGTCCCGCAGCGTCGCGCCGAGCTCTTCGAACTCAGACGGAAGAAGCTCTCCCGAAGACAGTGACCGGTCGCGGTGGATGAGCCGAGCCGCGTGCACGAACCGCCACGCCGTTCCCACGTCGACCCGGAGGGCGCGCCGCAGCAGCTCGGTCGCATCCCTGCAGCCCGCACGGGGCGAGACGCGATCACCCGCCGGGCGCCCATCACGCTCGTCCACGGTGCCAGTGGCCGTCGTGATGATCGCATCGAGCCGGCGCTGCACGCGCCCCGCCGCCTGCAGCACCTCGGTCAGCTCGGCCGCCGACAGCCCCTCGAGCTGCGCCTCGAGCTCCTCCGACGCGCACACCGCTTGGAGCAGCTGGTCGAGCTGCTCCAGTACGTGCGCCGTGGTCGATGTCATACCTCGATCCAACACCGTGCCACCGACATTCGAACCCCCGATCACAAGGGATTTCCAGAACTGTGCACAACTCCTCGGATCGGGCGCCTGGGGAGGAGGATCCAGCCCGGGCGACCGGCCGATGGTACCATTCTGGTATGGCTATGACGGTGCGGATCCCGGCGGAGCTGGACGCGCAGCTGAGCGAGCTCGCGGCACGGCGGCACACCTCCAAGCACGCGCTGCTCATCGAGGCGGCCGACAGGTTCGTGCGCGAAGAGGTCACGACCACCGAGGCCGTATCGATCGCGCTCGGCGTCGCCGACCGCTACGCCGAGCTGATCACGAAGCTCGAGGACGCGTGATCCGATACGTCGAGCTCCCTCAGGCGGTGGGGGTTCTCGACGCGCTGGGTCTGAAGGTCCGCGACATCGGGCTGCTGTCCTCCGCCCTCTCCCGCCCCGCGAGTTCGATGTACGGCATCCAGGCGTACCCGGAGATCGAAGTCAAGGCCGCGGCGCTGATGTCTTCTCTCGCGCAGAACCATCCGCTCTACGACGGCAACAAGCGGTTCTCCTGGATCCTCACGCTGACGTTCCTCGAGCTCAACGGCCTCCGGATCGACATGGACACCGACACCGCCTTCGACCTTGTTCTCGGGACGGCGCAGAGCCGCCTCGACCTTCCCGAGATCGCCGAGATCCTGGCGGCGCACGCCACGACCCACGGCTGAGCCATCCGGGCCCTCAGCCCCTCGACTCCAGCACCGCGACGAGCGCGCGATGGTCGGTGCCGCCGGCCGCGTCGATCACCCGCACCTCGCGCACCGTCCAGGCCGGGCCGACGAGCACGTGATCGATCGGCGCCGCGAACCAGCCCGGGACCGTGGACGGCCAGGTGCCCGTGGCCGCCACGCGCGTCTCGACCGCCGCGTCCCGGCACGCGCCGAGATCCAGGTGGTCGAACGTGGCGTTGAGGTCGCCGGCGAGGATCAAGTCCTGACCCGGCGCGCGGCACTGCCCGCGCACCCAGTCCAGGCCGGCGCGCCAGTCGTCCATGCCATCGGTCAGCGGTGCGGCGGGGTGGGCGGCGATGATCGTCGGCCCGGTTCCGTCGACGGGGCGCCAGACGCCGCTCGGCAGCCCCCGGGTCGTGCCCGCGGAGCCGTCGAGGCGGTAGGCGCCCAGGCGATCGGCGACGAGCAGTGAGGTCGGGATCCACGAGGGGGTCGATGTCTCCGCGACGACTCTGGTCGTGGCCGCCGTCATCCGGATTCCGTCGGCGCCCACCAGCCGCGCCACCTCGGCGGCGGCGACGTCGTCCATCTCGGGCAGGCTGACGACGTCGGCCCCCGTGGAGAGCACGAGCTCGGCGACCTCGGCGGGCGAGGTCGCACCGCCCTGGGTGTTCCAGACGAGCACGGTGAGATCGCCGTCGCGCAGGCCGGCGGTCCCGGTGCGCGCCTCTCCGCGGGCGAGCAGTACGGCGAGGTTCCCGCCCGCGGCGAGCGCGACGACGAGCGCGCACGCCATGAGCGCGCGCCGCACACGTGTCCCGCGCCGGCGCAGCAGCAGCGCGACGGATCCGACCACGATCGCGACGAGCGCCAGCCCGAGCGCGAGCGGCGCACGGAACGCGATGAGCTGCGCGACTCCGAAGACGCGCTGCGCACCGAACGCCCGGGGCCAGACCAGCAGCAGCGCGATCAGCACGCCGGCCACGAGGGCGACCGCGGAGCCGACACGACCGCGTGTCCGTGGGCGATCGGTCATGGCTGCCCCCTTCGACGACGCGGATCCCGCCCGTCCACCAGTGACCCTATGGCAGCTGGGGCGTGGAATCGCCCTGGCGAGCCTCCCACGCGGCTCGCATGAAGCGCCGCACGTCCTCGTCGACGCGGATGTCGCGGGGGCGCAGCGGGCGGGACAGATACAGCCCGTCGAGCGAGGTGAGCCGCGAGAGCGCGACGTATGTCTGCCCTGGGGCGAACGCGCCGGATCCGAGATCCACGACCGCCCTGTCGTACGTCTTGCCCTGGGACTTGTGAATCGTGACCGCCCACGCCAGCCGCAGCGGGAACTGGGTGAACTCGGCGACCACCTCGCGCGAGAGCGTCTTCGTGCCGGGGTTGTAGATGTAGCGGTAGCGTTCCCAGACCGCGGGCTCGACGTCGACCTCCTCGCCGTCGATCTCCACGCGCACGGCGTCGCCGAGGATGCGCACGACCGTCCCGATCGTGCCGTTCACCCAGCGCGGCGGCTCGGGGGCGGCCGAGATGTCGTTGCGCAGGAACATCACCTGCGCGCCCTCCTTGAGCTGCAGCTCCTGGTCGGCCGGGTAGTTCGCCTCGCCCCGGCCGAAGTCGCCGGAGATGTCCGCCTTCGCCTTCTGCACCTTGCCGGGCAGGGCCGCGAGATGGCGGGCGTTGATTCCGTTCACGATGTCGTTGCGCGTCGCGAGGGTGATGATCGGGATCTCGCCCGGGGCCGGATCCGGCGGCGTCCGCGCGCCCGCCTCGTTGAGGGCGCCGGCGATCTCGGCGGTCACCCGCCCATAGCGCACCGCGTTCAGCATCGCCTTGAACCCGGCGTCGGACTGCCGATGGATGTGCACGAGCTCGCGCACGTGCAGCGTCGCGCCGTGCGTGCCGATGTCGAGCAGCCCGTCCGTGGCCTCGCCCCCGGTCCAGACCTTCGCGTCGAAGAACCAGAACGAGCGGTAGTGGTCCTGGATGTAGCGCAGCTCGTCGCCCCGCGGCGGGACGGGGGCCAGCTGATACGGATCCCCGAACATCACGACCTGCACGCCGCCGAACGCCTCCGCCCTGCGCCCTCGCGCCTGGCGCAGGGACCGGTCGATCGCGTCCATCAGATCCGCGTTGACCATCGACACCTCGTCGATCACGAGCGTGTCGATCGCGTTCAGGATCTTGCGGGTCGCATCCGACTGGTCGATCTCGCTGTCGGCGATGAGACCGATCGGCAGGCGGAACAGCGAGTGGATCGTCTGCCCCTCGACATTCAGCGCCGCGACGCCGGTGGGCGCGCAGACGGCGATCTGCTTCTGCGTGTTGTAGGCGAAGTGCTGGAGCAGCGTCGACTTGCCGGTGCCGGCGCGGCCGGTGATGAACACGTGCTCACGGGTGTCCTCGATCAGCCGGAACAGTTCTTCCTGTTCGGCGGAGAGGGTCGGCGTGCTCACGGTCTACGGAGTCTACCGCGCCCCTCCTGCCCCCTCGCTGCCCTGCCCCTGCCCTGCCCCTGCCCCCCCCTGACCGCGAGACTCCAACTGGGCGACGAGACTGCAGCCCACGCACGCAGTCTCGTCGCCCAGTTGGAGTCTCGCGGTAAAAGCTTGCGGTGAAGCTCGCGGTAAAAGCTCGCGGTGAGAGGGGCGCGCGGGCCACTCGGGGTTCCTGCAGGCTGCTCTTCGTAGACTTGCGCCATGGTGCAGTCGGCGGGGGTGCAGGCGCCAGGCGCGCGGTCGCGCCGGGCGCGGGCTGCGCGACGCCGCGCCCCGCTCTGGTCCGACCTCGCGCTGCTCGCCGTCGTGGGCGCCGTGCTGGTGGCCGCGCTCGCGGCCGGCGGGCTCACCGTGTACCGCGAGTTCTACAGCCCCTCCGCGTTCGTCACCCGCTATCTGACCCTGCTCAGCGAGGGACGCGCGGCGGACGCGCTGCGCCTGCCGGGCGTCGCGCTCTCGCACGGCGATCTCGACAGCGACACCTTCCGCTCGGCCTCCGACGCGCTGCTGCGCCGCGACGCCCTCGGCACGCTCACCGACATCACCGTGACCGACGAGCACTCCGACGGCGCCGTCACCTCGGTGACCGTGCAGTACAAGGCCGGTGGCCACTTCGGATCCTCCACGTTCCGCGTCGCTCAGGACGGCTGGATCGGCGTCGCCCCCGCGTGGGAGTTCGCGCAGAGCCCCCTCGCCGTCATCTCGCTCACCGTGCGCGGATCCGACCGGTTCTCCGTGAACGGCTTCGACCTCGACCGCCGCCAGGTCGCGGCGCAGGGCGCGGAGTCGTCGCCGCTCGACCCGGTGCCCATGCTGGTGTTCTCCCCCGGGCTCTACTCGGTGTCGGTGAAGACGTCGACGGCGACGGCGAAGGGCATGGGCGTCCTCGCCGACAAGCCGCTCGCCGACGTGCCGCTGGACGTGCAGGCCACGCCCACCGAGGCCTTCGTCAAGGTCGTGCAGCAGCGGGTCAACGAGTTCCTCGACAAGTGCACGACCCAGCAGGTGCTGCAGCCCACCGGCTGCCCCTTCGGATACGCGGTGCCGAACAGGGTCATCGACGGTCCGACCTGGAGCATGGTCGCGGATCCCGACATCACGCTGCAGCCGGACGGCGAGGGCTGGAAGATCGCGCCCAGCCCGGCCACCGCGCACGTGCAGCTCGAGGTGAAGTCGCTGTACGACGGATCCGTGTCCCATGTGGATCAGGACGTGCCCTTCGACGTGGACGGCACGATCCGGTTCCTGCCGGACGGATCCGCCTCGATCAGCATCACCTCGCCCGAGCAGCCGGCCCCTCCGCCCGGCGCCGAGGGCTGATCCGACGGCTCGCGCCGCCGGGAGCGCAGCCCGACCGGCCCGTCAGCGCCCGCGGGCCGCGGTGCGGCGATCCTTCTCGGCGAGCGCCGCGAGCCGCGCGTTGTACTCCTCGAGTTCGGCGTCGCCCGAGCGATCCGCGGCCCGGTCCTGACGCTTCTGCACCTTCGCGTCGCTGCGGCTCCACTGGATCGCGACGGTGATGGCGAGGATCAGCGTCGGGATCTCCCCCACGGACCACGCCACGCCCCCGCCGACGTACTGGTCCTGCAGCGGCGTCGCACCCCACGTGCGTCCCATCGCGCCGAACCACTCGGCCACCATCAGGCCCGACTGCATCATGATCGCCATGCCGAAGAACGCGTGCGTGGCCATCACGGCGATGAGTGTGATGAGCCTTCCCGCGTACGGCAGCCGTCGCGGGACCGGATCCACTCCGACCAGGGTGAGCACGAACAGGTACCCGGAGATGAGGAAGTGCATCGTCATCCACTCGTGCCCGATGTGATCGGTCATCGCCCAGCGCACGAGGTCGGTGAAGTAGAACGCCCACAGCGACAGGACGAAGATCGCCGCCGCCACGAACGGGTTGGTGACCACGCGAGAGAACGGCGAGTGCACCGCCCACAGGATCCACTCGCGTCCGCCACGGGTGCCGTCGTCGCGCTTGTCGATCGCGCGCAGCGCGAGGGTGACCGGGGCGCCGGCGACGAGCAGCAGCGGGATCGCCATCGACAGCATCATGTGCCCGAGCATGTGCACGCTGAACAGGGTCTCCTGGTACGCGTTGATCGCGCCGCCGGTCACCCACACCAGCCCCAGGAGGCCGAGGATCCAGAACACCGTGCGGTGGATCGGCCAGGAGTCGCCGCGCTTGCGCAGCCGCAGCACGCCGATCGCGTACAGCACGATGCCGAACGCCGCGGCGGTCGCCCAGATGAGGTCGATGTTCCACGCCGTGATCCAGCGGATCGGGGTGAGCTCCGGCGGCAGCGGCGATCCGGTGAGGATCTCCGCGGGCGTGCGGACGGTCGCCACCTCGAGCCCGGTGGGCGGAGCGGTGCGCGAGAGCGCGGCGGCGAGGCCCGAGGCGATGCCCATGAGCGCGAGCTCCAGCAGAACCAGGGTCCAGAACGGGCCGGATCCGCCCGCGTCGAGCTTCGGGATCAGCCGGGTGCGGTAGCGGGCGCCGAGGGCGCCGAGCAGGATCAGCACGACCGCCTTCGCGATGATGAGGCCGCCGTACGGCGTGAGCATGCCGGCCCAGTCGCCCACGGCGACGATCGAGCGGGCCACGCCCGAGACGGCGACCACGATGTAGGCGGCGAGGGCGAGGGAGGAGTACCGGCGCACGACGTCGGCGAAGCCGACCGTGCCCTTCGCCTTCTTCGGCCCCTGGGCGGTCTTCGCCCTCTTCGCGGTGCTCGCCGCCGCCTTCGCTCCGACCGTGCCAGCGCCCGCGCGGCCGGTGTCGGCGAGTTCGCTGCGGGATCCGCGCAGCACGATCAGCAGCACGAGGCCGCCGATCCACACGGCCGCGCCGATCGTGTGCAGCAGCAGGGAGTTCACGGCGGCGTCGTGGCCGCTGAGCTCGCCCGCATGGCCCTGCGTGGCGAGCGGGACGAACGAGGCGGCGGCGAGGATCGCGGTGAGCAGCGTGGCGGTCCAGCCGCGGAAGGCGAAGGCGGCGATCGTGATGACGGCCCCCGCGAGCACGGTCATCAGCCACGCCTGGCCGAGCGGGAGCTCGAGCAGGAAGCGCCCCAGCTGCGCGCCGAACTCCGGCCCCGCGCTGAGCTTCACGCCGAGGGTCTGCAGGAACGTGAACAGGCCAGCCACGGCGCTCGCGACGGTGTAGACCGCGGCTCCGATCGAGGCCGTGTCCAGCGCGATCTCGAAGGAGCGGGCCCCGCTGCGCAGCGAGAAGAGCGCGAGCACGAGGGATCCGAGCATCGCCGCCGCACCCAGGTTGCTGATCGTCTTCACGACGGGGAGTCCCCAGCGCACGACGGGGCCGGGGTCGAGCAGCAGGTTCGGCGCCGCTCCCCCGCCGAACGCGAGACCGGCGACGACCGCGAGGATCGCGGCGCCCACGAGGATCACGGGCCCGGCGATGCGCAGGGTCGGGGATCCGGCGGGCAGGACGGAGCGGGCGGCATCCGACCCGGTCTCGGGGCGGACCCCGGTGGCGGGGCGATTCACCCCTCCAGCCTATTCCGGTGACGCTCGGGGTCTGCCGGGAGCGGTTCAGGGCGGAGACCGGGCCGGGTTCCGGGCGGCACGCGAAAGGCCGCCCCTCCGAGGAGGGACGGCCTTGCGAGGCGGAGCCGAATTACTTGACGGCGGCCTTGAGCTTGGAACCGGCGGTCACCTTGACGCGCTTGCCGGCCGGGATCTTGATCTCGGCGCCGGTCTGCGGGTTGCGGCCCGTGCGGGCAGCGGTCGCGACCTGCTCGAAGGAGATCCAGCCCGGGATCGAGACCTTGCTGCCCTTGGCAACAGCGTCCGAGACCGTGGCGAACAGGGCGTCGAGAACGCCGGAGACGGCAGCCTGGCTCTGGCCGGTGGCGCTGGCGATGCTCGCGACGAGCTCGGTCTTGGTGATGGACTTGTCAGCCATTTCATCCTCCAGCGACGGGATCCCGTCGCTTCGTATCAGAGTTCCGGATGGGCGGATGCCCCCCGTTGGTCGAACGACCGCCTTGAATGTATCAACCAAACCCTGGTTTTCCGCGTCATTTCGCGGGTTTTGACGTTTTGCGGCGGCGTGTCGCGCCTCATCCGTCACTCCAGTCACAGGTACGCGCGGTGCTGGGGTCAGCCGCGGTGGGCGGCGATGAGGTCGCGGGCGGTGCGCGCGAACGCCGGAGCGACCCTGTCCTGCCCGTCCAGATACCCGCCGACGAGCGCCGCGTCGCGCAGCAGCACCAGGGAGGCGGCGACGGCGTCGGGGTCGCGGAGGCGCGCCGCCTCGGCCAGCTGTCTCAGGGTCTCTCGGAACCACTCGCGGTGGACGGCGATGAGATCGCGCACCGGGCCCTGGTCGGGATACTCGGCCGCCGCGTTGATGAACGGGCAGCCGCGCGTGTGGCGTTCGCGGATGTCGTGGGCGATCCCGTCCACGACGAGGTCGAGCAGCACGGCAGGATCGTCCGACGCCTGCGTCGCCTGCGCGAACAGGCCTCGCAGGCTCTCGTCCTCCCCCTGCAGATACGCGAGGACCAGCCCCTCCTTGCCCGCGAACTGCTTATACATCGTGGCGCGCGTGACACCCGCGGCCTCGATGATCCGGTCGACGCCGACCGAGTGGATGCCCTCGCCGTAGAAGAGGTCGGTCGCCGCGTCGAGCAGTCTCTGCCGCGCGGAGCCGGGGCGGACCGCCGGTGTGGTCGTCGTCATGGATTCCCCTTCCTCGTCCATCGTGCCACACGGGAATACCCTGGTGTAGACAGAACGTTCAGTCTACTATGGCTCACGATGCAGCAGACGCGGATCCCGCAGACCACTCGACCACCGAATCACCTGAGGAGCACGACATGACCACTTCAACGAAGACCCCGATCGTCCTCATCCACGGACTGTGGATGACGCCCAAGAGCTGGGACACCTGGGCGCAGCGCTTCCGCGATGCGGGCCACGAGGTGATCGTCCCCGGATGGCCCGGCATCGACGACCGCGACGTGGCGGACATCCGGCGCAACCCCGAGGCGCTCAAGGGCGTGGGCCTGAAGCAGATCGTCGACCACTATGAGCGCATCATCCGCACGCTCGCCGTGAAGCCGATCATCATCGGCCACTCGTTCGGCGGCGTCATCACGCAGATGCTCGCGGATCGCGGTCTCGGTGCCGCGTACGTCGGCGTCGCGCCGGGACAGACCGCAGGCATCACCACGCTGCCCCTGTCGACGCTGTGGACGGGGTTCCCGATCCTCTCCAACCCCTTCGGACGCAACGGTGCGAAGCCCCTGTCCAAGAGCCACTTCCACTTCACCTTCGGCAACGACCTGCCCCGCGGCGATTCCGACCGGCTGTGGCAGGAGTACGCGGTCAACTCGTACAACCGCGTGTTCTTCGAAGGCGTCTCCTCCGTGCTCGACGAGAAGGGCGGAGTCACCCACGTCGACTACGGCCGCGCCGACCGCGCACCGCTCCTGGTCATCGCCGGCGAGATCGACCGCGTCGTGCCGCCGGCCATCGGCAAGGCCATCGTCAAGAAGTACCGGTCCAGCGGCAGCCCCGCGGTCGTGGAGTACCGGGAGTACCGGGGCCGCACCCACCGGCTGGTGAGCCAGGACGGCTGGGAGCAGATCGCGGACGAGACCCTGGAGTGGGCGACCGCGCACCAGCTCCCGCAGTCCACCGCCGCAGCGGAGGCCTGAGAACGCCTCCGGGCACGCAGAAGGGGCGGGGATCCGAAGATCCCCGCCCCTTGCATCCCCGATGAGCTCAGGGACCGGTGAGACTTACCAGCTCGACTTGGTCACGCCGGGCAGCTCGCCACGGTGCGCCATGTCACGGAAGCGGACACGCGAGATGCCGAACTTCGTGAGGACACCGCGGGGGCGGCCGTCGATCGCGTCGCGCGAACGGACGCGGGCCGGCGACGCGTTGCGCGGAAGCTTCTGCAGGCCGACGCGGGCGGCCTCACGGGCCTCGTCGGTCGCGTTCGGGTCGACCAGGGTCTTCTTCAGCTCGGCACGACGCTCGGCGTAACGCTCGACGACGACCTTGCGCTGCTCGTTGCGCGCGATCTTGCTCCTCTTAGCCATGGATCAACGCTCCTCTCGGAATTCGACGTGCTTGCGAACCACCGGGTCGTACTTCTTCAGCACGAGGCGGTCGGGGGTGTTGCGACGGTTCTTCTTGGTCACGTAGGTGTACCCCGTGCCCGCAGTCGAACGCAGCTTGATGATCGGACGGATGTCCTGTGCCTTCTTGGCCATTAGAGCTTCACACCCTTCGCCTGGAGGTCAGCGACAACCTTCTCGATGCCCCGGGCGTCGATCACCTTGATGCCCTTGGCGGACACGTTCAGCGTGATCTTGCGACCCAGCGACGGAACGAAATACGTCTTCTTCTGCACGTTCGGGTCGAAGCGGCGCTTCGTCCGGCGGTGCGAGTGCGAAATGTTGTGACCGAAGCCGGGAACAGCACCGGTCACCTGGCACACTGCTGCCATGATGACTCCTTCTCTACCGTGAGGCCGGACGGCCCCACCCAAGATCCCTTGTCTGCACGCCTCTCCCCTCGCCGATCGCTCGGCCGCAGGAAGGGAGGCACACGAACTGCGCACAGGAGTGTGCGCAGACAAAGAGCTACTTTAGCACGGATCCGATGCCGGGCGTGTCGGCCGCGGCGGCCTCCGCGGCGCCCCGGCCCCAGCGGAACGGCGACACCGTCGGATCCCCGGGGATCCAGAACCGCCAGGGGAAGGCATCCGTGCCGGCGTGCCCCGCGACGCCCACCCTCGGGCCGGATGCGACCTGGGCGAGCGGATCCGCGAGCCACAGCTCGGCACGGGCTCCCGCCCACTCGGCACCCGTGAGCGCGTCGATGCCGTCGTGGCGCGGGTGCCGCAGCCCCGAGGCCTGTCCGAACCTGCCGGGGCCGCGGGCGAGGTCGCGCAACTGCGTGGTTCCGAACTCAGGATGGATCTGCGTCACAGGCTCGTTCTCGGCCGTTCTCACCGCTTTCGGCGACCTCGTCCTGAATTCGGGACGGATCCCCCTCCGCTCTGCCGCGGCGTCGACTCCGGATTCCACCTCACCGGCGCGCAGCAGGATTCCGCCGGCCACCCCGTCGGGGCCGCACACCACGTTCACGCAGGAGTGGATGCCGTGGCTGAGGTACACGTACAGATGGCCCGGTTCGCCCCACATCGTGGCGTTGCGCGCCGTGCGGCCCATCCGGGCATGCGATCCGGGGTCCGGGATCGGGCCGGCGCCCTTGCCGTGGTAGGCCTCGACCTCGGTGATCCGCAGCTGCACGGCCGCGCCGTCCACGATCGTGCGCAGCCGGGCGCCGAGCAGGCGGGGCGCCACCTCGAGCGGCAGGGCCAGCAGGTCCTCCCGGCGTGCGGGGCGCAGGCCGTCGCCGGCGGAAGGGAGCCCGGTGCCGGTCATCAGCGGTGCGGCGCCTGCGCGCACCACGACGGGTCGAAGCCGGCGAGCACCACGAGCTCCTTGCCGGTCTTCGTGTCGACGATGTGCGTCTGCATCGTGGTCGGCAGCGGCAGCAGCGACTGGTCGTACGGGTTGTTCACGAGCTTCGGGGCCACCACGATCGCGCTGTACTGCCCGCTCGGCGAGGGGCAGGCCTGCATGATCGCGTCGGATCCGGTCACGCTGAACAGCTTCGTGGCCTTGCCGTCGTCGCCCACGCGCGTGACGATCTGCCCCGTGGGGAGACCGCTCGCGTCGCGGGTGGCGACCTGGCGCAGCGTCCCCCCGGGGAACGGCGCGATGGTTCCCGGCACCCCGAAGTCGGGGGTCGAGGCGGCCAGCGGCTTCTCGGATCCGTCGGCGAGATTCAGCTCGACGAGGTCGTTGCCGCGGCTGACGATCGCCGTGTAGGTGCCGCGGGAGATCCCCTCGACGGTCTGCGCGGAGCCGAGCGCGGTCGGAGCCGCCTTCGTGTCGGCGCGATCCTGGACGAACAGGGCGCCGCTGAAGTCGATGAACAGGACCGAGGAGGAATCCGGCACGAACGCCCACTGGGAGATGCTCGGCATCTTGTCGCCGATCTTGACGATCTGCGGCTCCCCGTCGCCGGTGAGGGACTGCGTCACCAGGATGCTCGCCCGGCCGCTGGTGGCGCTGATGCCCTTGTCTGTGAACGTGTAGCCGACCAGGTTGCCGCGCTCCGAGATCTGCAGGTTCGACAGGAACCCAGGGCCCGGCAGCTTCAACTCGCGCTGGTTCTTGCCCTTGCGGTCCATCACGAGGAGTTCGGAGATGCCGTCCTTCTCGGTCGCCACCACGAGGTGATCCGCGGTGGCGCGGAAGTCGTCGATCTTCGCGTGCTGCACGACCGGGACGGCGTTCTTGCCGCCGAGGTCGGTGATGAAGATGGTGTCGTCGCCCTTGGCCTTGCGCTGGAGCAGGAAGATCGTCGACTTCGGCGTCTGGAAGCTCGCCTGCAGCGTGCTCTGACGCTGCTTGTCGGTGCCCGTCGCATCCTTCACGGTGACGGTGTAGTTCGTGTCGTCGTCGAGCGGCACGGTGAAGCGGATCCCGAGGTTGCGTCCCGAGGTGTCGACCGTGAACGGCGCCTGGGGGCTCACCGAGACCTGCTTCGGGTCCACCTTCGCGAGCGGCTGGCTGGCCGTGATGATCATGCGGGTGCCGGAGGCGTCGATCGCCGACTGCGCGTCGATCTTGACGCCGCTGATGCGCGGCCCCTGCAGCAGCGTGATCACGCCGAACGTGGCGACCACCACCACGAGCACCCCGATGACCGCGCCGAGGACCAGCGGGAACCGGCGGCGGCGCGCGGAAGGCGCGGGCGAGGGATGCGGCTGCCATTCCGGCGCCTCGAGCCGGGGACCCGACGAGGCGTCTCCGACCACGCCATCGACGACGGGCTCGGCGTCCGTGCTCGTGACCGCTTCCGCGGCCGGCACGGGGCTCAGGTCCACCTCGGCCTCGGGGGCGTTCACCAGGATGGGCGAAGGATCGGATCCGCCGTTCGGCGTGCGGCGCGGTCCCGGCGCCCGGTCGAAGACCTCCGCGGGCGCGGCGGAGCGCGTGACCGGCTCGTCCGCGGGCGGCACGGCGGGGACGCCCGGAGCGGCCGGCGCCTCGGCGGCTCGCGCAGCCTCGGGTGCAGCGACCTCGGTCGCAGTGACCTCGGGCGCGCTCGCAAGTTCGGGCGCACTCGGCTGCTCGGGCGTCGCGGGCTCGACGGCGTCTGCGGCCTCCTCGGCCGCGCGACGAGCACGCAGCTCGGCGCGGGTGAGGGGGCGATCCGCGTCGTCAGTGCTCATAGGGGTCCTTCGGCTCCGGGATCTTCGACACGCTGGCCGGCACGATCGAGAGCTTCCCGTCCGCACTGGCGCGGACCGTCCCCTTCACCTGAACCCAGTCGCCCACAGCGTACTGTCCCTGCCACCCGCTGATCCCCACCGGCACCGACGCCGGCTGCGCGTCGAGCACGCAGTGCGTGATGACCATGCGGGTCAGGTGCGCCTGATCCTTGGCGGATCCGCTGGGCGTGAGGAAGCCCGTGAGCGTCACCGTGGATCCGTCGTACTTCTCCGGTCGGCTGCCCGTCGCGAAGACGCTGGCCCAGCCGCCCACGCCGAACGTGCTGGTGTCGGTGTTCGCCCCGAGGGCGACGTTGTCCGCTCCCGCGAACAGCACATTGCCGACGGGAGCGCGCTGCATCGCCATGTCCACCGAGAGCGAGGCGGGCGGCAGCAGCAGCGCGCCGGCGACCACGCCGGTCGCGATCACTCCGCCGGTCGCGCCCGCGACGACGCCCAGCACCCGTCGACTGGACCGCACCGGCGCGTGGTCGTGGTCGTGGTCGCCTCCGGAATCGCCGTGGTCGTGGCCGTGGTCCTGCTCCGCGCCGAGCGGCAGCATGCACGACCACACCGCGCCGACGAGAGTGGCGATCGCGGCGGCGACGGCGAACCACACCGTCTCCGGGCTGATGTAGAGCGTGAGCCGCCCGGTGAACGCGAGCCCCAGGGTGGCGATGGCGAGCGCGGCGGCCAGGCCGGCGCCGAGCCAGCGGGTGCCGAGCGCCTGGGCGCGGGAGGGCCGGTGCGCGGTCGTCGTCTCAGGCAAAGACGTTCACCCCGATCCCCAGGGCGAAGCCGAAAAGGATCACGATCCCGACGATGCCGGCGAGGGTGCGCGCCGTGAAGGTGGTGCGCAGCAGCGCCATCATCTTGATGTCGACGAGCGGGCCGACCAGCAGGAAGGCGACGATCGCGCCCGGCGAGAACGTCGAGGCGAACGAGAGCGCGAAGAACGAGTCGACGTTCGAGCAGATCGCCACCGAGATGGCCAGCGCGATCATCGCGACGACCGAGAGCAGCGGGTTCGAGCCGATCGCGAGCAGCACGTCGCGCGGGACCAGCACCTGCACGGCACCGGCGAGCGCGGATCCGATGATCAGCGCGGGCATCACGGCGCGCAGCTCGATGAGGAACTGGGCGAGGCTCCGGCGGACCCCTGACCCCTGCTCGTGCACGACGATCTCGCAGGTGTCGCGGAACCGCTCGGTGAGGAGCGCGTCGGGATCCGGATGCCGGCTGTACACCCAGCCGATCAGATTGGCCACGAGGTAGCCGCCGACGAGACGGGCGACGAGTATTCCGCCGTCGAAGCCGAACGCCGCATGCGTCGTGAGGATCACGATCGGGTTGACGATGGGGGCGGCGATGAGGAACGTCAGCGCCTCCGCGGGTCCCAGACCCCGCATCATGAGTCCGCGCGCGAAAGGCACGTTTCCGCATTCGCACACCGGGATGAGCATGCCCAGCAGCGACAGCACGGCGCGCCGGGCCCAGCCGCGCTTCGGCAGGATCCGCTCGATCACGCCCGCGGGCAGCCACACCTGCACCACGATCGAGAGCAGCACGCCGAGGATCACGAACGGCAGCGCCTCGAACAGCACGCTCAGGGAGAGGGTGAGCCCGTCCTGCAGCCGGTTGGGCAGCCGTGCGGAGAACAGCTGCGGCGCGAACACGTCGATCGCGATGAGGGCGGCGACTACGGCCGCGCCCACCGTCGCGCCGATGAGCGCCGTGCGGCCGGACATTCGCGGCTTCGGGGCGCGCAGGGCGTGCGGTGTCGACGCCTGGTCTGGCGCGGCGGTCGCGCGGCGGCCGGGGGTCGTCAGGGTCACGCGACGATCACTCCTGCGCGGCGGCGTTGGCGCAGCTCGCGCACAGTCCGAAGATGTCGACCACGTGCTCTGCGTCGCGGAAGCCGTGCAGGGCCGCGGTGCGCTGCGCCCACTGCTCGACGTCGGTGGCCTCGATCTCGACGGTCATCCCGCACGAGCGGCAGATCAGGTGGTGGTGGTGGCCCTCGCTGCTGCACGCGCGGTACAGCGCCTCGCCCTCGGGGCTCTGCAGCGAATCGGCCTCGCCGGAGGCGGCGAGACCGGCCAGGGCGCGATAAACGGTGGCCAGCCCGATGCCGGTGTTGGCCTCGCGCAGATTCTGGTGCAAGGACTGCGCGCTCACGAATCCGCGCGCGTCGGAGAGCTCCTCGCGCACGCGTTCGCGCTGCCACGTGTTCCGCTGGGCCATGCGTCGAGTCTAGAGCCGCCCCCTGGCCCGCGGCTGGGAGCAGTCATTCCGGTCGCTGGGCGCCGAGCGGGACGCCCGGTGGGACCCCGCGCCGGCCGACCACGCCCCGGGGTCGCTCAACGACCCCGGGGCAGGGTCACTCGGCGGGCGCGGCCTCGGCGTCTGCGGAAGGCTCGGCGTCGGCCTCGGCCTCGGCGGCTGCGGGAGCGGATCCGGATGCCTCGCTGCCGAGCGCGCCGTCGGGGCGGATCAGCTCGCGCACCTCCGCCATGAAGCTCGTGAGCTGCTGCTGCTGCCAGCGCAGCTGGCGCGCACGGTCGTCGGCGTCGC
>NZ_NCKN01000196.1 GCF_002257455.1 Microbacterium sp. 13-71-7
GAAGCTCGCCACCGGCTCGCCGCGGAACATCCGCACGGCGACCGGCACCAGTTGCTCGCCGATCAGAATGCCGAGCAGACCGATGAGGGCGATCGCCGGTGGTGCCGGGGATCTCACGCGAAGCAGGGCGTAGATCACGCCGACGAGCACGCCAACGCCGACGGTCGCTCCTGTTCCTGCTCCCGCGCCGGCAGATCCTGCCCCCGCGCCCGACGACACGGCCACGCAGTCGGATCCTCAGCAGAGCGATCCTGCACCTGCGGATCCGGCGCCTGCCGACCCCGCACCGGCACCTGCGCCGGCCACCTGCCCCGGCGGGTCGACCGTGTATTCCGCAGATGATGCCGGGAACGCCACGGCGTGCCTGCCGAACGTCTGCCTGACGTTGCCGAGCATGCCTGACCCGAACCATCCGGAGTGCGACGCGCCGTTCAGGCCCTAAAGCCCCGCGGTCTTCAGCCGCTGGTCCAGTTGCGCGGTCTGCGCGAGGAGCAACCCGATGAAGTCGATCGACTCCGGAACGGGCTTGCCCTGATCGTCCAGCACCAGGCGGGATCCGACCATGGCGTCGTTCTCCGTCACCGGTTCCTCAGCGAAGACCACGAATCGGCGGAGGTGGTCATCCGCAGCGAGGTGCTCGGCGATGTGCCCGAGGCGTGGGGTGAGGTCTGGGTCCTCTCGCATGGCGTACGAGCTCAGCTGGGGGAAGACCGGGCCGAGTGAGGCAGGATCCACCGGTTCGATATTCACCTTGTAGCGTGCGGACGATGCGCCCTTCGACACGCGCCCGTCGACGTTCAGGTAGCAGATGGTGTACCCGGATACCGCCGGGGTCGCGTTCGGCGTGAAGATGTCCCCAGCCGATGTCGTCGTGCCGGTGACCGACAGGTTCCCCGCAGTGGACACGTCAGACGACGCGGCCACGGTCGTCGGTGTGATCGCACCTGGTGACGCGATCTTCGAGTCGATCTGCGACTTCGTGTACGAGTTCGCAGCGATCGACGCTGTCACCGTCGTGTCGATGTTCGCGATGGCTTCCTGCACCTGATCGACGAGAGAGTTCACCGACGTGCCGGTCGGCGTCTCGAGCTCGGCGATGCGTTCCGCGAGCCGATGCAGTTCAGCGACCAGGTCACCGAACTGGCCCTGTGATGGGCTGTCGTAGCCGTTGCCCATCAGATCACCGCCTGCGTCGTGATTCCCACGGTGATGCCCTTCGCGTCGCCCGAGAGGGCAGTGATGCGCCGGTCGTACGTTGCGCCCTCGAACAGGTAGGGGTCACCGACACCGCGTGCCGGGTCGTAGCTGGCGAGTGAGAGCCGGCAGAAGTCGCCCTCCCAGTAGGCGCCGAGGTACGGCTGCCTGTTCGCTTCCGCGTTGAACGACCACAGCTCGGGCACGGATCGTCCGAACGTTGTCGCTTCGCCGGTGTACCCGTCGAGGGTGGCTTGCTCTGACACGCTCGAATGTGACGAGTCGAGGGTCTCGAACGCCGCGTAGCCAAGGTTCGTGAGGGTGGTGTCCGTCGACCGGGAAACGAGGACGGTGTCCGCTGAACGGCCGGCCGTCGCCCATCCGATAGATGCGAGACGGGTCGCGTCCGCAGTCACCTTTAGGGCCGACACCGGCGATTGGGGGACGTCCATCGGCCATTCGAATACCGTCGCGGATGCGAGCAGCGGGTTCGCGTCCGTGCCGGTCTGCAACACCCACTGGACGCCGAGCATGTCGGGAGTGAACTGAGGGGTGAACCGGATGTCCGGGCCGCCCTCGATCTGGGACAGCTGCGAGAGGACCGTGCCGAGGTTCTTGAACTCGGCGCCCTCGAAGTTCCGTTCACGGGTGCCGGTGCGGTCCGCCTCGAACACGATCGGGACGTTCCCGCCGGTCCATGCTTGCGCCTGCTGCACCCACCGTTTGGCGATGGTCCCGTACTCGAGGCCGGTCAGGTAGGTGCCGACGGCGGGGTTCGGTTTCGTCTTCCCGGCCGCGGAGGGGTCGGGGATGATGAACTGTGTCGTGTCGATCGACGCCGCAGCGATCGGGAGCACGAACCGGTGATCGAAGTACGACCACATGCCCAGAGCATCGAGCGTGAGGATCTTCTGATCCCGATCGTAGGTGTGAGCCCAGATCGGGCCAGCGCCGATGATGGTGTCCCCGGCCGCGCAGGCGAGCACGGTGCGGCCGGGAGCCATCGTCTGGCGGGGGCGAAGCGCTACCGTCGCGGGGTCGCGCATGTCGAGGTCGACGGTGAGACGCTCCGGCTTGTTGATGGACCGCGACCACGTCGACGACGTCATGACCTGCACGTCGGCGATGTCGCGGCCCGTCAGCAGGTCCGCGATGAACCATCGAAGCACCATCGGGTGTCCCTTCGGTTACGGTGCGACCCAGCGAGCGCCCCAGTTCAGCGGCTCCACACCGGTCGTCGAGGGCGCCTCGATGGTCATCGTCGCGCCGTTCCCGTAACCCCAGAGGGTGAGCACGTCGCCGACGTTCAGGTAGACGTTGCCGCGTGCGGTGCCGGCTGAGAGCGCCGATCCGGCGACGACGGGCCCGAACGCATGGAGGACGTTGCCGCCGGGGGTGCCGGAAGCGTTCACCGCGACGCCGATGAGTCCAGACGGGTTCGAGCCGGACAACCAGAGCGTCCAGAACACCTCGTACCAGCCGGCCTGCGTGATCGTGATGCCGTTGCTGTACGTCACGCCACGGGCTGCACCGCCGGTCGACGTCCACGCCGCGGTCGCACTGAGGTTGCCGTACGCGTTGCTCGGCGCCGTGAGTGTCGCGTTCGTCCTGCGCATGACACAGATCGGGGTCAGACCGCCCGCGACCGTCCACGCACCACTCACACGCAACTGGATGAGCGACTGGTCGATCTGCCAGGCCATGGAACCATCGGCGGGCGCCCATGCGGCGAGCTCGGTGCTGTTCCGGACGGGCAGAGTCCCACCCTCGGCAACCGTGAACTGGGCCGTCTGGGTGATCGTCACACCGCCCGCGTTCGTCGCCGCAACACCAGCCGGAACCTGAACGGTCGCGAGCTCGAGCGCCCCAGTGGGCATCGCGGCCCGGGCCAGGGCGAACGACGTCGTCGACAGCGCGGCGCCGAGCACCGTCAGGTTGTTCGCGTCCGTGCCCGGTGCGGTCTGCTCGTTCTGCTTCGCGTACACGACGTAGTAGTTCGTCCCGGACGCCGGAGAGACCAGAACCGAAGGCAGTTGCATGGTGCCGTCGTTCGCGAGGAGGACCGGGCCGCCGAACTGCACAGCGGCGCCCTGGAACGCGGCCACGTTGACGTTCATGTCCGATCGGGCGGTGACGATCGCGCCGAGGTTCGACGGGAACAGCCCCGCCCGGGCAACACCGGCCGTCGTGCCTTCGATCAGACCGGCGAGGTCGATCCGGGCGTCCGTGGTCGACGTGCCGTTGGTGGGCCCAGGCCACGAGGGTCGCATGGTCATGGTGTGCCTTTCAGTTCCTGGGAGCCCACGAGACAGTGAGCGTGGGAGTTCCGGTCTGTGCGCCGAGCGGGTTGAACTGCACCACCGAGGAGCCGTTGCCGGGAATCTGGAAACCGGTCCAGTCGCGGCGGGTGAGGAACCCGGAGATGTCGTTCGTCGGGGTGTCGAGGTAGACGCGCCCGATCGATGCGTCGAACACGGCGTTCGACCCGACTGGGATGGGCCGGTTCAGCAGCAGACGCGATCCAGTGTTGATCTCGACGAGCTCCACACCCGCATCCAGGCCACCTGCGACGGAGAGCGTCATCGGGGTAGGCTGGCTGCCGGTGTTCGCCGCTGTGGCACGGCCGCTGTTTCCTGGTGTACCCCACGGGGCGGGCCAGACTTGCGGCCAGGGCTGCCCTGTTCCGGCCGTGGGGACGCCAACAGTGACGCTCTGGGTTGTCCCGTACATGAACGGGTCCAACGCCGCCATAATCACTTCGAACGTGAGCAGGTTCACGCCTGGGTTGGGGACCGGCGTGAACCTGCGGATCGATACGCTCCGGTTCGAGATCCCAAGGTGGTCGGTCACGGTGACCGTGACGGTCTGCCCTCTCCCGAGGCCGGCGCGGAGAGAGGCAAGCTGGGTGGGCCAACTGGTGCCTCGGACACGGCCGTTCAACGTGAGGGGGAGAGCGGTGCGGTAGTCGCGGTCGATGCCGAATGCGCCGTCTTTCGCGGGCCGTTCCCGGATGTCCGTCTTCGATTCGGAGAGGGAGTACCAGTCCTGGAAGAACTGGCCGTCAACTTGGATCACGTCGTCAGCGTGTTGGTTGACGCCGTACATCGGGATCGTGTTGATCGTGACCGTCGGGGGGCCGCCGGGCCCAACCACACCGCCGAATTTTCCACCGCTTGAACCGAACACCATGAGCGGGGTCCTTTCGGGAACGGGGCCGCACCAGAGTGAGGACCGTGAGGGGTCGGGAGGATGCGCTTCATGTGAGGATTGGCGACCGGTAGCATGTGCGAGTGCCAGTCGAACGGATATACAAGGTGGGGCCGCGGATCATCGCGATCGCGGTCTTCGCCGGCATATCGACGGTCGACCCAGGAACGTTCGTCCGATACGGGCTCTACGCCGCGCTTGCGGTCTGGATCCTCGGATCCCCCGGGCGCCTACGAATCGATGGCGTCTTCTGGGCCGTGGCCGCGAGCACCATCTGGATGTTCCTGACGACCCACTGGGCGATCAACCCCGAAGCGGGTGCAGCGTTTCAGACAGCCCTGATCTTCGCGGTCTTCATGCTCCTCGGTCGCGATGCGATACGCACCAGGCGACAGCTCCAGGTCGTAGCGACAGGCTTTCTCATCGGCGTCTTCATCGGGGCGCTCCGCATCATCGGCGAGCACTACAACCTGATTCCGTCCTCGACTCCAGACGAAAGCGCCAACGCACGACTCACTCTCGGCGACCTGAACGCGAACTACGTCGGCTACTCGATGGCCGGCGGACTCGCGGTCGTCGTGCTGCTCTGGCTCCTCACCAAGTCGAAGCGCGTCAAGTTCTCGCTATTCATCGCCGCAATCGCGCTCGTTGCGGGCTTCATCTTCACAGACACCCGCGGATCGCTCATCGCAGGCGTGATCCTGCTTGCCTGGCTGATTCTCGCTCGAATGACCAAGAAGCCGCCGATCTGGATCCTCGTCCTCGGCGTCACCGTGGCAGCGACCGTCATCGCAACAGGATCCGGCGTTACCTCCCTGAAGGTCCTCGACTTCGGCTCGCGCGCAACCGGAGACTTCTCCGGGCGCCTCCCCATCTGGGACCAGGTGCGCCCTCTGTGGAACGAGTTCTGGCTTACCGGGGCTGGCCCGTTCGCCACCCGGGTAGCCACCGATGGACAGGTGAGCGCCCACAACTTCGTGCTCGAGATCGGATCGTCACAGGGGATGATCGGTCTCATTCTCTTTGTGATCATGCTGTGGACTGTGCTCTGGACCGCCAACCGGGCCAGCGACCAGAAGTACCGTCGGACGATCGTTGGCGCATTCATCGCCGCATCGGCGCCCGCCTACCTCACCGGAGCGTGGGAGAGCAGCGCCGCAGCATGGGTGCTCCTCATGATCATGTCGAAGGCGTCGGTTCCCCCTGCACCAACACCTTCGACAGATCATGAACGGCTCGACGCCACGACAACCCGTGGCCTCGCGCGCTAGGTGATATCCGGGAACGTGATGTAGGTCATCACGAGCCGCATCTCGCCGCCCGTGAATGCTGTCGTGTACGCGGTCAGAGTGATCGTCGTGTTCACCGAGTACCACTTTGGTGAGACTTCCGTCGCGGCCTGCGAGGAAGGTCCGAATACGTAGCCGGCAGTGACCACCGATCTGTCCGCAAAACGGGCGACATCTCCCGAGATTCCGAGTTGCCATCTGGTCGGGCCGGTGATCGCCGTGTTGATCTTTCCCTGCACGCCGAGCAACAGCGATCCGGGAGGGATTGCATTCGTCCACGACACTGACGCTCCTGTGAGCGTCAGCGTCACTTCCTTCTGCGTGATCACGGCGCCGGCACTCGCAATAGCGGCCTCTGTCGCGGCAACGGGAGCTCCACCGTTGATCTTCCCGATCTTGCACGCCTGCCCGACCTTGACGGTCGCCGTCGAGTAGTTGTCGATAGACGCGAACCGGGAACGTTCAATCACGAAAGGAGCCGCGGCAGGCGCGATAGGGACCAAGGTGGATCCCGTCGCGTCAACCCCTCGGATCGTGATCGGATCAGTTGCTCCGGGCGCCACCACATACACCGACCGGGACGACGCGGGACTCTTCAGGACCGTCAGGTCAGAAACGCGGAGTCGCCGCACTGTCGCGAAGTGAGACGTGTTCGTCGGGTCTTGGGTGTAGATGTACAGCTCGCCGGTCGAGTTCGACGCAGCGGTTTGCGCTGAATGATCGACGATGCCGGAGATCTCGATATCCTCAAGAACCACCCACGGCTCCCACTGGTTCGGGTATCGCGACCACGGGGTTCCCGTCGAGGCGACGATAAATCCACCCACTGTCGTGGAGACTGTGTCGGTTCCGACCGTGAACACGTTGAACCTGATCTTGCGGTGAGCGACAGGATCGACTCTGGACGGTGAGATCCCGGCACACACCGTGGCCGTGAGCGTGGTCGTAGACCCCTTGTCGATGATGGTCAGGTCGATATTGCTGCATCCGCGAGACGTGGTCGGGCTTCCGATCGGGTCCGCTTGGGCGGCCGTGTCAGTTCCCGACACGAGCGCATCTGTGCACAGGGCCACGATCGGTGCGACGTACTGATCCTTCCAGCGAACGATCCCGCGCACGTCGTCGCAGCCACCCATGTAGATCGCGCGGTGCACTCCGTCGATGTCCATGTCGACGCGCACCGCCGAGGCTAGATATCCGGCGAAGCCGTAGCCGATCATCTGACCACGGAGCTTCACGTCGAAGTGCTTGCAATTCCCCTTCGATCCATCCCCATACTCTCCCGTCTGGACCGCATAGCGGAGGTTCGTCGCAGTTGCATCGACACGGATCCCGTCCGCACCGTTGATGGCGCGCACGAGGATCGCCCCAAGATATCCGAGCTTCGTAGCTGGATCTGCCAGCGTGTAGCCGACGTATGACTGCAGGGTCAGGGAGAAGTCGCGACCGCCGTCGATGAGGAAGATCGGCGTGAACGTGTCCAGCAGGTATGAGCGGTTGTTCACCAGGGATGCGCGAGACGCATCGATCGTGACGCCTGACCGGTTCGTGAACGTCGCGAGCGTTTCCCCCTCGGGGATGTCGATCTTGTACGTGCCCGCCGGGAACTGGAAGTGCTTCGCGCCGGACGTTGCGAACTTGGCGCGCAGAGCAGCCGTCGAATCCGTCGCGCCGGTCGGGTCGATCCCGGGGCCCGACATGACTACGGACTGCACATACCTGGCAGCGAGTTGAGCCGAGAACGCCGACCCCGTATCCGCCGCCACATCTGCCATGGTCGACGGCACGCCGTTTGCCGCATCAGCCAGCTGATCCAGGGCAGCATTGAGCAGCGAAGCCCAATCCTGCCCTGGAGCCGCGATACCGAAGTCCTGAGTCACACCAGGGACCGGCTTGTTCAGAGAGACCATTACTTCTTCACTCCCACCATGGCTCGTTTCGCAACGCCGCTGAGGATGGCGCCGAGGACACCCGGGTCTTCCTGCTGCACACCCGTCACCTC
>NZ_NCKN01000197.1 GCF_002257455.1 Microbacterium sp. 13-71-7
GCGCCGCCGCGCCCGCCCGCCTGCTCGCGACCTTCGCGCCCGCCGTCCTCGACGGCGCCGACCAGGGGGATCCGGCCGCCGTCGCGATCCGCGACCGTGCGGCCGGCCTTCTCGGCGACACCGCGCTCGCCGCATCCGGAGGCACCTCCGTGGTCGCCCTGCACGGAGGCCTGACCGCGCACGACGGGTTCCGCGCCGCGGTCTCGTCCGCGCTCGAGACCAGGGGGCTGGAAGCAGTGCCCGCCCGCGGCGATGCGCTGGACGGCGCCGCCATGATCGCCGAGGGCCGCGCCCCTCTCCACGAAAGGTTCGTGCACCGTGCCGAATGAGACCGCGTCGAATGCCATCCCGACGGACGACGCCCGCCTGGCGGCACTGATCGGGGAGCTGTCCCACCTCTCGACCGAGCAGGCGGACACCTCGCGCGGCGATCTCGACCTGCTGCCCACGCTCGAGCTGGTGCGGGCGATGAACGCCGAGGACCGGCGCGTCCCCGAGGCGATCGCGGCGCAGGCCGAGCGGATCGCCGACGCGGTGGACGGCATCACGGAGCGGTTCCGCCGCGGCGGACGGCTGATCTACATCGGTGCGGGGACCGCGGGTCGGGTCGGGGTGCTGGACGCCTCCGAGTGCCCGCCGACGTTCGGCACGGATCCCGGGATGGTCGTCGGGCTCATCGCCGGCGGCGAGGTCGCGATCCGCGACGCCGTGGAGAACGCGGAGGACGACGACCGCGCGGCCGCGGAGTCCCTGCGCGGCCTCGGGCTGAACGAGGACGACACGGTGGTCGGGATCTCCGCGTCGGGGCGCACGCCCTATGTGCTGGGCGGGCTCGCGTACGCCCGAGAGGCGGGCGCGTTCACCGTCGCGATCGCCGCCAACGCCGGATCCGCGATCGGCGCCGCCGCCGACGTGCCCATCGAGGTCGTCGTGGGTCCCGAGTTCGTGACCGGATCCACCCGGCTCAAGGCGGGCACGGCGCAGAAGCTCGTCGTGAACATGCTCTCGACGCTCTCGATGATCCGACTCGGCAAGACCTACCGCGGCGTCATGGTCGACCTGCAGGCCACGAACGAGAAGCTGCGGGCGCGCTCGGTGCGCACGCTCATCCAGCTCAGCGGCGCGGCGCAGGACGACGCGGTGCGCGCGCTCTCCGAGGCCGGCGGATCCGTCAAGCTCGCGCTGCTGATGCTCTTCTCGGGCGCCTCCGCCGAGGTCGCCGCCCCGGCTCTGGCCGCATCCCACGGCATCCTCCGCGACGCGATCGCCGCCCTGGGCTGAGCCCTCTGCCCGGGGCCGGCCCCGCTGACGTCGCTGATGGCCTCGCTGGATCCGTTCCCGTCGCAATGGATGCCGTTTTGACGGACGAATAGCGACGTTCTTTGCGACGGGAGCATCCTGTGGCGACCGCATTCGCGACGTGAGGATCCGTCGCGATCGCATTCGCGACGGGAGGGGTGCGGACTTCGCGACGCGAGCGTACGGCCGAGTCGCCGGCTGATGAGGTCGCTGGATCCGCTCCCGTCGCAATGGATGCCGTTTTGACGGACGAATAGCGACGTCTTTTGCGACGGGAGCGTCCTGTGGCGACCGCATTCGCGACGGGAGGGGCTCCGACTGCCGTGCATGAGGGCCGTCCGCTACCGGGCCGCCAGCCGGACGCCGCCGCTACCAGGCCAAGCACTACCAGGCCGCCAGCCGGACGCCGCCGCTACCAGGCCAAGCACTACCAGGCCGCCAGCCGGACGCCGCCGCTACCAGGCCAACCCCTACCAGGCGAACCGCTAACGGGCCGCCGGGCGGACGGCGAACCAGGCGATCAAGGCGGCGACCAGGGCGGCGGCGGCCATCGTGACGCCCATGGTCACCGCGGTCGCGCCGCCGATGCCGACCGCGAGCGGGGACAGGAGCGGGCCCACCAGGAACGTCGACATGCCCAGCAGCGCCGACGCCGTGCCGGCACGGGCGCCGTGGTGCGCGAGCGCGAGCGTCGACGCGTTCGGCCCGCCGAGTCCCGCGCAGAGCATGAACCCGATGAGCGCGCCGGCGACGCCCCACAGCCCCGCCCCGAGCAGCGCGAGTGCGGCGAGCACGGCGGTCGCGAGCGCGGTCGCCGTGACACCCAGCAGGTAGACGCGCAGCGGGCCGACGCGGCGCACGATCAGCCGGCTCGCCTGGCTGCCGGCGATGTGGGCGAGCGCGCCGAGGGCGAAGGCGAGGCTGAAGCCCTGCGGATCCAGCCCGAACTCGTCCTGCAGCACGAACGGGGTCAGGGACAGGTAGGTGAAGAACGCCACGCCGCCGCCGGCTCCGGCGCACAGCACCGCGACGAACAGGCGATCCCGCAGGACCGCGCCGGTGTGCGCTCCCAGCTCGCGCACGCCGCCCGCGTGCCGGTCGGACGGATCCAGCGTCTCCGGCAGGGCGAGGAGCACGACCAGCAACAGGGCGACGCCGATGCCCGCGAGCACGCCGAAGATGCCGCGCCAGTCCATGATCCGCGCGAGCTGACCGCCCACGACGGGCGCGATCACGGGGGCGGCGCCGGAGACGAGGAACAGCAGGGACAGCATGCGGCTGAGCTCCGCGCCCGAGAACTGGTCCCTGGCGACGGCGAGGCAGATCACGATGCCGGCGGATCCGGCGAGGCCCTGCAGGAAGCGGGCGACGAGCAGCACCTCGATCCCCGGAGCGAGCGCGCACACCAGTGACAGCACGGCGAAGGCGCAGACGCCGACGAGGAGCGGACGGCGTCGGCCGAAGCGGTCGCTGAGCGGGCCCGCGGCGAGCTGGCCGAGCCCGAGGCCCACCATGCACGCCGACATCGTGGTCTGCGCGAGCGCGTCACTCGTGCCGAGTGCCGTGGCGAGCTGCGGCAGCTGCGGCAGGTACAGATCCATCGACAGCGGACCGAACGCCTCCAGCAGCCCGAGCACGAGCATCGCGCGCAGCGTCCCCATGCGCGGGCGGGCGAGCACCTCGCTCATCCGCCGAGGCGCAGCACGCGGCGCAGCCAGCTCTCGCGCGCGGCGTTCGCCGCCAGGGACACCACGGCGTCGGGCGAGAAGCCGTGGAAGCCGTGATAGCCGCCGCCCCAGACGTGCAGTTCGGCCTGGCCGCCCGTGGCCCAGATCCGGGAGGCGTAGTCCGCGGCCTCGTCGCGGAACGTCTCCGCCGCGCCCACCTCGATGTACGCCGGGGGGAGGCCGGAGAGATCGGTGGCGCGAGCGGGCGCCGTGTAGGGCGAGACCCGGTCGGTGAACCTGTCGGCGCCCGCGATCGCCGTCCACGCGGTGTCGTTGTTGTTGCGATCCCAGGCGCCGATGCCGTCGTACTGGCGGGCCGACACGGTCTCGTTGCGGTCGTCGAGCATCGGGCAGCCGAGCAGCTGCCCCGCCAGGCGCGGACCGTTGCGATCGCGCGCCAGCAGCGCCACGGCCGCGGAGAGGCCGCCTCCGGCGCTCTGCCCCGAGGCGAGGATCCGCGTCGGGTCGATGCCGAGCTCATCGGCCTGCACGGCCATCCACCGGAGTGCGGCGTAGCAGTCCTCCGCCTGCGCCGGGCCGGGGTGCTCCGGGGCGAGGCGGTACTCGACGGCGACGCCCACGACGCCGTGCCGCTCGGCGAGGTCGATGAGCTCCGGTGTGCCGAAGAAGCGCGTGCCGAGCACCATGCCGCCGCCGTGGATGGACAGCACGGCGGGCGCCGGATCCGCCGTCCGGCGGGCGGGACGCACGATCGTGACGTCGAGGTCCGGGGCGCCGGGAGGGCCGGGGATGACCCGGTCCTCCCAGGTCACGGCCCTGCCCTCGGCCTGCACCGCCATCGGCGGGATGATCGTCGCGAAATGGGCGCGGTTCTGCAGGATCGTGTCGGCGCGCAGCGGGATGACCTCGACGAGGTCGAGGAACGCCGCGAGCCCGTCCACGAGCTCGGGGTCGTACGGCACGCGGGCGAGGGGGCCGGCGGTCCTCCCGGTCGTCATCGGGTGCCCCAGATGCGGCGCAGCCAGCTCGCCCGCGCGGCGAGCGCCGCCCGGGAGATCTCGGCCTCCGGCATGTACATGTCGAATCCGTGCGCGCCGCCGCCCCAGACGTGCAGCTCGGCCTGTCCGCCCGTGGCCCAGATCCGCAGCGCGTACTGGGTGTCCTCGTCGCGGAACATCTCGGCCTCGCCGACCTCGATGTACGCCGGGGCGAGGTTCGCGACGTCGGCCGCGTGCGTCGGTGCGGCGTAGCCGGAGACCTCGGGGCTGAACGCGAGCTCCTCGCCGAACAGGCACGACCAGGCGAGCAGGTTCGCCTCGCGCTGCCAGGTGCCGATCCCGTCGTACTGCAGGCTCGACACCGTCGTGTTCGTGTTGTCGAGCATCGGGCACAGCAGCAGCTGTCCGGCGAGGACGGGGCCGCGGCGGTCGCGGGCGAGCAGGGCGACGCCGGCGGCGAGGCAGCCGCCCGCGCTTCCGCCGCCGACGATGATCCGGTCGGGATCCACGCCGAGCTCCGCGGCGTGCGCATGCAGCCAGAGCAGCGCGGCGTAGCAGTCCTCGAGTCCCGCAGGCGAGGGGTGCTCCGGCGCGAGCCGGTACTCGACGTTGACCGCGACCACCCCGTGCTCCGCCACGATGTCGACCACGCGCCCGGTCTCCCAGCTGCGGTGCCCGACGATCTGTCCGCCGCCGTGGATGTTCAGGTATGCGGGACGACTCCGATCCGCGGGCGCTTCGGCGGAGGTGCGCGGCCGGAAGACGGTGACCTCGATGTCGGGCGCGCCGGCGGGGCCGGGGACGATCCGGTCCTCCCACTCGATCGCGCGGCCGGCGATCACGGTGTCGTTGTCGGGGAACATCGTGTCGGTGCCCTCACGGGGGAGGGTCTCCCGGGTGAGGGCGGGCTGCGGGTTCTGCGCGATCGCGTCGAGGACGATCTGCACCTCGGGGTCGAACGGGACGGGTGCGACGGTCGGGTGCCCTGCGGCGATGACGGTCATGCGGTGAGTTCCTTCTCTTCGGGTGATCCCGAGGTCGTCGAGCGAGGACGGCGACGCCGTCCAGGTCGACACGCGGTTCGGCACGAGGGCTCCGCGTCTCGTCTCGCCTGCGGCTCGCTCGGCGACCCCGGAAGGGGGGACAGGTCAGGGGCCTTCCGGATCGACCGCGTCGCGGTCGGCCCAGAACGGTGCGACGAGCCGGCGCAGTTCCTCCGCGCCGACCTGGTCGACGAGCGCGGCCGCGTCGAGGTTCGCGCGCAGCTGCGCGACGCTCGATGCGCCGAAGAGGGTCGTGGTCAGGGCGGGATGCGTGAGCGTGAACGCGATCCCGAGCTGCGCCGGGGTGACCCCGAGCGATGCGGCCAGTGCCGTGAACGCGGGCACGTCGTCGATGATGCGCTTCCGGATCCCACCCGGATCCCGGCCGATCTGCCGGTCGCCGTTCACCTTCCCGGCGAGCACGCCGCCCTCCAGGCAGTCCGAGGCCTGCAGCGTCAGGCCCTGCTCCCAGAGGCGCGCGAAGGGTGCGCCGTCGGGGATGGAGCGGCGCGAGACGCTGTACTTCAGCTGCGCGATCTGCGGACCCGGGACGCCTTCGACGGCGGCGATGTCGATCAGGGTCTGGATCGAGGTCGCGGACCAGTTGTTCACTCCCCAGGCGCGGATGAGTCCGCGGTCCGCGAGGTTGGCGAGGTCGAGCACCAGGTCGCGCAGCTCCAGATCGTCCCGGCGCAGATCGCCGAAGATCACCAGATCCGCGTGCTCGACGCCGACCCGGAACAGCGCGTTCTCGAGCTGCGGGCGGAAGCCGTCCGCGTCGAAGGCCTCCAGCCACAGCTTCGACGAGAGCAGCCATTCGTCCCGCCGCAGGCCCGCGGCGCGCACCATGGCGCTGAAGATGACGTCGGTGAACGCCGGGGGCATCCCCGGCCCCGTGTACACGCCGACGTCGAAGAGGTTCACGCCCCGGTCGACGGCTTCGCGGAGCATGGCCGTGGCGTCGCCGAAGTCCATGCGGTCGTAGGTGTGCCAGGATCCGAGCGAGAACAGCGATGCGGCGATGCCGCTCGTGCCGATCTCCCGCCGGGGCAGGGTCGTCGTATCGGGGTTCATGGTCGCGGTCTCCTTCACAGACGGGGGTCGATGACGGCCTTGACCTCATCGAGCTGGTGCATGTTCGCGATCTTCTCGGAGGCCTGATCGAGTCCGACGGGTGCGCTGAACAGGTCGTCCCAGGGGAAGCGGCCGGCGAAGGCCTGGAAGAAGTCGATCGAGCGGGCGTAGTCGGCGATGTCGCCGTTGAGCGAGCCGACCATGGTCAGCTCCTTGCCCATGAGGGTGCTCACCGGGAAAGGGTCGCCGACGGGGCCGGTGGATCCGACGATCACGACGGTGCCGCGCTGCGCGGCCATGCCGACGGCGTCCGGTCCCACGCTCGGCGCTCCGGCGAAGTCGAACACGTGGTCCGCGCCGTGGCCGTCGGTGAGTTCCGAGACCAGCGCGACCACGGGGCCGTCACGGAAGTCGACCACCGCGTCCGCGCCGAAGCGCGCCGCGAGCTCGAGCCGGGCGGCCGGCGCGCCGACGGTGATCACGCGTCCTGCTCCGGAGATCTTCGCGACGGCGGTCGCGAAGATGCCGAGCGCGCCCGCGCCCTGCACGACGACCGTGGAGCCGGGCCTGATGCGCCCGCCGCGCTCGAAGGCGCGCAGCACGGTCTTCGCCGCGCAGCCGGCCATCGAAGCCCAGGTGTCCTTGACCGCCTCAGGCAGGAGCAGTTTGGCGGCGCCAGGCGTGACGTACGCGTACTCGGACAGGCCTGCCGTCGCATAGGGCGGCACGTCGGAGCGCTGCAGGAAGCCGTAGCCGCGACGGGAGCAGTGCACGGGCTCGCGCAGCACGACGCAGCCGTAGCATTCGCCGCACGTCGACTCGGACCAGCCGATCCGGTCCCCGAGGTTCAGCGGGCGGCCGAGCGCGTCGACGGTGCCCTCTCCGAGGGCGACGATCTCGCCGACCATCTCGTGTCCGAGCACCATCGGCAGCATGCCGGGGAAGGTCATCCGCCCTTCCCAGATCTCGATGTCGGTGCCGCACAGGGTCGAGCACGCGATGCGCACGAGGGCGGCGCCCGGGGCGATCTCGGTGGGGAGCGGCAGCTCCTGCAGGGTGAGCGGCGCGCCGTGCTCGGTGAGCACGGCCGCGCGGGTGGCGGTGGGGAGGGTCATGCGGGTCCTTCCGGTTCGGAGAGCACGTCAGACGAGGAGCTGGCCGCCGTCGACGGGGACGGAGACGCCGGTGATGTGGCTCGCGGCGTCGCTCGCGAGGAAGACGACGAGCGGGGCGACCTGCTCGACCTCGGCGATCGTGCCGAGCGGGATGCGGGCCTCCCACGCGGCGCGCGCCTGCGGGTCGGTGGCGAACCCCGCGGTGAGCGGGGTGAGGATCGGGCCGGGGGCGACGGCGTTCACGCGGATCCGGCGGCCGGCGAGCTCGATCGCGGCGGTGCGGGTCATCGCGTCGACGGCGGCCTTGGTCATCTCGTAGTGGCCCATGCCAGGGGTGGGCTGGCGTCCGCCGATCGAGGAGGTGTTCACGATCGCGCCGCCGTCGGGCAGGCGGGGCGCGAACTCCCGGAGCATGAGGAACGTGCCTCGGATGTTCACGGCCACGGCGGCGT
>NZ_NCKN01000012.1 GCF_002257455.1 Microbacterium sp. 13-71-7
CTTCGTTCCAGCCGCTCAGGTCGCGGCGGGCGCGGTCCACCTGCCAGTCCTTCATCCCGAGCCGGGCGGCGAGGGCCGCGTTGGACTCCCTGGATCCGGCCACCCGGGCCATCGACCGCAGCTTCATCGCGAACGCGGCGACCATCGGCACCGGATCCGCGCCGGAGGCCAGCGCATGACGGAGCGCGATGAGCGCATCGCCCAGGCGCCCGGCGATCGCCGTATCGGCGACGACGAATGCGGAGACCTCGACGCGCCCTCCGTAGTAGCGCTCGACGACGTCGCGCGTGACATCGCCCTGGACGTCGTTGATGAGCTGCTGGCAGGCGGCCGCGAGCTCCGTGACGTCGTCGGAGAAGGCCGAGACCAGTGCCCGCAGCGCCTGCGGCTGGATCCGGCGACCGGCGGCGCGGAACTCGCCCGCGGCGAAGTCGGCCTTCTCGTCGTCGCGCTTGATGGCAGGACAGGCGATCTCGATCCCGCCGCCGGCCCCAGCGCGGATCGCGTCGAGCAGCTTCTTGCCGCGCACGCTCGCTCCGGTGTGCCGGAGGACGACCGTCGCACCGTCCTGCGGATGCTCGAGGTACGCGACGGCCTCAGCGAGGAACGCGTCGGTGCAGCGCTCGACCCCGGAGATACGCAGCAGGCGCGGCTCGCCGAACAGCGACGGCGAGGCGAGCGCGAGCAGACTGCCGCCCTCGTAGTCGTCGGCGCGCAGGTCGCTGACCTCGAGCGCGGGGTCCTCCGCGCGCAGATAGGCGCGCACCCCCGCGATCGCGCGTTCCGCGCAGATCTCCTCGGGCCCGGACACCAGGACGATCGGCGCCGGTCGAGGCTCGCGCCACGACACCTGCGGGATGTTCGTCGCCTTGCCTCCCCGTCGTGCGGCGGAGGACGAGCGCGGTGCGGGCATGGCTCCAGCGTACCGGCGGCCGCAGACGTCCGCCGCGCCCCATGGCCGGATCCGTGCGTTTCCGGACGGCGTCCGAAATCACCCTTCCCATCGAGGGTGGTTTCAGGTAACCTGAAACTGAGGCGAGGATGCCTCCGTGCTCCGCACGATGCGATGAAGCGAGAAGGAGTGCCATGACTGCTGCGGACGTCTCCGTGACCGTCGATGATCTGCCCGGACTGGAGGGCGCCGAGTTCGGCCCGTCCTCCTGGCGCGAGGTCACCCAGGAGGAGGTGGATCTCTACGCCATGGTGTCCGGCGACGACAACCCGATCCACATCGACGAGGACTTCGCCGCGACCACGCCGTTCGGCACGCGCATCGCGCACGGTCTGCTCACCCTGAGCCTCGTGGTCCCGCTCATGCGTCAGGTCTTCGAGGTCTCCGGCGCCAGCATGGGCATCAACTACGGCATGAACAGGGTGAGGTTCCCCGCCCCCGTCCCCGTCGGATCCCGGATCCGGCTGCGCGGTCATGTCGCCTCTGTGACCGATGTCGGCGGCGGGTGGCAGCTCGAGGTGCCCGTGACTTTCGAGATCGAGGGCGGCGAGAAGCCCGCCTGCGTGGCCGAGCTCGTGCTGAGGTACTACCGATGAGCGGCGGGATCCGCCTGGACGGCAAGGTCGCGATCGTCACGGGCGCCGGCCGCAGCCTCGGACGGGCATACGCGCTCGCCCTGGCCGAGGCGGGGGCCGCCGTGGTCGTCAATGATGTCGATGCCGGAACGGCGGCTCGCACCGCTGCCGACATCGAGGGCGCTGGGGGACGCGCCGCGGTCGTGGTGGGGCCGGTCGGTCCCACCACGACCGCCGAAGAGCTCGTCGCCGCTGCGATCTCCTCGTTCGGACGCCTCGACGTCCTCGTCGCGAACGCCGGCGTGCTGCGCGACCGGGTGCTGTGGAAGATGGAGGACGACGACTTCGACGCGGTGATCGGAACGCACCTGCGCGGATCCTTCACGTGCGGACGGGCCGCCGCGGTGGCGATGCGCGAGCAGGGAACGGGCGGGCGCATCGTGCTCATCGGCTCGCCCGCCGGACAGTTCGGAAGCTTCGGCCAGACCAACTACGCCGCGGCGAAGGCCGGACTGGTCGCGATGGCGCGCACCTGGTCCCTCGAGCTCGCCCGCGCGGAGATCACCGTGAACGCCGTGATCCCGACGGCCCTCTCCCCCATGACCGCGATGATCCCCGCCTACGCCCAGGTGTACGAGGACTACCTCGCCGGCGGGGGGATCCCCGTCGAGTACCGGCGCGATCACGCCCTCGGCACCCCGGAGGACGTCGCCTCGCTGATCGTGTGGCTGGCGTCCGACGCCTCCGCGGACGTCACGGGCCAGGCGATCGGGATCGGCGGCGACCGGCTGACGCTCTACGCCCACCCCGCGGCGCTGCGGACCCTCGACCACGACGGCGGCTGGACCGCCGCGCAGCTCGACGAGGCCTGGCGCGACGGGCTCTCCTCCGACGCTCAGCACTCCGGGCCGCCGCAGGGCTGATCGATGCGCGCCCACTACGCAGACCTCTGGCAGGCCGTCACGCGGTCGCAGCCCGATCGCATCGCGATCCGCACCCCGCAGGACACCTGGACCTACGCCCGTCTCGCCCGCGAGGCCGGGGCGCTCGCAGGCACGTTCGCACGGCGGGGCCTGCGCTCCGGCGACGTCGTCGCGATCCTCCTGCACAACCGCCCGGAGTTCCTCATCACGCTCTTCGCGTGCCTGGCGACGGGGCTCGTCCCCGTACCGCTGAACTTCCGCTTGCGCGCCGGGGAGATCGCGGCGCTCCTGGACGATTCGGGTGCCGCCGCGATGGTGCATCCGACGTCCCTCGGCTCGACCGCCCGCGATGCCGCCGCGCAGGCGGCGACCGGAGTACTCCTGGTGAGCGTGCCGGACGACGATGGCGACGTCCCAGGACTGCCCTGGGCCGAGGCGATCGCGGAAGAGGTCCCGCTCCCGCCCGCAGCGCCCGAGGGCACCGAGCTCTGGATCTACACCGGGGGCACGACCGGGCGGCCGAAGGCCGTGCGCTGGGCCGAGCTGGATCTCTTCGAGGGCCAGATGTTCCCGACCTACTCGATGTGCGCGCTGCCCTGGCCGACCACGAGTGAGGCGGCGCTCGCGATCGCCATCGACCCGGCGGGTCCGCACCCGGTCACGCTCCCCCTGGCCCCGCTCATGCACGGTACCGCGCTGACGATGTCGATGAACACCTTCACCCTGGGCGGGACGGTGCTGCTCACCTCCTCTGCGCGCCTGGACGCCGAGAGCGCCCTGTGCTTCGCCCTCGCGCACCACGCGACCCGGATCATCGTCGCCGGGGACGCCGTCGCCCTCCCGCTCGCGGAGGCCGCGGAGCGCGCCGGCGGATCCCTCGGCGCCGTCACCTCCCTCATGAGCTCCGGCATGCGCTTCAGCCCCGACACCAAGCGCCGACTGCACGTCCTCGGCGCGCTCACGATCTTCGATCTGCTCGCATCCTCCGAGGGCGGCGGCCTCGCGGTCACCGTCACGACGGGCGTCTCCGACCTGCCTGGTCGGCCGAGGCTGCTCCCCACCGCTGTGGTGCTCGACCAGGATCTCGCCGAGGTCCAGGATCTCCCCGGCGCGCTCGGCCTCCTCGCCCAGCGCGGGGCGCTGCCGCTCGGCTACCACCGCGACGAGGAGAAGACCCGCGCGGCATTCCGCGTGATCCGCGGCGTGCGTCACGTGATCCCCGGTGACTGGGTGCTAGTCGAGGACGACCGGCACGTCGAGTTCCTGGGGCGCGGCAGCGCGGTCGTCAACACCGGCGGCGAGAAGGTCTACCCGCTCGAGGTCGAGGAAGCCCTCCTGACCCACCCCGCCGTCGCCGACGCCGTGGTGCTCGGCGCCCCAGACGCGCGGTTCGGGGAGATCGTGACCGCGGTGGTCGAGCGCTCGGGCGACGTCTCGGCCGAGGAGCTGCTCGCACACGTGGACGGCCTCCTGGCCGGATACAAGCGCCCTCGGCACATCCTGTTCCGCCCGTCGATGGACCGCACCCCGACAGGCAAGGTCGATCTGGTCCGCCTCCGCGAGGAGATGATCCGCGATCGCGGAGAGGGGGCCGCATCGTGACCGGCCTCGCGGGCATCAGGGCGATCGACACGCACGTCCACATCCAGGTCGACGACGCTGGCCGGTTCGGCGCCTCCGCCGAGCAGCGCGAGGCGATGGATCGATACTTCGGCACCACCGACCCGGCCAAGACCGTCGACGAGACCGCCGCCTACTTCCGCGAGCGCGACATGATGGCGGTCGTCTTCACAGTCGACGCGACGACGAACACCGGTCACGCCCCGAACAGCATCGACGACATCGCCTCGGGCGCCGCGCGCAATCCGGAGGCGCTGATCGCGTTCGGGTCCGTGGATCCCCTGCAGGGCCCTGCCGCGCTGCGCGAACTCGAGCGGCAGGCCTCGCAGCTGGGGGTCCGCGGCTTCAAGTTCCATCCGACGCTTCAGGGCTTCGACCCCTCGGCGGAGGCGTTCGATCCGCTCTTCGGCGCGATCGAGGACCTCGATCTCCCCGTCGTCGTGCACACCGGCCAGACCGGGGTCGGCGCCGGCGTCCCGGGCGGACTCGGCCTGCGGCTGGGACTCTCCAACCCGATCCTGCTGGACGACGTCGCGGCGCGGCATCCGCGGCTGCAGATCGTGATGGCCCATCCCAGCGTGCCCTGGCAGGACGAGGCCCTCTCCGTCGCGACGCACAAGGCCAACGTCTGGATCGACCTGTCCGGGTGGTCTCCGAAGTACTTCAGCGCCGGCCTCGTGCGTGCAACTCGCACCTACCTCCGGCACAAGATGCTGTTCGGCTCCGACTTCCCGGCTCTGACCCCCGACCGCTGGCTGAGCGATTTCGCAACGCTGGAGCTGCCGGAAGAGGTGGAGCGCCTCGTGCTGCGGGAGAACGCGATCCGGCTGCTCGGACTCGACGGCGGAGCTGCCTGATGCGCGTTCCGGACAGCGATCGCGCCCCCGCCCTGCGCATCGAGGGGCTCAGCGTCCGATACGGACGATCCATCACCGCCCTGCGGGACATCTCCCTCACCGTCGCAGAGGGTGAGGTGGTGACGCTCATGGGCCTGAACGGCGCCGGCAAGTCCACCCTTGCGCGAGCGATCACGGGACTCCTGCCGGCGCAGGGCGGATCGGTCTCCGCAGGCGCGATCACGAGCTTCGGCTCGCCTCTGACGCGGCGCTCGCCCCGCGCGATCGTCCGTCACGGCGTCGCGCAGGCGCTCGAAGGGCGCCGGATCTTCGGCGCGATGACGGTCGCGGAGAACCTCGACATGGGCGGGACGACGGTGGGCACGAGCCGGCTCAAAGCCAACCGCAGCCGCATGATGGATCTGTTCCCCCGCCTCGCCGAGCGGCACGATCAGCCGGCAGGGCTGCTCTCCGGCGGAGAGCAGCAGATGCTCGCGGTCGCCAGGGCCCTCATGTCGTCGCCGCGACTGCTCATCCTCGACGAGCCGACGCTCGGCCTGTCCCCCAAGCTCGTGACCCACGTGCGGGACACCATCGACGCCATCAGGACCGCCGGCACGAGCGTGCTTCTCATCGAGCAGAACGCCACGATGGCCCTCGCCGTCGCCGACCGCGGCTACGTGATCGAACACGGGCGCATCGTCCACGAGGCGGCGGCCGAGGAACTGCGGGCGGACGCCGGCCTGCAGCGGCTCCTGCTCGGACTCGGATCGGAGGACGCCGCATGACCGCCCCTGTCCCGCCGCTGCTCGAAGTGCGCGACGTCGAACTCCGGATCGGCGGACTGCACATCCTCCGCGGAGTCTCCTTCGACGTCCGCGAGAACGAGTTCTTCACGGTCATCGGCCCCAACGGCGCCGGCAAGACCTCGCTGCTGAACGTCCTCAGCCGCATCTACCAGCCGACGTCCGGATCCGTCGTCTTCGACGGGCGATCCCTGCTCGAGGTGCGACGCACCGGGCTGGCCGACCTCGGCATCGCCCGCACCTTCCAGAATCTCGCTCTCTTCGAGCACATGGACGTGATGGACAACGTGGTCCTGGGCCGCCAGCGCCTCATGCGCTCCGGTGTGCTGACCGGCGCCGTGTGGTGGGGCCGCGCCCGCCGGGAGGAGGCGGAGGCCAGGCGGGCGTGCGGGCCGCTCATCGATCTGCTGGGGCTCGGCGATTTCCTGAACCGCCCGATCCGCGATCTTCCCTACGGCATCAAGAAGCGGATAGAGCTCGCCCGCGCCCTCGCCGTCGAGCCGCGGCTGCTGCTGCTCGACGAGCCCGCCGCGGGGATGAACGACGAGGAGACGGACGAGCTCGCCGGCTGGATCCTCACCGCCAAACAGGAACTGGGCCTCACGGTCGTCATGATCGAGCACGACATGGGCATGGTCACCCGTCTCGGAGACCGCGCGCTCGTGCTCGATTTCGGAACCGTCGTCACCATCGAGTCCCCCCGCGCGGCGATCGCGGACCCCCGCGTCATCAGCGCCTACCTCGGAGACGAGACCGAGGAGACGGACGACCCGACGGCGACGGGGACCGTCGCGCTCGGCATCTCTCGCGACCAGGACCGGAAGGCGAAGCACGCATGACCGAGTTCCTCCAGACGCTGACCTCCGGCATCGCGCTGGGATCCCTGTACGCCGTGCTCGCGCTCGGCTTCGTGATCGTGGCGCGCGCATCCGGCATCCTGAACCTCGCGCAGGGCAGCTTCGTCGTCCTCGGCGCGTACCTCGCCTACGCGCTCATCCACCAGGCCGGCCTGCCCTTCTGGGCGGGCGTGATCGTGGCGATGGCCGCCGTCGCGCTGTTCACCGTGCTCCTGGAGGCGTTCGTCCTGCATCGCGTCCGTGATCACTTCGCCGCGCTGCTGATCACCTTCGGGGTGACGATCGCGGTCGCGCCCGTCGTCACCGGCATCTGGCCGGGCGACTCCCTGAACCTCGGCGATCCCTGGGCGCTGAACGTGCTGCGCATCGGCGGCATCGGCATCACGGCGCGCGACGCCACGCTCATCCCGATCACCGCGGGGATCCTGCTCGCCTTCTTCCTGTTCTTCCGCTACACCCGCATCGGGCTCAGCCTGCGCGCGACGGCGATCGACAGCGAGGCCGCCATGGCCCAGGGCGTCAGCACGCGTTTCGTGTACGGCATCTCCTGGGGCATCGCCGGAGCACTGGGCGCCTTCGGCGGCGTCGTGCTCTCGACCACCGTCGGCGGCGGTGTGCGTCCGGGGCTCGAGGTGTACGCCTTCCTCGCCCTTCCGGTCATCATCCTGGGCGGCCTCGAGTCGCCGCTCGGGGCCGTCGTGGGAGGGCTCGTGATCGGCGTCGTCCAGCAGTTCGCCGTCTCCCTCGTCCCCGAGAGCTGGGGATCGGGATTCTCCGAGGTCGTGCCCTATCTGGTGATGCTCGCGATCCTCCTCATCCGACCCGCCGGACTGTTCGGCCGACGAGAGGTGCGCCGCGCATGACCCTCACCACGACAGGATCCGCCCTCGCACCGCGCACACGCGGGCAGGCGCCGCGGCTCTTCGACACCCTGCGGAAGAAGATCCTCGCGATCGCGTTCCTCGTCGCGATCGTCGCGATCCCGCTCAACGTCGCCGACAGCTACATCCTGACCGTGCTGACCACCGCGGCCATCGCCGCGATCGCCGCGACCGGCCTGAACCTGCTGACCGGATACGCGGGGCAGATCTCCCTCGGGCACGCGTTCTTCGTCGGCGCCGGGGCGTTCTGCGGGCAGGTCCTCGGCGGTCAGCTCGGCCTGCCGTTCCTGCTCTGGCTCCCGCTGTCCACCCTGTTCGCGGGCGCCCTCGGAGCGGTCGTCGCCCCCTTCGCTCTCAGGCTCAAGGGGCCCTACCTGGCGATCGTGTCGCTCGGGCTGGTCTTCATCGGCATCTACGCCGCGCGGAACCTGCCCGCTCTCACCGGTGGTCTCAACGGAACGGTCGTGACGGCGCCGGTCTTGCTCGGGCCGCTGGATTTCGCCGCGCTCCGGGTCGGCCCGTTCCTGCTCTCCCGCGAGCAGGGCATGTTCATCCTCTGCTGGCTGATCCTCGCGGTGATCCTTCTCGCGGTCGCCAACATCGTGCGCTCCCGGTCGGGCCGCGCCATGCAGGCGTTCCGGGATCACGACCTCGCCGCCGAGGTGCTCGGGGCGCGGCGCCTGCCGACGATGATGAACGCGTTCATCGTGTCCTCGGCGCTGGGCGGCCTGTCCGGAGGACTGCTCGGCGTCGAGCTGCAGTACATCCGACCCGAGAACTTCGGGCTGGACCTGTCGATCCAGTACGTCGCGATCGTGGTCATCGGCGGGCTCGCGAGCATCTGGGGCCCTGTGCTCGGCGCTCTCTTCATCGGATTGGTCCCCGTGATCGCGATCCGGCTCGCCGACGTGCTGCCCTTCATCTCGAAGCCCGGCGAACAGGGCGGGGTGAGCGTGTCCGGTTTCGGACTCGTCGTCTACGGCGTCCTCATCGTCCTCTTCCTCCTCTTCCGGCGCGGCGGGCTGATCTCGTTCTTCCGCCGCCCCGGTCGCCGGCCCGCTGCGGCGCCGGCGAAGACGCAGGCCGCACCCGCGGCCTCGCCACCCGACCCCGCACCGGGGATCACGACACACCAGAAAGGACACAGCCTGTGAGAGATCGCACTCCTGGCGCCATCGGCATCGTCGCCGCTGCCGCGCTGCTCCTCACGTCCTGCGCCGTTCAGACCGCTCCGAGCGGCGGATCCGGCACCGCCTCCACGACACTGGCATCGGTGCCGGGCTTCAGCCTGTCCGACGGGGTCATCCACGTCGGCGAGATGACCGCGCTCAGCGGTCCGATCGCGCCCTCGGCGAATGAGCAGGTCGCCGGGCAGCAGGCCTACTACGACATCGTCAACGCGAAGGGCGGGGTCGCCGGCAAGTACCCGGTGAAGGTCATCACCGCGGACAACCAGTACAACCCGCAGCTCGCCGTGCAGGAGTACCAGCGGATCAAGGACCAGGTGGTGATGCTGTCCGGGATCCTCGGCGATGCGTCGACCGAGGCGCTGCTGCCGATCCTCAAGCAGAACAAGGCCGTCGCCCTCCCGTCGACCCAGAGCTCGCGCTTCACCGCGCAGGAGAACCTGGGGATGACGTTCACGTCCTACCAGTCGAACGTGTGGAACGCGCTGTCCTACCTCTTCGAGAAGGGCCGGATCAGCAAGAGCTCCACCGTCTGCTCCATGGTCCAGGCGGACCAGTCGGGGCAGGCCCGCCAGGACGCCCTCGAGCACGCGGGGAAGGAGCTCGGCTTCACCGTGGGCCCCAAGACGGAGTTCGCTCCGACGGACACCGCGTTCACGGCGCAGATCCAGACGCTCAAGACAGCGAAGTGCGATCTCGTCGTCTTCGGCGGCGCCAACGGCAATGTGCCCAACGTTGTGGCGGCAGCGACCCAGCTCGACTACGCCCCGATCTGGGAGACCGAGTTCTTCTCGATCGCCCAGTCCTTCAAGGACACGGACATCGCGACCTACCTCAAGGACAATTTCGTGATCACCGGCCTCGCCGGGGACCTCGACGACACCTCGATCGAGGGCATCAAGCTGCTGACCGACAAGCTCGGGAAGACGCCGACGATGCAGAACGTCTACGGGTTCATGCAGGCGATCACCGCGACGACGATCCTCGAGAAGGCCGTCCAGCTCGGCGACCTGTCTGGTCCGGGCCTCATGGAGGCGATGGACGGCCTCGGCAAGATCGACTATCTCGGTCTGAACGGCGACATGACCTACGGCCCGGTGGCCAAGCGCCTCCAGCCCGACACGTCGTCGATCTTCTCGTATGATCCGACCGCACCGGGCAGCCTCAAAGCGCTCACGGCTCAGTACGTGGCGCCGAAGGGCCGCGGCCCGGGGTTCTGAGCCTCCCGCGGATCTCGCGAGAAGGGCCCGTCCGCTTTCGCTGCGGGCGGGCCCTTCTCGCGCACGGGGAGGATCAGTCCATCGTGCGCAGCAGGGCTATGACGCCCGCGAGGTGCGCACGCGTGGCAGACTCGGCGGCATCCGGATCCCGCGCGAGGACGGCATCGATGATCGCGGTGTGCTCCGGCGCCGAGGTCGCCGCACGGCCCGGCAGGAAGCCGAGGCGGAACTGGTGCCGCGCCGACTGCGCCTGCAGCCGCTCCAGCAGCAGCGTCGCCGTCGCGTGGCCGCTCAGCGCACGCAGGAGGCGATCCAGATCCTGGTGCAGGCGCGCGTAGGCGAGGAGATCGCCCGCCGACACCGCGGTCTCGAGCGCATCGCGAAGGGCGCGCAGCTCTTCGGCGCCGTCCTCGGTGAGCTTCTCCGCGGCCTTGCGCGCGCACAGCGACTCCAGGGCGACGCGCACCTCGACGATCTCGATGGCCTCGTCGATGCTGATCGCACGCACCCGCGCACCGCGATTCGGGAGCCGCTCGATCAGGCCTTCACTCGCGAGGGTCAGCAGCGTCGTGCGCACCGACGCGCGACTCGCACCGTACTGCGCGCTGAGGTCCGCCTCGACCAGGCGCTGGTGCGGCGCGAACTCCGCGTTCAGGATCGCGTCCCGCAGCTGCGCGGTCAGATCGGGGCGCGCACCGGCGCCCTGCTCGGCTACCGTCATGACTCCATGCTCCTGCCCGCGCCGCCTCGGCACAGGGCGACCCGCTTCGCCCCGAAGACTATCGTCCGGGGCAAGGCGGGTGCGGGCCGGGGTCAGCGTTTTCCGAGGTCCTTGCGCCGGCGGCGCGCGGACGCCAGGAGGAGCAGGCCCACGAGGATTCCGACGCCGGCGAGCAGCGACGCGAGCAGCGGTCCCCCGGATCCCGTCGCTGCGAGTCGACCGGACGCACCTCTGTCGTCGGCGGAGCCGGTCGGACCGGCGGACGTCGGTGCGGGTTCCGGACTCGGCGACGGAGTGATGCTGGCGGTGCTCGGCGAGGGAGTCTGCGAGGGGCCGGGGCCGCCCGTTCCGCCGGGTCCGGTCGGGACGGTCGGTCCGTCCGACGTCCTGCGCGTGATCCGCCCCTCGACCACCGGCGCCACGGGGCTGTGCGCGGCGATGTGGTCGCTGAGCATCTCGGCCACGCCGGGGTACTCCGCGAGAACCGTCCCCGCGAAGCCGCTCGCGACGCCGGTCGTCGTCGCGACCGTATAGCTCGCGTTCGGATCCAGCGGCTTCCCCGCCACCTGCACCCGATGCACCTTCGACTTCGACGTCGCCCCCGCCGGATCCAGCACGACCGACAGCCCGCTCACCTGCGCGAAGGAGCCGGACGGCGTCGGATAGCTCGCGTACTGCGCGTTCAGGATCCGGAGGAGCTCCGCGCCGGTGAACACCTTCTTCGTGATGGCGGTCGGGGCTCGCGACAGCGTGAGGACGTCTCCTCGGGTGATCGGCCCCGGCGTCATGCGCCCGCCCACGTATCCCGCGGGGAGGAGGGTGATCTCCGCGCCCGTGGCGGCCGAGATCGCATCCGCGAACATGTTCCCCAGCGCGGTCTCCTGGGTGCGGACGATGTCGCGGGTGCCTTCGAGCAGCACGGAGGTGCTGCCGATCGGCGTGGCGAAGTACGCATCCGACACGACGCGGAAGGCGTCCACGGCCGCCTTGGTCGCGGGTTTCTCCGGCGCGTTCGCCATCTCGCTGCGCGACACGAGTCGTGCCGTCGCGCTCGTGACCTTCCCGTCCACGATGCCCAGGTCGACGACCCCGAGGTTGCGCCCGAACTCGCCCGTCTGCACGATCAGGGTGCCGTTCTGCAGCCGCCCCTGAGGCAGCGTGCTGTGACTGTGCCCGTCGACGATCAGGTTCATGCCGGTGACCGCGTCGGCCACCTTCAGGCTCGTCATGTCGGAGCCCTGGTCGCCCAGGTGCACGAGCCCGATCACGAGATCCGCGCCCTGGCCGGTGACCTCGTCCACGAGGGCCTGGGTCGCGGTGATCGCGTCCCGGTACTCGACGTCCTGCGAGCCCATCGCTGCGGAGACCGGCGTGGTGACCCCGATCACGCCCGCCTTCATGCCGTTCGGCAGCGCGACCATCGTGTACCCCGGCAGGACCGGCTGTCCGGTGGCGGAGGAGACGATGTTGCCGGCCAGCATCGGGTGATCCAGGCGCGAGGCGAGCTCCTGGAGATACGGCGAGCCGTAGGAGAACTCGTGGTTGCCCGCGGTCCGCGCGTCGAACCCCAGGGTGTTCACGATCGGCACGATGCTCGCGCCGCGGTCGATCGCCGTGTGCTTCGACCCGGAGAACGTGTCCCCGCGTCCAGGAACAGGGTGTTCGGGTTGTCCGCCCTCAGCTGGTCGACGTAGCCGCCGATCCTGGCATAGCCGATCTCCGTCGCGGTCTCGAAGACGTTGCCGTGCACGTCGTTCAGATGCGCGATCGACACGGTGCCGGTGAAACCGGACGCCGCGTGCGCGGGTGGCGCGAGCATGCCCCCGACCCCCGGACCGAGCAGGACGGCGAGCCCGAGGATCAGGACTCCGTGGATTCTCCTACGCTTCATCGCGTTCACTTCCCCCAAGGAACGGATCCCCCCCACTGAGGATCCGGGATGGTACGGACCGGATCGCGGGATGCGCCCGATCGCGGGTGCGCTCGGGCGCGGTCAGCGCGCGAGCACGACGGCGTGCGCCGCATCCGGCACCGCCGTGTCGATCAGGGCGCCTCCTCTGCGAGCACCCCTGCGGCGATGCGGAAGGCCGTGTTCGCGGCCGGCACGCCCGCGTACACGGCCGACTGCAGGATGACCTCGCGGATCTCGGCGACCGTGAGCCCGTTGCGGCGGGCCGCGCGCACGTGCATCGCGAACTCCTCCTCGTGGCCCAGGGCGATGAGGCTCGACAGCACGGCGATCGAGCGGGACCGGCGGTCGAGGCCGGGACGGGACCACACGTCGCCCCAGGCGACGCGTGTGATGAAGTCCTGGAAGTCGGCGGTGAAATCCGTCGTGCTCGCGATCGCACGGTCCACGTGCGCGTCCGAGAGCACCTCGCGGCGCACGGCCATGCCCTGCGCGTGACGCTCCGCGTCGGTCGTTCCGGTCGATCCGGTCATCTCGGGGTCCTCTCGGGGGTCAGGAATCCGCCCAGCAGCCGGCTCACGGCGGCCGGGTCGTCGACGGGCGCGAGGTGCGAAGCGCCGGGGATCCCGACGGCACTGCCGGATCGCACGCCGGTTGCGATCTCCCGCGCCGAGGCCTCGGGCGTCACCGCGTCGTGCGCACCCCAGACGGCCAGCACGGGAGCGCCGATCTCGCCGAGACGATCGCGCACGTCGTACGCGGCGAGGGCCTCGCACGCCAGGGCGTAGCTCTCATCGTCGGCGTCCTGCAGCGCGTGCAGCAGGCGGCCGGCGAGTTCGGGATGCTCCGCGACCGAGCCGGGTGCGAACCAGCGCTGGGCGGATCCGACGACGAGCGAGGAGGTCGACTGGGCGCGCACCCGGGCCGCCCGGTCGCGCCACCCTTGCGGCGTTCCGATGACGGCGCCGGAGCAGAGGATCGCGGCGGCGCCGACGAGCTGGGGATGCCGCAGCAGGAGTTCCAGCCCCACGGCTCCGCCCAGGGAGACCCCCGCGTAGTCGAACCGCGCGCCGTCGAGGCTTTCGGCGAGGGCGCGGACGAGGGCGTCCGCGAGCTCCGCGACGGAGAACGCCTCCCGCGCCGGTCCGGAGGATCCGTGGCCCGGGAGCTCCCAGGTGATGACCCGATGGTCGCGAACGAGGGCGGGCAGCACCGACTCCCAGAGGACGCTCGTCGTCCCGAGCGACGGGCCGAGGACGAGCAGTGGCGCGCCCTCCGGCCCGAACGCGGCGGACACCGCGACGTCGATCATCGGATCCCCTCTTCCCTGGCGGCGCGGACCGCCTCGTCGACGAGGGCTCCGGAGCGTCCCGTGTACCGGGCCGGATCGAGCAGGTCGTCGACGTCCCGCTCCGCCACCTCCGGCAGCGCGCGCAGCAGCGCGGCGAGCGGCTCGCCGGCGGAGGCGCGGTCGATCACCTCGGCGAAGCGGACGGCGCCGATGCGAGGCTTCAGCACGAGAGCGAGGCGCTCCGACACGATCAGCCCCTCGCTGAGCGAGAGGTTCGCCCTGGCGCGCTCCGCGTCGAAGCTCAGCGCGGCGCACAGCGCGCGGGTGCGGGCGGCCCCGCCGACCAGCAGCCGCAGAAGCTCCTGCAGCGCCGGCCATTCGGCGTGCCAGGCGCCGTCCGGGCGCTCGTCACCGGCGAGGCCGGCCGCGAGGTGGAGCTGCCCGACCAGGGCCGGAGCGCGCATCGCGGCGGACCGCACCAGGATCGCATCGACCGGATTGCGCTTCTGCGGCATCGTGCTGGATCCCCCGCCGCGCTGGAGCGCCGCCTCCCCGATCTCGGGGCGGGTGAGGGTCACGACATCCGTCGCGAGCGCACCCATCGCCGCGAGCGCCGCCCCGGCCGCATGGGCGAGGTTGAGGATCGGGTACCGGTCGGTGTGCCAGGGTGCGGGCGGCGCCGCGAGACCCGTGGCCGCTGCGAAGGCCGATGGCAGCTGTGCCGCGACGTCGGATCCGAACAGCTCGACGAAGGAGGCCTGGGTTCCGGCGGCCCCGCCGAGTTGGGCCGGCAGGGTCGCCGCGACGTCGAGGAGCGAGCGACGCGCCCGCACGAGGGCGCGCAGCCGGCCGGCGATCCGTGCGCCGACGGTGATCGGGACCGCGTGCTGTCCGAGCGTGCGCGCGGCGGCGGGGTCGTCGCGGTGCGCGACCGCCAGGGCGGCGAGATCCGAGGCCGCGGCCGTGAGGTCCACGACGGACGCGGCGATGGCGTCCTTCGCCACGAGCATGAGCCCGGTGTCGAGGATGTCCTGACTCGTCGCACCGCGATGGATCCAGCGCGCGGCCTCGGGGTTCTCGGTGCGGCGCCGCAGCTCCCCGACGAGAGGCACGACCGGGTTGCCGCTCTCGAGCGCCGACGAGCCGAGCGATCGCACATCGGGGCGGAAACCGGGAGCGACCTCCTCGGCGAGAGCGCGGGGCATGACAACGAGTTCGGCGTAGGCCGCGAGCAGACCGCGCTCCGCCCGCACGAGCGCGGCGGCGACGTGCGCATCGCCGCCGATCCCCGCACCGCCCTCTGCCGGTGCCCCGGCGGCGAGTACCGCGAGCACCGGATCCAGCAGGCCGGACACGCCCGACCGGAGCGCGCCGTCGAGCTCGTCGTCAGTAGGCAAGGAACACCGTCTCCCGTTCCCCCTGCAGCCGGATGTCGTGGCGCAGGCTCCCGTCCGCCTCCCGGACCGCGATGAGGGTCTCCCGCTCCTCCGCGGACAGGGAGGCCAGGAACAGATACCCCTCGGCACCGGGCAGGTAGATGCGCGTGTGCAGCTTGTCCGGCAGACCCCGCGCGTAGACGATCGCCGCGAAGAAGGGTGCGCCGGGCCCCGACGGGCCGGGCTCGCGGGTCCAGAACTCGTAGCGGCCGTCATCGGTCGTGAACGACCGGCCGAAGCCCGTGAAGGTGTGGTCGTCGCGGCGGAACGCTCCCCGGGCGCGCGACACCGTCCCGTCGGCGTCGGCGCCCCAGATCTCCACCATCGCATCGGGGATGGGGGCGCCGGACCCGTCGTAGACCGTGCCGGAGAGCACGATCGCGCCGGGGCTGTGCGGGAAGACGACCTCATGCATCCGGTCGTACTCGGTGCCGTAGGCGAAGAACGGCCCGACGGTCTGCCCCGCCGTGGGCTCGAGGGCGGTTTCGAGAGTCACTGGTCCTCCTCCTGCTCGGCCCAGGTCGCGTCCGGCCCGTCCACGACGATGTCCCAGCGGTAGCCCATCGAGAACTCCGGGACCGTGGCGTCGTGGTCGTACGTCGCGATCATGCGCTCGCGGTCCGCCGGGCGCCGGATCGAGTTGTAGATCGGATCGAGGGCGAACAGCGGATCCCCCGGGAAGTACATCTGGGTGACGATGCGCTGCGTGAAGGCCCGGCCGAACACCGAGAAGTGGATGTGCGCAGGGCGCCAGGCGTTGACGTGGTTCTTCCACGGATACGGACCGGGCTTGATGGTCGTGAAGAGGTACTCGCCCGCGTCGTTCGTGATCGCGCGGCCCGCGCCCGTGAAGTTCGGGTCGAGGGGCGCGGGATGCTGGTCGCGCTGATGGATGTAGCGCCCGGCCGAGTTCGCCTGCCAGACCTCGATCAGCTGGTTCGCGAGCGGCCGCCCCCGGGAGTCCAGGAGCCGCCCGCGGACGGTGATGCGCTCCCCGAGCGGCTCGCCGATGTGCTGCAGGGTCAGATCGGACTCGATCGCGGCGACGTCGCGCTGGCCGAAGGCGGGCGAGAGCAGTTCGATCGTCTCCGGATCGACGAGCTTCGGGTTCTTCGTCGGGTGCCGGAGGACGCTCGACCGGTACGGCGCGAAGTCGTGCATCGTGCGCGGCAGGATCTCGCCCTCCGCCTCGCGCCGCGCGTACTCGGCATGCGCGGACTCGATCTCGGCGCTGATCTCGCCCTGCGTGAGCTGGTCGGGCGCGGCGAGCAGCGATTCGGGCGCCGCAGCGGTGTCGTACATCGTGGTCTCCTTCGACCGATCGGGAACAGCAGAATCGTGCGCCGTGGCCGGGCCCTGCGGCGAAGGATTCCCATCCAATGGGAATCGGCTCGGGACAGTGGCATCCTGGATCCATGGCGAACTCCCCCTCCGGCGACTCGGTGACCGACCGCCTGCTGCGCGTGCTCGAGACCTTCACCCCGACGCGCACCGTGCAGACGGCCGCCGAGATCGGGCGCAGGGCCGGCCTTCCCGTCTCCACCGCGCATCGCATGGTCGGCGAGCTCGTCGAGGCGGGCCTCCTGGAGCGCGACGAGGATCGGCGGATCCGCATCGGCATGCGGCTGTGGGAGCTCGCGACCCGCTCCTCGCATGCGCTGCGCCTGCGCCAGGCGGCGATGCCGTCGATGGAGCGCGTGCAGAGCCGGCTGCGCGAGCACACCCAGCTCGCGATCCTGGAGCAGGATGAGGCGCTCTTCCTGGAGCGCCTGTCCGGCCCGGAATCCGGCGCGAACGTCACCCGGATCGCGGGGCGCCTGCCGCTGCACGCGTCGTCCTCCGGCCTCGTGCTCCTCGCCTTCGGCACGCGCGACCTGCAGGAGCGGATCCTCGCGGGACCCCTCGCGCCCGTCACGAGGGAGACCATCACGGACACGGGAGCCCTGCGCCGTGCGCTCGCCGACATCCGGCGCCTCGGTCACGTCGTCGCGCCGGGGTACATCGAGGACGTCTCGACCGGCGTCGCCGTGCCGATCCGCGACGAGACGGGTGCCGTGATCGCCGCGCTCTCCGCGGTGCTCCCGCGCGACGCGCAGACCGACATCGCGCTCTACGAGCTGCACGCTGCGGCCCGCGACATCGAGCGCACGCTCGGCTTCCGCCGCTGAAGCCGGAATCCCGTTCAACGGGAGCGATCGAGCGCGCAACGGGGCGCATCGGCGAGGCTTGCGCCGTCGAAGGAGACCTCATGACCATCACCGTCCGCACCCGAGTCGCCATCGTCGGCGCGGGCCCCGCCGGCCTGCTGCTCTCGCATCTGCTCGCCGCCGCCGGGATCGGATCCATCGTGATCGACCGCCGTGAACGCGGCGAGATCGAGCAGACCGTCCGCGCCGGCATCCTCGAGCAGGGCACGGTGGACCTCCTGGTCGCGTCCGGCGCGTCGACCAGGGTGCTGACGGACGGCCACCGCCACGACGGGATCGAGCTGCGCTTCGACGGCGTCGGCCACCGCTTCGACTTTCCCGCCCTCACCGGCCGCAGCGTGTGGCTGTACCCGCAGCACGAGGTGCTGAAGGATCTCATCGCGGCGCGCCTCGCGGACGGGCAGGATCTGCGTTTCGGCGTCTCCGCGACGGCGGTGCGGGACGCGGAGTCGTCCCGCCCGACGGTCATCGCGCAGGATGCGGAAGGCGCCGAGATCGAGATCGAGGCGGAGGTGGTCGTCGGCGCCGACGGATCGCACGGCGTGGTCCGGAGGACGGTGAGCCCGACCGGCGGGCACTTCCGGGAGTTTCCGTTCGCGTGGTTCGGGATCCTGTGCGAGGCCCCGCCCAGCAACGACGTCCTCGTCTACAGCAGCTCGGACGCCGGGTTCGCCCTCATCAGCCAGCGCAGCGACACCGTGCAGCGGATGTACTTCCAGTGCGAGCCGGGCACGGATCCGGCCGCGACGAGCGACGCACGGATCTGGGAGGAGCTGCGGAGTCGGATCCCCGGCATGCCCTTGAACGAGGGGCCGATCATCCGGCGGGACGTGCTGCGGTTCCGCAGCTTCGTCGCGCACGAGCTGCGGCGCGGCCGCACGGTCCTCGTCGGCGACGCCGCGCACACCGTGCCGCCGACCGGCGCGAAGGGCATGAATCTCGCGGTCGCCGACGTCGTGCTGCTCGACCGCGCGATCCGCGCCCTCCTGCTCGACGGCGACGACGGCCCGCTCGACCGCTTCCCCGAGGTCGCCGCCCGGCGCATCTGGCAGGCCCAGCACTTCTCGGCGTGGATGACGAACCTGCTGCACACGGCGCCCGACGCCACCGACTTCGACCGGCATCGCCGGCAGGGCGAGCTGCACATGCTCACCGGCTCCGAGGCCGGCCGCCGCTACCTCGCCGAGGCCTACACCGGCTGGCCGTTCGACCCCGCCCTCTGACCCCATCCCTGATCCGAGTCGTCCCCACCAGCGCACGCCATGGCCTCCGCTCACAGGGACGACCCCAAGCTGGTCACCGCAACATTCCGCGTCGTCCCCACCAGCGGACGCTATGGGCTCCGCTCATGGGGACGACTCGGAAGTGGGGTGACCCAGAGAACAGGCGGGGTGCTCGGTCGTGCGGGAGGGGGACGCGGGGGCGCTCATGTGAGCGACGGGAAAATGTTCACGCGCGCTTTGTTGTCGCCGCCCCCGCGGCATGGTTGCATCGGTCCTCATGACAGATGAAACACATCTCCACCGCCACGCCGACGCCCCGCAGCCCCGCTGGTGCTCGTGCGCCGTCCCCGATGACGTCGAGCAGGAGCGCCGCTCAGGGCTGAGCCGGCGCGGATTCCTCACCGGCGTCTCCGCGGCGAGCGCGCTCGCCGCCGCCGGCTGGGTCGCCACCAGCTCGGACTCGGCATCCGCGGCCGCGGGCGGGGTCGGCAAGTCCGTGACCATCACGATCATGGGATCCTCCGACATCCACTCGCACGCGGTGAACTGGGACTACTACAAGGACGCGGCCTACTCCGACAAGGCCGGCAACGTCGTCGGCCTGTCGCGCGTCTCGAGCGTCGTCAACCAGATCCGCGCGGACCGCGGCCGTGACCGCACGCTCCTCTTCGACGCCGGCGACACGATCCAGGGCACCCCGCTGGGCTTCTACTACGCGACGATCGACCCGATCACCAAGAGCGGCGCGATCCACCCGATGGCCGCGCAGATGAACGCCATCGGCTACGACGCCGTCGCCCTGGGCAACCACGAGTTCAACTACGGCCTCGACTTCCTCGACACGTGGATCTCGCAGATGAAGGCGCCCGTGCTGGGTGCGAACGCCGTGCGGGCAGGGACCACCGTGCCCGCCTACACGCCGTACACGATCAAGACGCTGCACCCGAAGGGCGCCAAGCCGATCCGGGTCGGCGTGCTCGGCCTCACCAACCCGGGCATCGTCATCTGGGACAAGGCCAACGTGAGCGGCAAGGTCGAGGTGCTGGACATCGTCGAGACCGCGAAGCGCTGGGTGCCCGTGATCCGCGACCAGGGCGTCGACGTGCTGGTCGTCAGCGTGCACTCCGGCGACAGCGGCACCTCGTCCTACGGCGACGCGCTGCCCAACGAGAACGCCGCGGCACTGCTCGCCGAGCAGGTCCCCGGCATCGACGCGATCCTGTTCGGGCACGCGCACAAGGACATCCCGCAGCGCTTCGTCACCAACGCGACGACCGGCCAGCAGGTCGTGCTCAGCGAGCCGATGTGCTGGGGCCAGCGGCTCAGCGTGTTCGACATCGAGCTGCAGCAGGTCAAGGGCCAGTGGACCGTCGTGTCGAAGAAGGCCACGAACGTCAACACGAACACGGTCGAGGACGACCCGGCGCTGGTCTCGCTCATCCAGGCGCAGCACGATGCCGTGGTCGCGTACGTCAACAAGCCGGTCGCGACGTCGACCGAGGAGCTCTCCGCTGCGGAGTCCTGCTGGAAGGACACCGCGATCCTCGACTACGTCAACAAGGTGCAGGTCGACACCGTGACCAAGGCCATCGCCGGCACGGCGGAGGCGTCCCTCCCGATCGTGTCGATCGCGGCTCCCTTCAACCGGCAGGCCACCTTCCCGGCCGGTGAGGTCACGATCCGCGACGTCGCAGGGCTGTACATCTACGACAACACCCTCATGGCCTCGGTGCTCACCGGCGCGCAGCTCAAGGACTACCTGGAGTACTCCGCGAAGTACTTCCAGCAGGTCGCCCCTGCCGCCCCGGTGGATCCGGCGAGCTGGACGAACGCGCTGAACACCCCGGACTACAACTACGACCAGTTCTCCGGCGTCACGTACGACGTCGACATCGCGCAGCCGCAGGGATCCCGGATCCAGAACCTGTCCTGGAACGGCGCTCCCGTCGACCCGGCGCAGAAGTTCGTGGTCGCGGTGAACAACTACCGCCAGTCCGGCGGCGGCGGCTTCCCGCACATCGCGACCGCGCCGGTCGTCTACAACGCGCAGGTCGCGATCCGCGAGGCCATCGTGGCGTACGCCTCGGCGGCCGGCACGATCGACCCGAAGGACTTCCACGTCGTGAACTGGCAGCTCACGCGCGCCGGGACCCCGGTCTTCTGAGCGCCCGCGACGCCCCTCCCGTCCCGAACCGGGACGGAGGGGCGTCGTCGTCCCTGCGCTACTTCACGGTCGGCGGAGCGGGGATCCCGTAGCCGGAGGGGGCGATGTTCGCGTCGAGCGACTTCTTCCACGCGCCCGAGGAGATGTACTCCTTGAGCGCGGCGCGCACCTTCTCGAGCCGGTCGTCCCCCTGCTTCAGGCCGATCCCGTAGTTCTCGTCGGTGAACCCCTTGCCGATCACGCGCAGCACGCCCTTGTACTCGGGCTGCGTCGCGAAGCCGGCGAGGATGAGGTCGTCCGTCGACACCGCGTCGACCGTGCCGGCGGCGAGGTCTCGGACGCACTCGGACCAGGACGGCACCTTCACGACGGTGATCTTCCCCTGGTAGTGCGAGGTGAGGTAGTCGATCGAGGTCGTCCCGGCGGCCGCGCACACCTTCTTCCCGTCCAGCGTCTCGGGTCCGGTGATCGTGTCGTCGTTGCGGCGGATGAGCAAATCCTGATGCGCCACGAAGTACGGCCCGGCGAACGCGATCTCCTTCTCCCGCTCGGGGGTGATCGAGAACGTCGAGACGACGAGGTCGACCTTGCCCGAGGTGACCGCGCTCACGCGCTCGGCCTGATCGATGCGCTGCCACGTGATGTTCTTCGTGGGCACGCCGAGCTTGCCGGCGACGTAGTTCGCGGTGTCGATGTCGAACCCGGCGTATCCGGAGTCGGTCTTGAGGCTCACGCCGGGCAGGTCGTCGGCGATGCCGATCCTGAGGGTGCCGGATCCGGTCGCGCTGTTGTCTCCGGTGTTCTGCGGAGTTCCCGAGGAGCAGCCGGAGACGAGCACGGAGGCGGCGACGAGGCTCAACGCGGCGGCGGCGAGGCGGCGCATGTCACCGTCCCCCTTCGCGCGGGCCCGTGGCATCGTCTGGCCGGTTCTTGTCCGGTTCGTCGAGGTTGTCCCACTCGTGCATCTCGATCTCGACGGGCCCGACCGGGATCCCGTCGTCCTCGTCGTCCTCGTCGCGGTCGTGCACGTCGAACTGCACCGTGCCGATGGCCGCGATGGACTCCGTGCGCGGACCCGCGGGCCGCGGCGGATAGCGCAGCCCGGTGTCGGTCCATTTGCTGAGCATCCGGCCGTCGGTCTGCGCGGCCACCCTGCCCTTCACGATCAGCCAGCCGAGCTCGAAGATCACGAGGAGCACCGGGATCCCGACGACGACCACCACGAAGCCGGTCTTGTGCCAGAAGTAGGGCGATGCCTGCCACCCGGAGATCGCCATGCCCACGATCACGAACACGAGGAAGGCGAGGCCCAGATAGCTCGTCCAGGGTGTTCCCGGAGCCCGGAAGGTGCTGGGCGGCAGCACTCCCCTGTCGGTGAGTCTTCGCAGCCGCAACTGGCAGACGAAGATCGTGCCCCAGGTGAACACGACGGCGATCGAGGCCGCCTCGAGCGCGATCTCGAAGGCGTCAGGGCTCACCGCGTTCAGGATGGATCCGAACACGTACACGACCGCGGTCATCACGATGCCCGCCCACGGGACGCCGGACCTGCTCATCTTCAGCGTGAAGCCAGGGGCCTGCTTGGCCATGCCGAGGCTGCGCAGCACCCGGCCCGTCGTGTACAGGCCGGAGTTCAGCGACGACATCGCGGCGACGATGAGGATCGCCTGGATCACATTGGCCATCCACGGCATGCCCATCCGCCCGAACACGGTCACGAACGGGCTGATACCGGGCGTGAACTCGCTCGTCGGCAGGATGCAGACCAGCAGCAGCAGGGCGCCGCAGTAGAAGACGGCGATCCGGACGATGACCGCGTTCACGGCCTTCGGCACCTCGCGCTTCGGATCCTCCATCTCGCCCGCCGCGATGCCGACCATCTCGATCGCGGCATAGGCGAACACCACGCCCGACATCACGATGATCGGCCCGTACCAGGCGAAGCCGTCTCCGCTGGGCCAGAACCCGCCGGGATTGGACCAGAGGTTCTGCACTCCCGCACGATGCCCGCCGACGTCGAAGCTGAAGGCGACGACGACGATCCCCACCACGAGGAACACGATGATGGCGGTGACCTTGAGCACCGACGCCCAGAACTCGAACTCTCCGAACGCCTTCGCGGAGAGCAGGTTGACGACGAGCACCACGGCGAGCGCGATGAGGACCGTGGCCCAGGTGGGCATCTGCGGCCACCAGTACTGGATGTACAGCCCGACCGCACTGAGCTCGGCGATGCCGGTGAGCGCCCAGTTCGTCCAGTACATCCACCCCGTGTAGTACGCCGCCTTCTCGCCGAAGAACTCGCGCATCCACGAGACGAAGGCGCCGGAGGTGGTGCGGTAGAGCACCAGCTCGCCGAGCGCCCGCATGAGGAAGTAGGCGATCACGCCCACGAAGGCGTAGCTGAGCACGAGCGCGGGTCCGTTGCTGTGCAGCCGGGAGGCGGATCCGAGGAAGAGGCCCGTGCCGATCGCACCCCCGATCGCGATCATCTGCACCTGACGACGGTTCAGGCTCTTCTTGTACCCGGCCTGTTCCGCGTCGTGCTCTGCGCCGTGGTCCTCCGCGTGCGTGAGATTCCCGGCATCGGTCTGCGACATGCGATCCCCCTGTCGTTCACCCGTGTTCGCCGGTGGGGCGGGTCGCAGGACGGCTCGGAGCATCGGCGCTGGCGTGGTACTGAGAATGGCACGGTTTCTGGACCGAGGGCAATCGGTCGCGCGGCGCGTTCCCGTTCCGGAGCTCAGTCCCGCCGCTCTGCGATGTCCTTCACACTGCGCACGAGACTGTCCCACATCGTGGTCGAATGCAGCGCCGCCGCTTCGTCCGGGTTGTTGTCCTGGCTGAGCGTCAGCTCGACCGGACCGTCTCCCGTGATCGTCCACGTCAGCGTGTGGTAGTTCTCCGGGACGTCCGGCTTCCCCGAGAGAGGACTGAAGTGCGTGCAGACGAGGCGCCGCCCCGGCTCGACCTCGAGGATCACACCCCTGTCCTCGTAGGCCCGCCCCTGCCACTCCCCCTGCCAGCGGATCGGCCCGCCGACCGTCCAGTCGGTGACGACGGTCGTCCCGAACATGAACTCGCGGATCGCCTCGGGATCGGTCAGCACCTCCCAGACGCGATCGGGGGACGCGTCGATCGCGATGCTCGCTGTGGCGACATGGTCCTCTGGCATGCTCTGCTCCCGTTCCGTCGGCCCCCGCCCCCATGATCCGCCGAAACCGACGGCGCGTACAGAGGCGGGTCGCGGGACGCGGTCCCGCACGGCGGTCCAGCGCCGTGTCCCCCGCGCACGGCATGATGAGGTGCGAGGATGCGGTTCCGGATCCCTCCCGACGAAAGGCTCGGTGCGTGGCAGGCGACGACATGAAGGACTGGGTGCGGGCGCGGTGCGAGGAGCTGCCCGGCGTCACGATGGATCAGCCGTTCGGGCCCGAGGTGGACGTCTTCCGGGTGCGCGGGCTGATGTTCCTGGCGCTCTCGCCGTCGACCGCGACGGGCGTGACGCTCAAGTCGGCACCGGCGGACGCCGAAGCCCTGCGCGCCACGTTTCCCGCGATCATCCCGGGCTACCACATGAACAAGCGGCACTGGATCACGCTGCTCGCCGACGGAACCCTCGAGCGGGGCCTCGTCGAGGAGCTCGTGACCGAGGCCTATCGCCTCGTCGTCGCGAAGCTCCCGCGCGCGCAGCGTCCGGTGGATCCGGAGATCTTCGGGCGGGTGTGACCCGAACCTCGAGGATCTGCGGAGCCCCGTCCCCCGCAGCGGCTGCACCGCCGCTATCCCGCCCGCTATCCCGCCCGCGTGACGACGAGTGAGACGTTCTGCCCGCCGAAGCCGAAGGAGTTGCTGAGCACGGCGTGCTGAGCGACGTCCCTGCGCTCCGTGACGACATCGAGGTCGATGCCGGGATCGACGCCGGCGGGACCGATGCTCCGCGTCGGCGGGATGACGTCGTGCTTCACGCTGAGGATCGCGATCAGGGCCTCGATCGCCCCCGCGGCGCCGAAGAGATGTCCGAGCGCGGCCTTCGGCGCCGTCACCGTCGCACGGCCGAAGACCTCGCCGATCGCCACCGCCTCGGCCGTATCCCCCACGGGCGTCCCCGTGGCGTGAGCGTTCACGTGCCCGATCCGGTCGGGCGTGAGTCCGGCCTGCGCGAGAGCCTTCCGCATGGCCGAGACCTGGCCTCGGCCGTCGGGAGCGGGGGCTGTGACGTGATGGGCGTCGGACGCGATGCCGGCCCCGGCGATCACCCCGTGCACGTGCGCGCCCCGAGCCGCCGCGTGCTCCGCGCTCTCCAGCACCAGGACGGCGGCGCCCTCGCCGAGGACGAACCCGCTGCGGTCCGCGGCGAACGGACGGGAGGCCGAGGCCGGATCCTCGGCATATCGGGAGAGGGACTGGGCCTGCTGGAACCCGGCGACCGTGATCGCCGTGATCGCCGCCTCGGTTCCTCCGGCGATCACGACATCCGCCTCTCCGGCGCGGATCAGGCGGGCTCCGAGGGCGATCGCCTCCGCGCCGGAGGAGCATGCGGAGACGGGCGTGTACGAGCCGGCGCGGGCGCCGTAGGCGATGCTGACCAGCGCCGCAGCCGCGTTCGGCATCAGCATCGGGACGGTGCGCGGCGAGACGCGGCGCACACCCGACTGCTCCAGGACGTCGTCCTGCGCCAGGAGGGTCTGCACACCGCCGATTCCGGTTCCGATCGAGGAGGCGAGCCGCTCGGGATCGACGTCGGGCGCCCCTGCGTCGGCCCATGCCTCGGCCGCCGCGACGAGGGCCGCTTGCTGCGAGCGGTCCAGCCGGCGCGCCTGGGCGGGAGCCAGGAGCCCCGCCGGATCGGTGGCCATCGTGCCCGCGACGACCCGCGCGAGCTGGTCGTCCTCGTGTCCGGGGAACGTCATCAGCCCGATGCCGGACCGCCCCGAGAGCAGCCCCTCCCAGGTCGAGCGCACATCGGCTCCGAGCGGCGTGATCGCGCCCATCCCCGTCACGACGACGTCTGTTCCACGCATCTCCGCACCCTTCTTGTATGCCATACAAACGATCCATCATTTGTATCACATACAATCGAAGGGTGACGTCATCCCGCCCGGCGGCCCCGCCCCCCACGCCCGCGGACGGTCGCGGGCTCTCGACCCGTCGGCGGCTCATGGAGACCGCGGCCCGGCTCGGCAAGGAGAAGCGCGGAGTCGCCCTGAGCGTGGCGGAGATCGCCGAAGCGGCCGGCGTCTTCCCCAACCAGGTCACGTACCACTTCGGGTCCAAGGACTCGCTTCTCGTCCACGCCGCCTTCCTCGGTCTGCTGCACGACACCCGGCGCATCGAACGGATCGGTCGCCGAGCCGCCGAGCCCGCCACGTTCCGGCGCAACATCTCGCGCGCGGTCCTCGCGCTCCCGTCACTCCCCCTGGTCGCCGGAGCGCTCGCGATCGGGATCGCCAAGGCGGAGCTCGCGCCCGTGATCGATCAGCACCTCCAGCTGCTGTTCCGCCAGTCGGAGCGGTTCGTGGACGGCGTCGTCCGCAGCCGGGGCTGGCGCGTGGGGCGCCCCCTCGACGTGGAGGTGCGGACGTTCTGGAGCGCGGCTCTCGGCGGCGCCCTCCTCGCGCATGCGGGCGCCCAGGGCACGGGCGCGGACCTGGACCTCGCCGGGACGCTCACGATCCACGACGGCCAGGAGCCGCCCCGCGCCGACTGAAGGCAGCATGGGCACAGCGGGTACGGCCCTGGTCAGTCGACCATCACGACCACCTTGCCGACGGTGCGCCCGGCGGCGAGATGGGCGAGGGCGGCGCGGGCCTCCGCGAACGGCCAGGTGCGTTCGACGACCGGGGCGATGCGGCCGTCCGCGGCGAGCGCGAGCAGCTCGCGGAGCGCCTCCGGTTTCGCCGTGGCGGCGAGGGGGCGCAGCGGGCGGCGGGAGAACAGGGAGAGCGCGGCCGCGCGGGCGACCCGCGGTATCGGCCCGAGCACGCGTCCGCCCTCGCCGGCGATGAGGACGGCCGAACCTCCATCCTGCACGAGCCTCCGCACCGCACGCAGCGGACTGTCTCCGGCGATGTCCACCACGACGTCGAAGCCGCCCTCCGGCAGGTCGGCGAGCGGCACGGTCCCGCGGTCGTAGGTGGTCGAGGCCCCGAGGGACGCCACGAGCGAGCGGTTGCGCTCGGAACAGGACGCGTGCACCTCCGCTCCGCGCACCGCGGCGAGCTGGACCGTGAAGGTGCCGACACCACCGGACGCCCCGAGCACGAGCACGCGGTCCCCCGCTGACACGGCGGCTCGGTCGAGCGCCTGCCACGCCGTTCCGCCCGCGACCGGCAGGGCGGCGGCGGTCACGGGATCGACCTCGGCCGGGCGAGGCACGAGACGAGCCGCCGGCGTCGTCGCGTACTGGGCGAGCCCGCCGCCACCCGGGATCTCCCCCACCACCTCGTCACCCACCGCGAACTCCGAGACGTCGGGACCGAGAGCGACGACGGTGCCGGCCACATCCAGGCCGCGGACCGGCTGCTTCGGGCGCGACCAGCCGAACGCGGTGCGCAGCAGCAGCGGCTCGCCGGTCATGATGTGCCGGTCCGCCGCGTTCAGGCCTGTCGCCCGCACTCGCAGCAGCACCTCACCCCGCCGAGGTGCGGGGACGTCGACCCGCATCCGCGCGACCTCGTCCACTCCCCCGTAACGGGTCTGGATCCAGGCGTCCATGTCGTTCATCTCAGGCCTCCGGGTATTGGAAGACGTCGTCGAGGCCGACCTCGAAGACGCGGGCGAGCTGGAACGCGAGCTCGAGCGTCGGCGAGTACCGCCCCGCCTCGATCGCGATGAGGGTCTGCCGCGTCACTCCGACGCGTGAGGCGAGCTCGGCCTGGGTGAGGCCGCGGGCGTCGCGCAGCGCGCGGATCGAGTTCGTGACCCTGGTCGGCTTGACCATCAGAGGCCCCGCCGATACGCGACGATCCGCGCGATGCCGGCGACGATCGCGGCGACCGCGAAGCCGAAGAACATCGTGTGGGCGATCCAGAACCAGTCGGCGCGCACGGCGCACAGGAGGAGCACGCCGACGCCCGCGATCGCGAGGAAGGCCTGTTCGACGCGCGTGCCCATCCGAGCGATGTCGCGGTCGCGGATGTCGCTCTTACCGACCCCTCCCGGCTCGCGCATGCCCGCGACGATGCCCCAGAGGATGCTGACGACGATCGTGACCGCGATGCTGATGCCGATCGTCCAGAGCATGATCGGCACCCAGTCGACCGCAGTCAGCGGACCGCCACCCGCCTGACGGAGCACCACCACGACGTACACCGTGATCGCGACGACCGAGACGATGAGGCCCGACCAGACGTTGCGCTCCTCGTACACCATGAGCGACTCCTTCTGTCAAAGATTCTTTACACGCGATCGTACGGATCCGCGCGCAGCAATGTCAAGAATCTTTTACAAGGAGCCTGTTGGACAAGGCCGCCTCAGGGTACGGAGAGGACCTCAGGGAGCGGGAACGAGGATGTCCCGCACCGAGGCCGCGCCCCCGGAATCAGCGCCGCATGACGCCGAGCGCGATTCGTCGAGCACCCTCGATGCTGATCGAAGCCGACGAGGCCACCTCCGAGACCGGTTCGCCGGCGGAGAGCCGCTTGACGAGGGAACGGCGTTCGCGCGGAGTGGCCGCGCCCCAGATCCCGTCCCGCTCGTCGTTGACGATGGCGTACCTCAGGCAGTCTTCACGGACAGGGCAGCCCCCGCAGATCTCCTTGGCATGGTCCGCCCGTTCCCTGGCTTCGGGGAAGAAGATCTCGGGTATCGCCGTGGAGCAGTGCGCTGACGCACGCCACCCCTCATCGCGATCGTGGCTCACCTGCGCGGAGAGAGCCGCCGTCACCACGGCAGGAGGATGACGGCCGGGCGCACATGATGGCCTGGTCCGATGGGCGCACGCGACGTCTGAGCATGCGATCGCTGAAGGTCCATGCAGGGATTCCCCTTCGTAGCCGGCTGGGAGGCTTTTGCCCCGACAAAGAGATGACGCGGGAGCCGTTCCATGACGCGATGTCCCCCTCTAGATCTGTCCTCCGCCGCCGTCCAGGTTCAGCTGCGGCCTTCCGCGCCTGTTCCTGGGACGCAGCGGAGGGATCTTGCGCTCCTCCTCGTCCTTCGTCTCCGCATCCGGCGCCGGCGACCCGCCCGACGGAGACGGGGCGACGCGCCTGACCTGGCCGCCCCACCACACGTAGACGGCGATGAGGGCGAGGCCGAGAAGATAGAACACCGCCCACCAGGGGAAGGCCACCCCCGTCCCGGCGCCCTTGGCGGTCTTGACGTCCTTCGTCGGAGTGGGCAGCACCCGCTCGGCGGTGACGAGGATGCGGTGGGTGTTGATTCCCAGCGGCGTGCACGTGATCAGCGTCACCAGATCGCGGCCCTCCTTCGGGTGCAGGGAAGCGGTGTCGGATGGTTCCACCACGCGGGTGTCGAACACCTTGTAGGTGAGGACCCGTCCGAATGTGGTGATGATGATGGTGTCGCCGGGCTGAACCTGGTCGAGGTTCGTGAACATGGTCGCCTCGGCGAGACCACGGTGCCCGGTGATGACCGAGAGAGTGCCTTTCCCGCCGACGGGAAGCGACGTTCCCTCGAGGTGCCCGGTCCCCTTCAGCAGCGTGGCGTCGTCAGTGCCGTGATAGACGGGCAGATCCACGCCGATCTTCGGGATCTGGATGCGGGACATGATCCCGGTCGACGTCGAGAGCTGGCTCCAGTAGCTGCCCCCATCGCCCTTGACCTTTCCCTCTCCGACCGGCTTGCGGGTGTTCGCTTCGACCTGGGCGCCGGATGACAACGCCTCGTTGTAGCGGTCTGCGGCGGCGAGCTGCTCCGCGGCCGTCGGCACCGAGTTCTTGACCGAGTCCTGATAGTGCTCGACGATCTGGGACTGGTTCACGGAAGACAGCCAGCTGGCGGCGCTCGAGTACGTGAGGACGTTCGCGCCGATGAAGGCGAAGAGCGCCGTGACCACGAGCAGAGCATTCGGCTTCCATCTCCGCGAGCTGCGGCGACGATGCCGCCTCGACCCGGCGGCTGCGAGTTCCTGGGACACGTTCTGCTTCCTTCGTGGGTCAGACCGAAAGGCGGATGGTCGGCACGTGTGAGGTGCCGGCCACCCGCCCCGGTTCCGTCGGGCGGGGGAAGCGCAGTCGTGTGCTTCCCCCGCCCCTCAGCGAGACGTCAGCTGCTCAGCTTTCGGTCGTGTGCGCAGCGTGTGCGCGGCGGCGGATCACCAGGAGGACTCCACCGGCGGCGACGAGCAGCAGCGCGATGCCCGCGGTGGTCAGGATGACCTGGCCGTCCGCACCGGTCAGCGGCAGGCCGGGGACCAGCTGCTGGTTGTTGGTGATCGTGAACGTCGGCGCGGTCACGGTGGATCCGGACTGCACGTTGACCGCGGTCAGCGCGGCGTTGCCTGCCGGGAGCACGTAGCCGGCCGGGGCCGCGGTCTCCTGGAGGATGTAGCAGCGGTTGGTCACGTCGTTCGCCGTGGTGCTCGTGTCGCCGACCCAGAGACCGGCGATGGAGATGGATCCGCTCGCGTTCGAGGTCACGACCAGCGGGCTGGTCGAGTTCGGCTGGGTGACCTGGGTGAGACCCGTGACGCCGCCGGCCGGAACCGTGCAGGTGCCGGTGGTGGTGGTCGTCTCGAAGACGGTGAACGTGGCCCCGGCGAGGGTGTGCGTCGGGTTGCCGGCGTCGGTCTTCGTGCCGAGCACGTTGCCCCAGCGGGTGGTGACCTTGTTCGTCGGAGTCGGGCTCGTGGTGCCGTCCAGCTTCAGGTCGTTCAGGTTCACGGTCGCGGTGTTGTCGATCGTGCCGACCGCGTTCACCGTGGCGCGGAAGCCCACCGAGAGGGTCTGACCGGCGGTGAGCTTGGAGAGGCCCGACGCGGTGAGGGTCACGGTGAGCGTCTGTCCCGACCAGCTGTAGGTGTAGTCAGCGGGGTTGGCCAGCGTCGTCGCACCGATCTTCACCACGGGCACGTAGGTCGTGTTCGGGGTCAGCTTCGCGTCCAGGACATCGGAGACGATGAGCTTGGTGTAGGCCTGCCCGGTCGGCAGCGACGGGATCAGCTGGGAGACCGAGAAGTCGACCTGCGAGCCCAGGGTGTACCCGTTGGCGCTCTGGTCGCCGACCGTCTTGACCGGGGACGTGCCGGTCGCGTTCTTCGGGTAGACGTTGACGTTGTACTCCCACATGCCGGAGTTCGTGGCGCCCGCGGTCGAGTCGGCGGGAGTCGGCACGGTCACCACGAACGGTGCCGACATCGTGATGACGCTCGACGGCGCGCTGATCTCACGGACCAGGTAGGCGCCGACGGCGAGGTTCGAAGCGGTCGCGATTCCGCCACCGGCGGTGGTGACGTTGGTGCAGGTTCCGAGCGGGAAGTTCGTCGTCGAGTCGACACCGGCCGTCGTTCCGGTGAGGGTCGTGGCGGTCTGCGCACCGGCGATGTTCTGCAGGTTCTTGACCTGCGTCCAGCCGAGGTTGGACGTGTCGGTGAGCGACGTGACGTTGTTGATCGCGCACACCTGGAATGTCACGCCGTCGATCGGCGACGACGTCGGGTTCGTACCGCCCCCGGACGGGTTCTGCGCACCGTTGGCCGGGTAGGCGTACTTGTGGATCGTCAGCGATCCGGTCTGGTTGGTGACGGGTCCGGGAACGGGTGCGGCACTGGCGGCCGACGCCGTCAACGCCACCCCCAGCAGACCGAGCGACAGCGCGGTGGCGGCTGCCAGCGTCCGGCGCGTCCGCGCCGCCGCGGTGAGAGAGTTCGACATGTTTGTCTCTTTCGTATTCGGTGGATCACGACGCGGCGCGGCGTGACGTGGTGGGCCCGGGGTGATCCCCGGGACGAATCAGGGGGTTTCGCTCGGGCGTCGACGACGCCAGAAGTGGAGCGAGACCAATCCGAGGGCGATGGCCGTGGAGAGGCCGCCGGCGATCAGATACGCGTCTGCGCCGAACCCTCCGGTCAGGGGGATCACGGGCACCGACTGCTGGGTGTTCTTGATCGCGCCGAGATTCACGGTCAACGCGGTTCCGCTGACGGTGACGGTGCGCGGAGTGCTGTCCAGCACATACCCGGCAGGGGCTCTGGTCTCGGTGAGCGTGTACGTGCCCCAGGCGAGACCGGCGACGCTGAGGAATCCCGCACGGGAGTCCGTGTCATTGGTGCTCGTGCAGGGGGTCGCGACGCAGTCGCTCACCGTCAGTGTCGGGCCGGAGGCGCCGGGCCCCTTCAAGGTCCAGACGGAACCGGACAGAGAGTGAGCGGTGGCGGCGGAGTCGACCTTCTGCCACGAGATCGTCGCCGCGGACGGCTGGTTCACGTACGTGCAGACGACGCTGGAGCCGCCGGCGATGTTCGGCACCGAGAACACGGCAGCGCTGGTGAGCGTGTACGTCGTCGGCGGACCCGTCACCGGGGTCATGGTGCAGATGCCCGACTTGAACGTGTAGCCCGTCTGCTGCGTCTCCGACACCGCGACACTCGCGCGTGATGCCACCGACCCGAAGGTGAGCGTCCAGGGCGCGGTCGCCCCGTTCGCGCCCGTGACCGCGGTGGTTCCCGTCGGCGACGCGGTCACCGTGCCCGTGGTCGCTGTCGTCGCGGCGCCCAGGGTCCACCCGGAGGCCGGAGTCGGGTTGTTGCCGTTGGCGTCGGTGACCTGCTTGTACAACGTCACCGTCGCCGTCTTCGGGAACGGAGTATTGGTGATCGTGCAGACGATCTTCGCCCCGCCGGTGGTGTTGTTCGGCATGGTGAAGCTTCCGCTTGCTCCGCTGCCCGACGCGACCACCGCGTTGCCGTTCGCCTGATCGACACAGGACCAGGTGCTCGTGTTGGGCAACTACA
>NZ_NCKN01000198.1 GCF_002257455.1 Microbacterium sp. 13-71-7
GGTAGGCGTTCGGCACGCCCGTCGCGATCCCCGCGATCACCTGCCACGAGAAGCCCACGACGACGCCGAGCGCGCCGAGGGCGAGGTAGTGCGCGATCTCGCGGCCGGCGAGCGGATCCGCCTTCCGCCGCACCCAGCGCACCACGAGCATCAGGCCGAGCATGAGAGCGAACGCCAGAACGCCGGGGCGGGTGAATCCCATCAGGACGATCAGCGGATAGAGCCGCACGTAGCGGCGGCGGATCAGGCCGTCCAGCGCGAGCAGCAGGAACAGCATGTTCAGGACCTCGGCGTAGCCGACCTGGAACAGCGCGCCCAAGGGGCCGGAGGCGAAGAAGACGACCGTCCAGACGGCCGCCATCCGGCCGATCCGATTGCGCATCATCCGGAACAGCACGAGGCAGCAGAGATATCCCGCCACCAGGGACACGAGCGCGGCCCCGACTCCCCAGCCGCCGTTGCCGAACGGGAGCGCGAAGACCTGGGAGACCCACGGGTACACCGGCAGGAACGCCCAGGAGTTCTGGGTGATGTGCCCGTCCGGGCCGAGCGGCAGGACCGTCGGATACCCGTACACGACGATGTACCAGTACCACTGCGCGTCCCACCCGGTCACGAAGGAGGCGATCGACGCCCCGTGGCCGAAACGCGAGCCTGATGCCCCCGACAGCGTGGTGGCCCACAGCAGCAGCCCGGTGGTGATCAGGCGGGCGCCGACGTAGATCGCGAGGATCCCCGCCCAGGCGGGCGTCCGCGCGTAGAACCGGGCGGCCCATCGCGGCCCGGCGGCGGCGTTGCGTCGGCGGGGCACCGCCGTGGCGGCGAGCTCAGACACCGCTGAGCCAGGAACGCAGGCCCCGTTCGGTGGCCGTGATCTGGGAGAGCGGCACCCGCTCCTCGTCGTGGTGCGCGAGATGCGGATCCCCTGGCCCGTAGTTGACCGCGGGGATGCCCAGCGCGGAGAACCGCGCCACATCGGTCCAGCCGTACTTCGGCTTCGGCGTCGCGCCGACCGCGGCGACGAACTCCTGTGCGATCGGGGCGTCCAGGCCGGGGCGCGCGCCCTCGGCGACGTCGGTGATCTCGACCGCGAACCCGGCGAACACGTTGCGCACATGCGCCTCGGCGTCGGCCGCGGACTTGTTCGGGGCGAAGCGGTAGTTCACCTCGACCTCGCAGGCGTCGGGGATCACGTTGCCGGCGATGCCGCCGCTGATCCGCACCGCGTTCAGCCCCTCGCGGTACTCCAGGCCGTCGACGGCGATCTCGCGCGGACGGTACTCGGCCAGGCGTGCCAGGATCGGCGCCGCACGGTGGATGGCGTTCTCGCCGATCCAGGCGCGCGCCGAGTGCGCGCGCACGCCCGTCGTGCGCACGACCGCGCGCAGCGTGCCGTTGCAGCCGCCCTCGACCTCGCCGTTCGAGGGTTCGCCGAGGATCGCGAAGTCGGCCTCGAAGAGATCCGGCCGGTGATCGGCGAGCAGCTTGAGGCCGTTGCGGGCGGCCTCGACCTCCTCGTTGTCGTACCACATCCAGGTGATGTCGACCACGGGCTCCGTGAGCTCCGCGGCGAGCTTGAGCTGCACCGCGACGCCCGCCTTCATGTCGACCGTGCCGCGCCCCCAGATCAGGGCCTCGCCGTCGACCTCCACGTCGCGCGTGGGCACGTTGGCGTTGATCGGCACCGTGTCGATGTGCCCGGCGATCGCGACGCGCTGCGCGCGGCCCAGGTTCGTGCGGGCGACGATCGTGTTGCCGTCGCGGAGCACCTCGAGATGGCCGAGTGCGCGCACGGCCTCCTCGATCAGGTCGGCGAGGGGCTTCTCCTCCCCCGAGACGCTGGGGATGTCGCAGATCGCGCGGGTGATGTCCGCCGCAGAGGCGGTGAGATCGAGCGGCATGGTCCCCACCCTAGCGCCGCGTCATGAAGGGGAAGCTGGGGGCGGGTGTTCGGTAGCGTGGAGGCATGACCGACGCGCGCATGATCCACGGCTCCGGACTGACCACCATCGCCGGCGACGGCACCGTGCTGGACGCCTGGTTCCCCGAGATCAGCGCGATCGCGCCGTCCGCGGCGGACCTCGCGGCCTCCGCCCTGACCTTCGAGGCACTCGCGGGCCCGGATGAGCGCCGCAACGTCACCATCGAGGCGGTGCAGCTCTCGATCGACCTCGACGCCGCTCCGGCCTCCACCGCCGACGCGTACCTGCGCCTCCAGGCCCTCTCGCACCTGCTGGTGCGCCCCAACGAGCTGAACCTCGACGGCGTCTTCCGCCACCTGCCCAACGTCGCCTGGACCAGCGCCGGCCCGATGCTCCCGGACGACGCCGCGCGGCTGCGCCCGCTGCTGCAGCGCGCGGGGATCCAGATCTCCGGCGTGGACAAGTTCCCGCGGCTCACCGACTACGTGCTTCCGGAGGGCGTGCGCATCGCCGACGCCTCCCGGGTGCGCCTGGGCGCCCACCTGGCTCCCGGCACCACCGTCATGCACGAGGGCTTCGTGAACTTCAACGCCGGCACGCTCGGCGCCTCCATGGTCGAGGGCCGGATCTCGCAGGGCGTCGTCGTCGGCGACGGATCCGACATCGGCGGCGGCTCCTCGATCATGGGCACGCTGTCCGGCGGAGGCACCCACCGCGTCTCGATCGGCGCGCGCACGCTGCTCGGCGCGAACGCCGGCATCGGCATCTCCCTCGGCGACGACTGCATCGTCGAGGCGGGGCTCTACGTCACGGCGGGCACGAAGATCGTGCTGGCCGACGGCGCCCCGCTGGCCGATGGCGGCCGCCCCGTCGTCAAGGGTGCGGAGCTCAGCGGCCAGAACGGGATCCTGTTCCGCCGCAACTCGCTCTCCGGCGCCGTCGAGGCCGTGCGCCGCGCCGGCGTGGGCGTCACGCTCAACGAGGCACTGCACGCCTAGGAGCGCAGCGAGCCGATCGCGAGGCCGAGCACGCGGCGGCGCTGCTCCTCGTCGTCGTAGGCGACCGCGCTCACGCCGGCGATGAGCTTGACGACGTCGGCGATCGCGACGTCCGCCTTGACGGCGCCGTCCTCCTGAGCCCGCCGCAGCAGCGGCTCCCCCGCGCCCAGCATCACGCCGCGGCACTCCGCGAACACCGTCGACTCCCGGTTCAGGCCGTCGAGCAGCACGTGCTTGGTGCCCACGTACTCGATGAAGCGGTCGAGCCACGCCTCGAACGCCTGCCACGGCGGCAGGTCGGCCACCTCGTCGGCCGCGTCGGCGAGCGCGGCGACCTCGCGGAGGTAGAGGGTCTCGATCAGGTCGTCCCTGGTCGGGAAGTTGCGGTACAGCGTGCCGATGCCGACGCCGGCGCGGCGGGCGATGTCCTCGAGCGAGGCGCCGGAGCCGTCCTCGGCGAACGCCTCGCGCCCCGCGGCGACGAGGGCGTCGAAGTTCCGCGCAGCGTCGGCGCGGCGCGGTCGACGCTCCTCCAGCGTCGTCGTCGCCCGGTTCTGGCCGCCCATCGTGCCGTCCTTCCAAAAAGTCTCGGAAGACCTCTTGCAAAACGGAGGGACCCTCCGGTAATCTCAATCCGGAGGCATCCTCCGTTCGGAGGTCTCCCTCCACTTTACCCCTCTTCTCCAGGCTCCGGAAGGGAACTCATGTCCCGCTCATCCACCTCGATCCTGGTCGCGATCGCCGTGGCGGTCTCCTCCATCGCACTTCTTCAGAACCTCGTCATCCCCCTCGTGCCGCTCATCCAGGCGGAGTTCGGCGTCACCGCGGATGCGGCCAGCTGGACCATGACGGCCTGGCTCATCGCCGCCGCGGTCGCGACGCCGACGCTCGGACGCGTCGGCGACCTGCGCGGCCGGCGCACGACCTTTCTCATCACCCTGGGCGTCACCGCGGCCGGCGACGTGCTGGCCGCGATCGCCCCGACGCTCGAGGTGCTCATCGTCGCCCGCGTGCTGCAGGGCGTCGGCGGCGCGCTGTTCCCCCTCGCCTACGGCCTGCTGCGCGACGCGCTGCCCCGTGAGCGCGTGACCGGGGCGATCGGCGTGGTGAGCGCCGTGATCGGCATCGGCGGCGCCGCAGGCACGGTGCTCGCCGGCCCGCTGGCCGACCTCGTCGGCTGGCGCGGCACGTTCGCCGTGCCGTTCCTGGTGGCGGCCCTCGGCGCCTTCCTCACCCTCGCCGCAGTCCGCGACAGCGGCGCCCGAGCACGCGGAAGGGTCAACGCGCTCTCCTCCGTGCTGCTGTCCGCCTGGCTCGTGGCGCTGCTCGTGCCGCTCAGCACCGGCTCGCGCTGGGGCTGGACGTCGCCGGTCGTGCTCGCCCTGTTCGGCGTCGCCGTCCTCGCGTTCTCCGCGTGGATCGTCTCCGAGCTCCGCGCGAAGGAGCCGCTCGTGGATCTGCGCCTCCTGGCCTCCCCCGCGATCTGGCCGGTGAACGCCGCATCGCTCCTGATCGGGGCCGGCGTCTTCGCGTTCTGGGGCTACCTGCCGCAGTTCCTCGAGCTGTCCGCGTCCGCCGGCGGCTCTGGCCTCACGGTGCGCGACGCCGGGCTGATGCTCGTCCCGATGCTCATCGGCATGAGCGGCGTCGGCTTCGCCACCGGCGCGCTGAACCGCATCCTCTCGCTGCGCACCCTGCTGGTGATCGGTGCGCTGCTCATGGGCCTCTCCGGCGCCTCCGCCGCTCTCGCGCACTCGTCGCCCTGGCAGCTCGCACTGGCGGGCGCCGGATTCGGGATCGGATGCGGACTGGCCTACGCCGCCTCGGCGGGAATCGTCGTGCAGAGCGTGCCTGCGGCGGTCACGGGCGTCGCGACCGGCGTCAACGCGAACCTCCGCACGATCGGATCCGCGATCGGCTCGGCCGCGACCGGCGCGATCGTGTTCGGCGAGGCCCCGCACGGCACCGGCTCCGGCTTCGCGACCGCGTGGGGGCTCGTCGCGGTCGCCACGATCCTCGCGGGCGCGATCGTGTGGGCGGTGCGCACCCGCCCCGCGGTGACCACTTCGGCCACCCCGATCCCCGAGCTCGTCGAGGCCTGAATCGAGGAGCTCGTCGGGACCTGAACCACGGCTCAGGGGATCCAGGATAAGATGGACGGGATGTCGGATCTTCCGGCATCTCGTCGCCATCCCGGATCCTCTGGCCTTCTTCGAGGTCAAAGGGATCGTATCCCTGGAAGCGGAGCCCAGCTCCCCCTCGCGATCCGGTTCTCGAGCGGCGACCTCTCGCGTCGAACAGACGCCCGTATGCGGCCGGACGATCCGGTCCAGGAGATATCCATGCCTACCTTCCTCGATCTCGGCGTGCCCGCCGAGCTCGCCGCCGTGCTCGAAGCCGACGGCAAGACCGAAGCCTTCCCGATCCAGCAGGGAACCCTGCCCGACTCCCTCGCCGGCCGCGACCTGCTCGGCCGCGGCCGCACCGGCAGCGGCAAGACGCTCGCCTTCGCGATCCCGCTCGTGGCACGCCTGGCCGGTGCCAAGGCTCGGCCGCAGCACCCGCGCGGCCTCGTCCTCGCGCCGACCCGCGAGCTCGCCTCGCAGATCGCCGCCACCATCGCGCCGCTGGCGAAGGCTGCGAACCTGCGCGTGACCACGGTCTTCGGCGGAGTGAGCCAGCGCCCCCAGGAGGAGGCGCTGCGCCGCGGCGTCGACATCGTGGTGGCCTGCCCCGGGCGCCTCGAAGACCTCATGAAGCAGGGCGTCGTGCGCCTCGACGAGGTGCGGACCACCGTGCTCGACGAGGCCGACCACATGGCCGACCTCGGCTTCCTGCCCGGCGTCACCCGCATCCTGAGCGCCACGCCGAAGGACGGCCAGCGCCTGCTCTTCAGCGCCACCCTCGACAACGGCATCGACGTGCTCGCGCGCCGCTTCCTGTCGAACCCGGTCAGCCACGAGGTCGACGAGTCCAGCGTGCCGGTGGGCGAGATGACCCACCGCGTGCTCGAGGTGGCAGACGCCGAGGTCAAGAAGGTGCTCGTGCAGACGCTCGCCTCCGGCGCCGGACGACGCATCCTGTTCACGCGCACCAAGCACCAGGCCAAGAAGCTCGCCAAGGCGCTGACCACGGCCGGCATCCCCTCCGTCGACCTGCACGGCAACCTCTCCCAGGGCGCCCGCGAGCGCAACCTCGCCGCGTTCGCCGGAGATCCCGCCGACGGCGGCGTGCGCGTGCTCGTCGCGACCGACGTGGCCGCCCGCGGCGTGCACGTCGACGACGTCGATCTCGTCGTGCACGTGGATCCGCCCGCCGAGCACAAGGCGTACCTGCACCGCTCCGGCCGCACGGCGCGCGCGGGCGCGGCGGGCACGGTCGTCACCGTGCTGCTCCCCGAGCAGCGCCGCGACGTGAAGGACCTGCTGCGCAAGGCGAAGATCACCGCGGCGATCGAGCCGGTCTCGGCGTCCTCCCCGGTCGTGGCGGAGCTCGTCGGCGAGACCGCCGCGTACGTCAAGCCCGCGCCCAAGCCGGTCCAGCAGCCGCAGCGCCAGGCTCCGAAGAAGAAGCCGGCACCGCAGGCTCAGAACCGGCAGCCGCAGGGACAGCGCCGCGCCGCCGGATCCGCGTCCGGTGACGTCGCCCCCGCCGCGCCCGCCCGTCGCCGTCGTCGCCGCTCGTCGCGCCCCCAGGGCACCCCGACGGCCCGCTGACCCGGTCTCCTGATCCGGTCCCCTGATCGCGTTTCCTGACCGCGAGACTCCAACTCCGCGACGAGACTGCGCTGAATAAGCGCAGTCTCGTCGCCCAGATGGAGTCTCGCGGTCAGAGCAGCCGGGACGTTGACCGCGCCGGCGTGAGCCACGATCCGCGGGTCGTGATTCACGCCGGTTTTGCGTATCCCTTCACTCCCGTGTCGACGAAGACGCATGCGGTGTCGCCGACCGTCCAGGCGTCGTGCCCGGGACTCAGATCGACCACATCCCCCGGGCCCATGTCGAGCTCGGTGCCGTCATCGAACCGCACGGTCATCCGCCCCTCGAGGCAGATCCCGGTGTGGTGCGTCTGGCAGGACTCCGTTCCCGCGATCGGCTTGACGTCGTTCGACCACCGCCAGCCGGGCTCGAAGACCCCACGTCCCAGCGTGAAGTCGCCCAGGGTCACGACGTCCATGTGACCGTGGGCTTGGAAGGGGCGCCGCTCGTGCGGCGTCTCGATGTTGTGCTTGTCGGACATGAGAGCACCTTCCACAGGGTGATCGGGTGAGCGGCATCGGCAGCGCTCACCCAGGACGCCCATGACACCGCGACGGACGCGGCCGACGCCGTCCGTGCCGCCTGAATCTCATCGTCGTTGCGGCGGATCGCGACCACGGGCCCAGCCCACGTCGTCGACCGTCTCGCGGCGTCGTCAGGTCGACCTCGACCGTCCTCACCGCCCCCAGTCATGTGATTCCTACACCCGCCGGAATCGGCCGTCAAGAGCCTGCGCCCCGCGGGATCCCGACCGGGAAAGCGATGGGGGGAGGATCCGATCCGGATCCTCCCCCCATCGCTGCCACGCCCGCTCAGCTGCGGCGGAACTCGCGCTCGTGCGAACCCGTGTACAGCTGCTGCGGGCGGCCGATCTTGGTCTGCGGGTCGAAGTTCAGCTCGCGCCACTGCGCCAGCCA
>NZ_NCKN01000199.1 GCF_002257455.1 Microbacterium sp. 13-71-7
GGTCAGGCGCCGTTCGCGCACGATGAACGCCGTGCCGATCGCCCACAGCGGCACCTGCGTGACGAACGCCCAGCGGAACGCGTCGAGCGTGTAGGTGGCGGGCGTGCCCGCGCCCTGCAGGTCGAGGGCGAGGCCGATCAGGAAGATCGCGATGAGCGCGGCCAGGAATCCGCCGCCGTTGACCACGCCCGTCGCCGTGCTGAGCCGGTGCTGCGGGTTGTGCGTGCGCGCATGGTCGAAGGCGACCATCGAGGCGGGCCCTCCGGTGGCGAGCGCGATCGCGAGCAGGATCAGCAGCCAGAGCGGCGCCTGACCAGGCCAGAGGATCACGGCGAGCCAGACCAGCAGCTGCAGGGCGATCGTCGGCAGGACGAGCATGAGCGAGCGGCTCGTCGGATGGCGGGCCGAGAGCGTGCCCAGCACCGGGCCGAACAGGATCCCGAACAGCACGTAGACCGTGGTCACGAGCGACGCCGCGCCGATCGAGAGGCCTTCGCCGTTGGTGAGGAACGGGATGCCCCAGAGCATCATGAACGCCGTGCCGGCGAAAGGCGTGGTGAAGTGCGTCCAGAACCCGAGGCGCGTGCCGGGATGGGCGAGCGCCTCGCGCAGGGTGACGCGCAGATCGGCCTGCGAGGTGACGACCCGGATCGCTCCGGTGTCGGTGTTCACCGAGACGTCCTCCGTGAGCTCGGGCGGGCGGTTGCGGATCAGGGCGAAGACGAGGACCGTGAACAGGACCCCGAGCCCCGCGAGGCTGCCGAACGTCACCGACCACGTCGTCGAGTGCAGCAGCAGCGGCAGGGGGAGGAGCGCGACCAGCTGCCCGAGCTGGCCGACGATGCCGGTCAGCTGAGCCATCAGCGGCCCGCGCTGCGCCGGGAACCAGATCGCGACGAGGCGCAGCACGCCGGGGAAGATCGCCGCGTCGCCGGCACCGAGGATCATGCGCGCCACGATCGCGACGCCCACGTTCGGCGCGAAGGCCATGACGAGCTGGCCGACGGCCATGAGCAGCATGCCCGCGACCATGATCGGCCGGGAGCCGTAGCGGTCCAGCAGAAGACCCACGGGGATCTGCATGAGTCCGTACACGGCGAGCTGCAGCACCGCGAAGAGGGACAGGGTCGACGCGTCGGCCTGGAAGAGGTGCGCCGCATCGACGCCGACCGCGGACAGCGAGGTCCGGTTGGTGATCGACAGCACGTAGGCGGACACGCCCACGATCCAGATCAGCCACATCCGCCAGGTCGGTGCAGGGGCGGGATTCACGGCTCTCCTCGGGATCGGCGGCGTCTTCGATCCTACGCCCGGTCAGGGCGCGGACCCGGCTGCCGCCCCTGCGGCGCCGGCCTCACACGGTGGAGGCGTCGAGCAGCCGGAGACCCCCGCCGTCCATCGCGAAGCGGTGCATCGACGCGTTCCCGAGACGCTCGCCCGGGGCGGGCAGCGTGCCGTCCGAGGCGTGTTCGAGCAGAGCCCGGATCACGCCGCCGTGCGTGCACACGAGCACCGACTCCACCCGGGGAGCGGAGCGCCGCCGCGCCGCGAGGTCGATCCGCGCGAGCGAGGCGAGCGCGCGGTCGGTCAGCTGCTGCACGGTCTCGGCGCCGGGCACGTCGTCGCTGCGCGCGCCGAACCGCTCGCGGTACTGGTCCCAGAGCAGGCCCTCGGCCTCACCGAACTCGTGCTCGCGCATCCCTGCGGTGATGAGCGGCGCGGGCAGTCCCCGCTCGCGGGCGATGATCTCCGCGGTCTCCCTCGCGCGGCCGAGCGGGCTCGCGTAGACGTGATCGAAGGCGACGCCCGCGAGTCGTGCGGCGGCGGTGCGCGCCTGAGCGCGACCCGTGTCGTTGAGGGGGATGTCGGTGGATCCCTGGATGCGGCCCTCCAGGTTCCAGTCGGTCTGGCCGTGGCGGATGAGGGTGATGAGAGTCACGTGAGCAGCTCCAGAAGGGCGGGGAGGACGAGGCTGGTGGAGGCGGCGATCGTCGCGGAGGCCCAGGCGTCGGCGCGCGTGGGTTCGAGGTTGACGATGACGATGGGCAGGCTGCGACGGCGCGCCCGCTCGATGATCCGGATGCCGGAGTTCACGACCAGGGAGGATCCGGCGACGACCAGCGCGTCTCCCGAGCGCAGCAGGGCCTCGGCGGTCGAGAAGCGCTCGGCCGGGATGTACTCGCCGAAGAACACCACGTCGGGCTTCAGTGCTCCGGTGCACACCGTGCAGACCGGAAGGAGGAAGCCCTCCGTGGTCTCCGGGCGCACGTCGCCGTCCGGCCCCAGCAGCACCTCGTCCGGGACGTCGAGCCAGGCGTTGCGCTCCTCGATCTGCGCGGCCACGGCGTCGCGCGAGAAGCTCTGTCCGCAGCGCAGGCACAGCACCGTCCGCATGGTGCCGTGCAGCTCGACCACGCGGGCGGATCCTGCGGCCAGGTGCAGGCCGTCGACGTTCTGCGTGATCGCGCCGACCGCGCGGCCGGCCCGCTCGAGTCCCGCGATCGCGCGGTGCCCCGGATTCGCGACGGCGGTGCCGAACGAGCGCCAGCCGAGGTGACCGCCCAGCCAGTACCGGCGCTGCGCGTCCTCCGAGCCGAGGAAGGTCTGCACCGTCATCGGTGTGCGGCGCGGCGTGGATCCGGCCCCGCGATAGGCGGGGATGCCCGAGTCCGTGGAGAGCCCGGCGCCGGTCAGGAAGGCGATGCGGCGATCGGAGAGGAGCTCTGCGACGGGTTCGAGCTGGGCGTGCAACGACAGGGTGCTGGTGTTCATCCGACCTCCCAGGCCGAGTCTACGGGCGGGACCCTGCGAGGCCGCCGAGCGGGCCGACGCACGGCCGGACGACCTGCGAGAGTGGATCCGTGCATGAGATCCGCATCGACGACCCCGCAGATGCCCGGCTCGACGACTACCGGGGGCTGACCGACACCGCTTTGCGTCTGCGCCGCGACGTCGACGGCGGACTGTACATCGCCGAATCGCTCAAAGTCATCGAGCGTGCCGTGACCGCGGGGCACCGCCCGCGCTCGGTGCTCACGCAGGAGCGCTGGCTGGACGGGCTGCGCGCGCTGTTCGGCGATGCCGAGGTCGAGGTGTACGTCTGCCCCGATGCGGTGGTCGAGGCGGCCGCGGGATTCCCGGTCCATCGCGGAGCGCTGGCGGCCATGCACCGCCCCGCGCTCCCGGCGCTGGGGGAGGTCGTCCGCGGTGCGCGCACGATCCTCGTCCTGGAGGATCTCGTGGAGCACCAGAACGTCGGATCCGCGTTCCGCGCGGCGGCGGCTCTCGGCGCCGACGCGGTACTCGTCTCGGCGCGCTGTGCGGATCCGCTGTACCGCCGCAGCGTCAAGGTCAGCACCGGCACCGTGTTCCAGGTGCCGTGGACGCGGTTCGACGGCTGGGACGAGCTGGCGCCGATCCTCCGCGCAGAGGGGATCCGGCTCCTCGCGCTCGCCCTCCGCGACGACGCCGAGACGCTCGATGCCTACGCCGCGCGTCGCCCGGAACGGGTCGCGCTCGCGTTCGGGTCCGAGGGGCCCGGTCTGACCGCCGAGGCGCTGGCGACGGCCGACGCCGTGGTGACCATCCCGATGAGCGGGGGTGTGGACTCGCTCAACGTCGCCTCGACCGCAGCCGTCGCACTCTGGGCGCTGCAGCATCCGCCGGCGGCGCGCCCCTGAAACCGGTCCGGGACGTGCGAGCGTTCCGGACGGCGTGCTCACTCGTCGTGCGGCAGCACCACGGGCATCGGCTCCGGGCGCTTGGCCTCGATCGTGTCGCCGGAGGACTGGTGGCGCAGGCGCCGCAGCACCCAGGGCACGAGATGCGTGCGCGCCCAGACCAGGTCCTCGTTGCGGGCCTCGCGCCAGGTGCGCACCGGGAACGGATCCGCGACCATCGGCTGCAGGTCGTTGGGCACGTTGAGCGCGCGCAGCACCATGCGGGCGACCTCATGATGCCCGAGCGGGTTCATGTGCAGCCGGTCGTCGGCGAAGAAACGCGGATCCTGGATGGTCTTCAGGCCCCACTGATCCGCCACGATGCAGTCGTACCGCTCGGCGATCGCCCGCACGTTCTCGTTGTAGATCGCGACCTTGCCGCGGAACGGACGGAACACGGGGGTGAAGTTCGTGTCGATGCCGGTGATCAGCACGATCGCGGCGCCGGTGCGCGACAGGCGCGTGACCATGTCGTCGAGCAGCACCGCGATCTCGTCCGGATCCGTGCCGGGGCGGATGACGTCGTTGCCGCCGGCGCACAGCGTGATCAGATCGGGGTTCAGCGCGATGGCGGGGGCGACCTGCTCGTCGCTGATCTGCGCGATGAGCTTGCCCCGCACGGCGAGGTTGGCGTAGGCGAAGTCCTCGCTCTGCGCGCCCAGGACCTCCGCCACACGGTCGGCCCAGCCGCGATGGCCTCCCGGCGCGCTCGGCTCCGGATCGCCGATCCCCTCGGTGAAGGAGTCGCCGATCGCGACATAGCGGTGCCACGGGTGCGGCGTCTCGTTGGGGACGTACGGGGTGCGCGGTTCGTGACCGGACATGATCCTCTCCTCCTCGCGGGCGCCTGTTCGGCGCGGCACAGCATCCGAGACTACTCGCGGATGGGCGGATCAGCCGCTGGTGTCGCCGTTCGTGCACGTCTGCTGTGCGGCGGTGCTGCCGCGTACGTTCTCCGACAACGCGACCGCGGAGGGCGCGGGCGTCGGCGCCGAGCTCGGAGTCGATGCGGCGCCGGCTCCCGGGGCAGGGGTGGCCGGTGGTGTACCCGGTTCGACCGTGACGCCGTCGTTCACGGTGTTCTGATGCGTGATCAGCACCGGCTGGTTCGCCGCGACGGCCGCCCAGAGCGTGTTCGCGGACGCGTCATCCGGCACGACGCGGTTGGGGTCCTGGGGGTCCGTCGCGTTCGGATACTGGATGAACGTGATGTCCGAGGGCGGCACGTCCTTCACGGCCAGGGCGAGCTGAAGGATCGTCGCGGGGTTCTTGAGCGTCGTGCTGGCCTCGAGGTTCGACAACGCGATCGTGGCGATCTTGAGCACCTCCGGCACGTTCGAGAGGACCTTTCCGCTCGTGAGCTGGCGGGCGAGGCTCGCCAGGTACTGCTGCTGGTTGCCGATGCGCGCGAGGTCGCTTCCGCTCACCAGGCCGTGCCGGGTGCGCAGGAACTGCAGCGCCTGCAGACCCTGGATCGTGTGCTCACCCGCGCTGAGGTCGAGACCCGTGTACGCGTCGTCGATCGGCGTGGCCAGGCAGACCTGTACTCCTCCGATCGCGTTCGTGATGTCGATCACCGTGCCGAAGTTGACCGCGGCGGCGAAGTCGACCTGCTGCCCGGACAGCGCCGACACGGTCTTGGCGACGCACGGCAGCCCGCCCTCGTCGTAGGTGGTGTTGATCTGCGCGGCGCTCTGCGCCGAGACCTTCGTGCCATCCTTCGCCGTGCACGAGGGGACGGGCACGATCATGTCGCGCGGGAAGCTCACGACCGTGATCCGCCGCGGGGTGTTCGAGACGTGCATGAGCACGGTGACGTCGTTGTTCACGCTCGAGGCGTCCGGGCCGTCGCAGCGCCCGGGGAACAGATCCGCGTACTTCGGCTCACAGGCGTCGATGCCGACGACGAGCAGGTTGAAGCCGTTCTTGTAGGCGCCGATGTCGGGCGCCGTCACGGGGCCGCCTTCGAGCTGCACGCTGTTGTGCGCCACCGCCGCGGTGAGGTCGCTGACCACATAGCCGACCACCGCGACGCCGCTCACCAGGACGACGGCGATCGCGATGCCGAGCGCGCGGAGCGCCCGCGTCAGAGCGCGGGGGCGTCGTGCAGAGCTGTGCTGGGCGATCGGGCGCGCCGAACGGTGTGGTGTCACGGAGATTCCTTCGGGCAGGGCGCTCCGAGTGGAATGCCGGATCGCACTCTAAAAGCGCCCGTGGTGGATCCCCTGAGCCGATCCCTTGGGATTGCTGAGACCGCCGCCGACGGATCCGACGCGCGCGGGAATGTCGGCCGCCTCGTCTATCGTGGAATCCCATGCTCTCCCCGTCCTTCCCTCAGCGCGCCCCTTGGGGTACCGCCGACAGGCTGAGGGCGTGGCAGCGCGAGGCGCTGGAGGAGTACTTTCGGATCCCGGAGCGCAAGGACTTCCTGGTCGCCGCGACGCCGGGCGCCGGCAAGACCACCTTCGCGCTCACGCTCGCGGTCGAGCTCCTGCACACGAACGAGATCGACCGCGTCATCGTGGTCGCGCCGACCGAGCATCTCAAGACCCAGTGGGCCGATGCCGCGGCGCGCGTGCACATCCGGCTGGATCCGCGTTTCCGCAACAGCCACTGGGCGCCGTCGCGGCAGTATCACGGCGTCGTGGTGACCTACGCGCAGGTCGCCGCGAAGTCCTCGGTGCACAAGCACCTCACCGAGGGCGGGCGCACGCTCGTGATCCTGGACGAGGTGCACCACGGCGGCGATGCGCTGAGCTGGGGCGATGCGATCCGCGATGCCTACGGCTCGGCCAAGCGGCGACTGCTCCTGAGCGGCACGCCTTTCCGCAGCGACACCGCGCCGATCCCGTTCGTGGACTATCTCCCCGACGAGTCCGGCGCTCGGGTCTCCAGCACCGACTACGCATACGGCTACGGGCGGGCGCTGCAGGACGGCGTCGTGCGTCCCGTGCTGTTCCACATGTATGCGGGCAAGATGCGCTGGCGCACGAGCGCCGGCGACGAGCTCGAGGCGCATCTCGGCCAGGACAACACGAAGGACGTCACCTCCCAGGCCTGGCGCACCGCGCTGGATCCGGAGGGGGAGTGGATGCCCGCCGTGCTCTCCGCGGCAGACCGCCGGCTCACCGAGATCCGCCAGCATGTGCCGGACGCGGGCGGCCTCGTGCTCGCGACCGATCAGACCGTCGCCCGCGCCTACGCCAAGATCCTGCACTCGCTCACCGGGCAGCGCCCCACTGTGGTGCTGTCCGACGACGCGACGGCGTCGGAGCGGATCGAGAAGTTCAGCGCCTCCGGCGACCGCTGGATGGTCGCGGTGCGCATGGTGTCGGAGGGCGTGGATGTGCCGCGTCTCGCGGTCGGCGTCTACGCCACGTCGTCCTCGACGCCGCTGTTCTTCGCGCAGGCGATCGGCCGCTTCGTGCGCGCACGCCGTCGCGGCGAGGCGGCGAGCGTGTTCCTCCCGAACGTCCCCGTGCTGATGAAGCTCGCGAACGAGCTCGAGAAGCAGCGCGACCACGCCCTGGATCGGCAGTCCAAGGACGAGGACGGCCTCGACGATTCGCTGCTGGAGAGCGCGAACCGCGAGGACGAGGCCTCGGACGCGCTCACCCAGGAGTTCAGCTACCAGGCGATCTCCTCGCTCGCGCACTTCGACCGCGTGGTCTTCGACGGCAAGGAGTTCGGCCAGCTCGCGGAACCGGGCACGCCGGAGGAGGAGGAGTTCATCGGCATACCGGGACTCCTCGAGCCCGAGCACGTGCACGAGCT
>NZ_NCKN01000013.1 GCF_002257455.1 Microbacterium sp. 13-71-7
TGCTCATGCAGCGCCAGTCCCGGCAGTCCCGATTGCGGGAGGCGCGTGAGGCCGCCACTCCGGCTCAGACCACGACGCTGCCAGAGCCTCTGCACCGCACCCTGCGCGAACAGCGGCAGCTGCTCAACAGCCTCGTCGGCGTCTATGCGCGCCAGACCGGCGAGCCGCACGGCGCCGTGCACGCGGAGTTGCGACGGCTCTGCGGCGGTCCGGCGGTGGCCCAGGCCACGGTGACCCAGCTGCAGTCGCGGATCGACCTGCTCCGGCGGCGCGTGCGGGCCTGAGCCCCCGGCTCCGCCGGCACCGCGGGGACGCGCCCGGAAGCGCCTGGTTCGGATCCCCGAAATGCTGTCAATCCGCGTCCTGACGCGGATCCCAGGGCTTCGCGTCGATAGCGTGGAGCGGTTGCCTCGATCCATGAAGGACGTCATGAACACGCCTGAAACCGCTCACTCCGAACCCACCGCGGCCGACCGCCGCCGCTGGGCGCGCTACCTCGTCGAGGAGCGCGCCGAGGCCCATGTCTACCAGCAGCTCGCCCAGCGCCGTGAGGGCGAGGAGCGGGAGATCCTGCTCGAGCTCGCCGCCGCAGAGGGGCGCCACGAGGCGCACTGGCTCGCGCTGCTCGGCGGAGAACCCCACCGGCTTCCGCGACCGGGTCTGCGCACGCGGACCCTCGGGTGGATGGCCGGGCGCTTCGGATCCATCTTCGTGCTCGCGCTCGCCCAGAGCGCGGAGGCGCGGTCCCCGTACGATGCCGAGGTCTACGCCACCCCGGCCATGCGCGCCGACGAGAAGGTGCATTTCGAGGTCGTCCGCGGCCTCGCCGCCCGCGGTCGGCGCCAGCTGTCCGGCTCGTTCCGGGCGGCGGTCTTCGGGGCGAACGACGGCCTCGTGAGCAACCTGGCGCTCGTGCTGGGCATCGGGGCCACGGGTGCGAGCAGCAGCCTGGTCCTGTTCAGCGGCTTCGCGGGACTGCTCGCCGGCGCCCTGTCGATGGGGGCGGGCGAGTTCGTGTCCGTCCGTTCCCAGCGCGAGCTGCTCGAGGCGACTGAGGAGAACGGGCACGGCGACGCCACCGCGAGCGACCTCGACCTGGACGAGAACGAGCTCGCGCTCGTCTACCGAGCCAGAGGCATGGATGCGGACGAGTCGCTGCAGCGCGCCCGCCGGGTCGTGAGCGCCGCGAAGGCCGGGCTCGCGCAGCGCGCGACCGGCCCGCTGCGCGTGCCGACCGACGCCGGCGACGAGCATGAGATCATCGGGAACGCGTGGCCCGCGGCGATCTCGAGCTTCCTGCTGTTCGCCTCCGGGGCGATCGTGCCGGTACTGCCGTGGATCTTCGGCATGCAGGGCCTTCCCGCGGTGCTGGTGGCCCTCGCGCTCGTCGGCATCGCGCTGCTCGGCACCGGAGCGACCGTGGGTGTGCTCTCCGGCGGCCCGCCGCTGCGCCGCGGTCTGCGTCAGCTGGCGATCGGTTTCGGTGCGGCAGCCGTCACCTACGCGCTCGGGCTGCTGTTCAACGTCAGCGTGGGCTGAGGCGCGCAGAGACACGGAGAGCCGGGGTCGTGGATCCCGGCTCTCCGCCGCATCGGGGCATCGGTGCGGGCGGCCGCCCGGTGGACAGAAACGAAGAAGGCCCGGATCTTCCGATCCGGGCCTTCTCACCAGCGTGCGCGAGGGGGGACTTGAACCCCCACGCCCTATTCGGGCACTAGCACCTCAAGCTAGCGCGTCTACCTATTCCGCCACCCGCGCTGGTGTTTTCGGCTGTTCCCAACCGAAGAATGACACTATCACGTTCCGCGGGACCCCTCGAACCGCGGTGCATGTCGGGCGCGTCGCCGATGTCGGCCGGAGTCCCGGACCTCCGGAACGGGCCCGGCCGTTCGATAGCCTGGGGGCATGCCCCAGCCCGATGCCGAACTTCCCGAGGTCGCGCGGATCGCCGCCGACCTCATCCGTTTCGACACCTCCAACTTCGGCGGTGGTGACGCGAAGGGCGAACGGGAGGCCGCGGAGTACGTGGGCGCCTACCTGGAGGCGCTCGGCCTCCAGCCGGAGTACTACGAGCCGATCCCGCGGCGCACGAACGTCATGGCGCGCGTGGAGGGGCGGAACAGGGACAAGCCGGCGCTCGTCGTGCACGGCCATCTCGACGTCGTCCCCGCGATGGCGGGCGACTGGCAGGTGGATCCGTTCGCCGGCGTCGTGCGGGACGGCATGCTCTGGGGTCGCGGCGCGGTCGACATGAAGAACATGAACGCCATGATCCTCACCTCGGTGGCGGAGATCCTGCGGGCGGGGGAGCAGCCCGAGCGGGACCTGATCCTCGCCTTCTTCGCCGATGAGGAGAACGGCGGCGTCGAGGGCTCGGCCCTCGTCGTGCAGAACCGCCCGGAGTGGTTCGCCGGCGCGACCGAGGCCATCAGCGAGGTCGGCGGCTACTCGATCCCGGTCGGAGACCAGAGCGCCTACCTCCTGCAGGTGGGGGAGAAGGCGCTCATGTGGATCCGCCTCATCGCGAAGGGGCGGGCGGGCCACGGCAGCCGGTTCCATCCCGAGAACGCCGTCACGCGGCTCGCCGAAGCCGTGGCGGCGATCGGACGCACGGCCTGGCCGATCCAGCTGACCGACACGACCCGCGAATTCCTCGATCGGATGAGCGCCCTCACGGGTCTCCCGGTGGACGACCCCGACGCCCTCGCCGCGACCGCCGGCCCGGCGGAGGCGTTCCTGCGGTCCACGCTGCGTACGACGACGAACCCGACCGTGCTGCAGGCCGGCTACAAGCACAACGTGATCCCCGAGCGCGCCGAGGCGCTCATCGACGTGCGCGTGATCCCCGGCCAGGAGGAGGACGTGCTCGCGCAGCTGCGCGCCCTCGTCGGCGACGACGTCGAGATCGAGATGGTCGTGCAGGACATCGGCATGGAGACGCCGTTCGCGGGCCCCCTCGTCGACGCCATGGTCGCGGCGCTCGAACGCCACGATCCCGGAGTACCCGTCATCCCGTACCTGCTCGGTGCGGGCACCGACAACAAGGCGCTCGCCTTCCTGGGCATCACCGGCTACGGCTTCGCGCCGCTGAAGCTGCCGGCCGATCTCGACTTCACCGGCATGTTCCACGGCGTGGACGAGCGGGTGCCCATCGAGTCCCTGGTGTTCGGGCAGCGCGTGCTCACCGACCTCCTGCGGACCTACTGAGCGTCCGCTCCGGATCGCCTGACCGCCCACCGACCGACCGAACCGCGCGAGCCTGCGCACGACGCGAAAGCGATCCATGCACCTTCTCGAAGCCATCTTCCTGGGGATCGTGCAGGGACTCACCGAGTTCCTGCCCATCTCCTCCAGCGCGCACCTCCGCATCGTCGGCGCCTTCCTGCCGAGCGCGCAGGATCCCGGTGCCGCGTTCACCGCCATCACCCAGATCGGCACGGAGGCGGCCGTCGTGGTGTTCTTCTGGCGCGACATCGTGCGGATCGTCGGGGCGTGGTGGGCGGCCCTGATCGGCCGGATCCCGCGCAACGACCCCGACGCCAGGATGGGATGGCTGATCATCATCGGCAGCATCCCGATCGTGGTGCTGGGTCTCGTCTTCAAGGACCAGATCGAGACCGTGTTCCGTTCGCTGTGGCTCGTCGCGATCATGCTGATCGTCTTCGGCGTGCTGCTCGGGGTCGCGGACGCGATCGGGGCCCGGCGTCGCAAACTCAAGGACCTCACCCTCGGCCACGGCATCGTCTACGGCCTCGCCCAGTCTCTCGCGCTGATCCCCGGCGTCTCCCGCTCCGGCGGCACCATCACGGCCGGCCTGCTGCTCGGGTACGAGCGCGAGGCGGCCGCCCGCTACGCGTTCCTGCTGGCGATCCCCGCGGTCTTCGGATCCGGCGTGTATCAGGCGGTCAAGAGCATCGGAGAGCCGAGCGTGTTCTCCGCCGGCGAGACCCTCGCCGCGACCGGCATCGCCTTCGTCGTGGGCCTCGGCGTGATCGCCTTCTTCATGCGCTGGATCTCGCAGCGCAGCTTCCTGCCGTTCGTCGTCTACCGGATCCTGCTCGGCATCGCCCTCATCGTCCTGCTGGCGCTCGGTGTGATCAAGCCCTGACGGCGCGCCTGCGGACCGTTCCGGCCGGATCCCGGGGGAGCGCGGCTCAGCGCTTGTGCTCGCCCGGGCCCTCGCCGTTGCGGCGGAAGAACCGCTCGAAGGCCTGGGCGATGGCCTCGCCCGAGGCGTCGGGCGAATCCCAGGTGTCTCGCTTCGTCTCGAGCTGCGCGATGTAGGCGGCCATCTCCTCGTCCTCCGCGGCGGCCGCGTCGATCGTCGCCTCCCACATGGCGGCCTCGGTGGCGAGCTGCCCGCGCGGGACGTCGACACCGGTCACCTCGTGCAGCCGGTCGAGCAGGGCGAGCGTCGCCTTGGGCGAGGAACCGCCGGTCTGCACGTAGTGCGGCACGTTGGCCCAGAGCGACAGTGCAGGGATCCCCGCCTGCTCCGCCGCATGCTCGAGCGCGGAGAGTATTCCGATCGGGCCCTCGTACGTGGAGCGCTCGATGCCGAGCGCCTCGCGGACCTCGGCGTTCTCGCTCGACGCGAAGATCGAGATCGGCCGCGTGTGCGGCACGTCCGAGAGCATCGCGCCGAGCGTGACGAATCCCGTGATGTCCTCGCTCAGGGCGGCGTCGATGAACTCGGCGCTGAAGGCCTGCCAGGCGCGCGCGGGCTCGGTGCCCGTCAGCAGCCACAGCCGCGGCTCGGTGCCGTCGGAAGGTGCGGTCGGCCGCAGCATCCGCGCCGAGGGCCAGCGCAGACTGCGGTTGCCCTCCTCGTCGCGTTCGAGGGTCGGCCGCGCCCACTGGTAGTCGAAGTACAGTTCCGGGTCCGCGGCGTGCACGACGTCGAATCCGCCGTCGTCGATCTGCTCGGCGGCGGCGGACGCGGCCTCACCGGCGTCGTTCCAGCCGTCGAAGGCGGCGACGATGATCCGGGTCCCGAGTACCTGCACAGTGTTCCTTCCTGCGGCGACCTGCGCCGTGTGTTCCGTCCAGGCTAGTCCCCGCCACCGTCGCGGGCGCGGGCCGCCGGTACGATGGGGGAGTGAATCAGCATCCTCGCGCGGTCCTCTGGGACATGGACGGAACCCTTGTCGACACCGAACCGTACTGGATGGACGCCGAGACCGAGCTCATCGAGTCCTTCGGTGGAACGTGGACGCACGACCAGGCTCTGCAGCTGGTCGGCAAGGGCCTGATCGACAGCGCGGTCATCCTGCAGGGCGCCGGCGTGAGGATGGGCGCCCAGGAGATCGTCGACGAGCTCACCGAGCGCGTGCGCGTGCGTCTTCAGCAGGACGGCGTCCCGTTCCGTCCCGGTGCGAGGGAACTGCTGCGCGAACTGCGCGAGACGGGCATCCGCACCGCCCTTGTCACCATGTCGCTGCGGCGCATGGCCGAGGACATCGTCTCGCTGATCGGCTTCGACGCCTTCGACGTCATCGTCGGCGGAGACGACGTCGAAAGGCCCAAGCCCTTCCCCGATCCGTACCTGCAGGCGGCCGACGCCCTCGGCATCGACATCGCCGACACCGTGGCCCTCGAGGACTCGCGGACCGGACTGCAGGCCGCCGTGTCGGCCCGCGCCGTCGCGATCGGCGTGCCGCACATGGTCGCCCTCGACGGCCTCGACGCGGACGTCCTCTGGGACTCGCTCGCCGGACGAGGCGTCGATGACCTCGCCGCCGAGTACACCCGCATCCGCGCCGCCAGGGCGGAGGCCACCCTGTGAGCGCACAGCGACCCAGCGGTCCGTTCCGCGAGGGCGACCGCGTGCAGCTGACCGGCCCCAAGGGCCGGATGCACACCGTGACGCTGCGCGAGGACGGCGAGCTCCACACCCACCACGGCGTTCTCCGCCACCGCGACCTGATCGGGTTGCCCGACGGATCCGTCGTGGCGAACAGTTCCGGGAACGAGTACCTGGCGCTGCGCCCGCTGCTGCGCGACTTCGTGATGTCGATGCCGCGCGGTGCCGCCATCGTGTACCCGAAGGATGCAGCGCAGATCCTCACCCAGGCCGACATCTTCCCCGGCGCGACGGTCGTCGAGGCCGGCGTCGGGTCCGGCGCGCTGTCGCTCTCGCTGCTGCGGGCGATCGGGCCCGCCGGACGCCTGGTGTCCTTCGAGCGCCGTGACGACTTCGCCGAGGTAGCCCGCGCGAATGTGGAGACGTTCCTCGGCGAGCTGCCCGAGACGTGGAACATCGTCGTGGGCGATCTCCAGGAGCAGCTGTCCACGGAGTTCGCCGCCGGTACCGTCGACCGCGTCGTGCTGGACATGCTCGCGCCCTGGGAGTGCATCGACGCCGTAGCCGAGGCCCTTGCGCCCGGCGGCGTGGTGCTCTGCTACATCGCGACCGCGACCCAGCTGTCCCGCGTCGCGGAGTACGTGCGCGCGACGGGGCTGTTCACCGAGCCCGAGGCGTCCGAGACGATGGTCCGGGGCTGGCACGTCGAGGGTCTGGCCGTGCGCCCCGATCACCGCATGGTCGCGCACACGGGCTTCCTGATCACCGCGCGCCGGCTCGCGCCGGGCGCCATCCCGCCGGATGTGAAGCGTCGCGCCGCCAAGAAGCCGACCTACGGCGACGAGGATGTGGAGCTGTGGACCCCCGGCGCCGTGGGCGATCGCGAGATCACCGACAAGAATCTGCGCAAGCGCGTCCGCGAGGCCCAGCGGGCGGCGGGCGGCGCACGACTGGCCGCTTCGGGCGACGCGGATGAGGATGCGGCAGGGAGCGCGGATCCGTCCGCATAGACTGGAGCGCGTGCGTAAGACTGCCGCTGCTCTGATCACCCTCGGCCTCGCCGCCCTCGCGCTGGCCGGCTGCTCCGCTGGTCCGTCCTTCGCGGGACAGGCCTGCTCCGAGAGGCCGACCTCCTCCGCGCTCGCGGACTCCGTGACGGTGAAGGGCGACTTCGGCAAGGAGCCGTCGGTCACCCTGTCGCTGCCGACGAAGGTGCAGAAGGCGAGCGTCGACGACCTCATCCACGGCACCGGCACGGCGATCACCACGAAGAACCAGCCCTTCGTCGCCGACATCGCGCTCTACGACGCGCAGTCGGGGCAGCGGATCGGTGCGACCGGCTTCGACGGCACGACCGCGGTCGCGGACGTGAACACGCTGGCTGCGCAGGCGAAGGTGCTCGGCGATGCGCTGGAGTGCGCCACGGCAGGCTCCCGCCTGCTCATCGGCTTCCCGGCGGGGACCGCCGCGAAGGGGGCAGCGGTCGGCGTCGTGGACGTGCGCACGGTGTTCCTGCCGCACGCCGAGGGCTCCCTGGAGTACAACGACGCGCTCGGGCTGCCGACCGTCGTCCGCGCTCCCGACGGCCGCCCCGGCGTCATCATCCCGGATGCGAAGAAGCCCACCAAGCAGGTGGTGCAGACGCTCATCCGCGGCGACGGCCCGAAGGTGAAGAAGACCGACGGCGTCCGCGTGCAGTTCACGAGCGTGGACTGGGACACCCGCAAGGTCGTCAACAGCACGTGGGACTCGCAGTCCGCCGTGATCTCCGGCGCGGCCGGGATCGAGGGTCAGACCGTCGGCTCGCAGGTGCTCCTGGTCGTCCCGCCGGCGGCCGGCGGCCAGAGCACGGGCTCGGACGGCAACGGCACGCAGGCGATCGTCGTCGACATCCTCGGGATCGACGATTCCCCCGCGACGGGGCAGTAGATGGCGGAACGGATCCCCGCGGAGGAGCGCCTGACGAATCTCGTCGTGGCGCTCATGGCCACGGAGATCGGCCTGACCAAGCAGCAGATCCTCGCCTCCGTCTCGGGCTACCGCCAGCGCGCGGAGGGCAGGGCCGACGCGCTCGACAAGATGTTCGAGCGGGACAAGGACGAGCTGCGCGCGCTCGGCATCCCCATCGAGACGCTGGGCGACCACGCCGACCCCAACGACCTGCGCGAGGCCCGCTACCGTATTCCCAAGGCGGAATACGACCTGCCGGTCGACATCGAGTTCACGCCCGCCGAGCTCGCGGTCCTGCGTCTCGCGGGGAGCGTGTGGAGCGAGGAATCGCTGTCCGCCGACGCCCAGGCGGGGGTCCGCAAGATCCGGGCGCTGGGAATCGACGTGGACGAGCCGATCATCGGCTTCGCGCCGCGGATCACGGCCCGCGACGCCGCTTTCGCCCCGCTGCAGGGTGCGATCGAGCGCAGCGTGATCGTGGTCTTCGACTACCTGAAGCCGGGCGAGCAGGCGCCCCGCCGGCGGCGCGTGCAGCCGCTCGCGCTCGTCGAGTACGAGGCGCGCTGGCACGTCTTCGGACGCGACGTCGATGCCGAGGGCGACCGCATGTTCCTGCTCACGCGCATCGTGGGCGAGGTGGAGGTCACGAACGACGCCTTCCCTTCAGAACTGCGCGAAGGCGCGGGGGAGCGGGCGCTCGCGAGCCTGGAGGCGGTCGCCGCCGCGCACTCCGCCCTGCTCGAGATCACGCCTGGCACCGAGGCGGCGCTGCGCCTGGGTCGTCGTGCGGAACCCGCGCTGCAGGGCATCCGCGTGCCGTACGTGGATCTGCACATCCTCGCGGACGAGCTGGCCTCCTATGGGCCTGAGGTGCGCGTGGTGGAACCCGCCGTGCTGCGCGACGCGGTGATCGTGCGCCTGCGTGCTGCGGCCGCGGCGCACGCCGACGGGAAGGGCGGGGCATGATGGCGCAGCGCAGACCTCTGCTGAGCTCGGATCGCGTCCGGGCCTACCTCACACTCGTGCCGTACCTGCTCGAGCGCGGCGAGGTGTCGCTGGCCGAGGCCGCGGCGGAGTTCGACATGACCGAGCCGCAGATGCGGGCCATGGTCGAGAAGCTCACCGTGATCGGACTGCCCGGTGACGAGGGCTACTGGCAGGCGCCGCAGGAACTGTTCGACATCAACTGGGACCTGCTCGACGAGCAGGGCATCATCGAGATCACGAACGACGTCGGGCTGCGACGCGTGCCCAAGTTCACCGCGCGTGAAGCCGCGGCGCTGGTCGCCGGTCTGCAGCTGGCCTCGGCGGTGCCGGGCGTGGCCGATTCCGGCGTGGTTCAGGGGCTCATCGCGAAGCTGTCCCGCGGAGCCGCCGGCCTGCCCGCCGATGTCATCGTGGCGCCGGGCCCGGTCGACGAGGTCCGCACCGTGGTCGCGACCGCCCTGCAGGAGCACGTCGCGGTGTCCTTCACGTATCGCGCGCCCGACTCGGCGCCGACGACGCGCACCGTGGACCCCGTGACGGTGCTGATCACCAACGGGCAGTGGTATCTGCAGGGCTGGTGCCACCTGCGCCGCGCGATGCGCACATTCCATCTCGATCGCGTGAGCGAGCCGCGGCTCACCGAGATCCCGATCACGCACGGAGACGAGCCCGTTCCGGAACTGTTCGCCGGCAACGAGGAGCGCGACGAGGCGGTGATCCGCTTTCCGGAGCGTCTGGCCCCGCTGCTGCGCGACTACCTGCGCCGCGCCGAGGTCGGCGTGGAGAACGGCTCCATGACCGCTACGCTTCACGTGGGGGATCCGCTCAGCCTCAAGCGGCTGGCCGCTCGCTTCGGCGGCGCGGTGGAGATCCTGGAGCCCGCGTCGGCGCGATCCGCCGCTCGTGAATGGGCGATCGCCGCACTTGCGCTGTACTCCGAACAAACCACCCCACAGTCACGGTAGACTGTGGCGCAACACCCGATCCATCAAGGGAGATCATCATGTTCGCCGGACTCAACGGATGGCATCTGGTCATCATCCTCGCCGTCATCCTGCTGTTGTTCGGCGCGGCCAAGCTCCCCGCGCTCGCGAAGAGCATGGGCCAGTCGGCACGCGTCTTCAAGGGTGAGATGAAGGCCATGAAGGACGAAGACGCCGCAGCCGCTGCGACGGACGCGACCACCACGGCGTCGACGCAGGCGCCTGCCACCACCGCGCTTCCGACCGCCGCGCCGAACGCCGCCGACACCACCGCTGTCAACCCGCCGCACGACGCCGGTACCCAGCGCTGACGGGCGTGACCGACGCGTCACCGGCGACGAAGGGGCGGAAGCCGCGTCGCGACAGCACCATGCCCCTCGCGGGGCACCTCGTCGAGCTGAGGAAGCGGTTGGTCATCGCGGCCGCTGCTCTTCTCGTCGGCATGATCGTCGCGTTCCTCGTGACGGATCCGATCATCAACTTCGTGACAGAGCCGATCCGGCAGGTCGCGAAGGAGCGCGGTGACAATTTCGCCGCGCTGAACTTCGGCACGGTGACCGCCGCGTTCGACATGCGCATGCGGATCGCGTTCTCGATCGGGATCTTCCTGTCCGCGCCCGTCTGGCTCTGGCAGATCTGGGCGTTCATCATGCCCGGACTCACGAAGAAGGAGATCCGCTACACGGTGGGGTTCGTCGCCTCCGCGGTGCCGCTGTTCTTCGCCGGCTGCTACGTGGGCGTCCTGGTCATGCCGCACATCGTCGAGCTCATGTGGGGCTTCACGCCCAAGGGCGCGGCGAATCTGTACAACGCGCAGGACTACTACGACTTCGTCTTCAAACTGATGCTCGTCATCGGCATCTCGTTCATCATCCCGGTGTTCCTGGTCGCGTTGAACTTCGCGGGCATCATGTCGGGGCGGGCGATCCTGAAGGCGTGGCGGATCGCGATCCTCATCGCCTGCCTGTTCGCCGCTCTGGCGACGCCTGCGGCCGATGTGGTGAGCATGCTGATGCTCGCGGGCATCCTCATCGTGCTGTACTTCGCCGCGGCATGCCTGTCGATGCTCTTCGACAGGCGCAAGCACAAGCGCCAGCAGGCGTTCCTCGAGGAGCCCACGGTATGACCTCACCGGCGGATCGTTACGCCGCCGCCCGCGCCGCTCAGGAGCACCCCGCCACGACGTCGTTCGCGGCGATGCAGCGCTTCCAGCTGGATCCGTTCCAGATCGAGGGATGCCATGCCCTGGAACGCGGAAGCAGCGTGCTCGTCGCCGCGCCCACCGGCGCAGGCAAGACGATCATCGGCGAGTTCGCGATCCATCAGGCGATGTCGACCCCGTCGGACAAGGCGTTCTACACGACGCCGATGAAGGCGCTGTCGAACCAGAAGTTCCGCGAGCTGGTCGACGTCTACGGGGCCGACCAGGTGGGACTCCTCACCGGAGACGTCAACATCAACGGCTCCGCGCGCATCGTGGTGATGACCACCGAGGTGCTGCGCAACATGATCTATGCGGATTCGCGTGCTCTGGACGACCTCCGTTACGTGATCATGGACGAGGTGCACTACCTCGCGGACCGGTTCCGCGGCGCCGTGTGGGAAGAGGTCATCATCCACCTCCCGCAGAGCGTGCGGCTCGTGGCGCTCAGCGCGACGGTGTCGAACGCGGAGGAGTTCGGCGACTGGCTGGACACGGTTCGCGGCGGCACCGAGGTCATCGTCTCCGAGACGCGCCCCGTGCCGCTCGAGCAGCACGTGCTCGTGCGGGACGATCTGCTGCCCCTGTTCGACGACCGGGCCGGCATCGCCACCGCGCAGGTCAATCAGGAGCTGCTCCGGATCCGCTCGTTCGGCGGTGCCAACTACGAGCGCAACCGCGATGCGCAGCAGTACCGCAGTGCGCGTCACGCCGGTGCGCAGGGGCGGCGTCCGCAGCGGGGAGGCAAGCGCCCCGTCCGCTCGGCCAACGTCCGACGCATCGAGCGGCTCGATCGCCCTCAGGTCGTGGATCTGCTCGACCGAGCGAACCTGCTGCCGGCGATCTTCTTCATCTTCAGCCGGGTGGGATGCGACTCGGCGGTGCAGCAGGTGCGCCGCTCCGGGCTGCGGCTGACCACGGCGGAGGAGCGGCGCGAGATCCGCGCGATCGTCGAGGACCGCGTGCGCACGCTGCGCGACGAGGACCTGGCGGTCCTCGGCTACTGGGACTGGCTGGACAACCTGGAGCGCGGCGTCGCCGCGCACCATGCCGGGCTGCTGCCCGCGTTCAAGGAGATCGTCGAGGAGCTGTTCCAGCAGCGCCTGCTCAAGGTCGTCTTCGCGACCGAGACGCTCGCGCTGGGCATCAACATGCCGGCGCGCACCGTGGTGCTGGAGCGCATGGAGAAGTTCAACGGCGAGGCGCGCGTCGCGATCACCTCGGGGGAGTACACCCAGCTCACCGGACGTGCCGGCCGGCGCGGGATCGACGTCGAGGGTCACGCCGTCGTGCAGTGGACCGAGGGCATGGATCCCCAGGCCGTCGCAGCGCTGGCCTCGCGGCGCACCTACCCGCTGAACTCCAGCTTCCGGCCCACGTACAACATGGCGGTGAACCTGCTGGACCGCTTCGGTCGCAATCACTCCCGTGAGGTGCTGGAGTCGTCCTTCGCGCAGTTCCAGGCGGATCGTGCCGTCGTGGGCCTGGCCCGCACCGTGCGCGAGGCCGAGGCGTCGCTGGAGGGCTACCTCGGGTCGATGACGTGCGACCGCGGCGACTTCACCGAGTACTCGGGGATCCGGCGCGAGCTCAGCGATCTGGAGAAGAGGAACCGCACCGATCAGCAGGCGCCGCGCGCGGTGCGCGAGAAGCGGCTCCGTCAGATCGAGTCCCTCCGCCGTGCGATGCAGCGCCACGCCTGCCACCGGTGCCCCGATCGCGAGCAGCACGCGCGCTGGGCCGAGCGGTACTGGAAGCTCAAGCGCGAGACCGACCGCACGCGGCGTCAGATCGAGAACCGCACCGGTACCGTGGCCCGGGTGTTCGACCGCGTGCTCGATGTGCTCACCGAGGTCGGCTACGTGCAGGGGAGCGGCGACGCGCTGACGCTCACCGATGCGGGGCGCACGATGCAGCGCATCTACGGGGAGCGCGACCTTCTCGTCGCGGAATCGCTCCGCCGCGGTCTGTGGGACGGACTGGACGCGCCGTCCCTGGCCGCGATGGCGTGCGCCCTCGTCTACGAGCCGCGACGCGATGACGGGTCCATCGACCCCCGGGACCTGCCGCGAGGCCGGTTCAGGATCGCCTGGGAGCGCACGCAGGAGCTCTGGGCCGAACTCGACGACCTCGAGCACGACAACCGGCTGCCGGGATCCGACCGTCCCTCCGCCGGGCTCGCCGGTGCGATGCACGCCTGGGCGCGCGGCAGCGCGCTGGACGCCGTGCTGGAGGACGCCGACATGGCGGCGGGCGACTTCGTGCGCTGGGCGAAGCAGACGATCGATCTGCTGGATCAGCTCTCGATCGTCGCCCCGAACGCGGAGACCGCCCGCACCGCCCGCACCGCGCTCGACGGCGTCCGACGCGGCATCGTCGCCTACTCCTCGATGTGACCGTGACGACCCGCCTCACCGCGCCCGTCGACGCCGGCGCCCCGACATCCGGGAACCGTCCCGTGCTCCCGCTGTGGGCGGCGCTGATCGCTGCGGCCGCCGCGGGCGGGCTGCTGAACCTGGCGTTCCCTGCCCTCTCGATCTGGATCGTGGCGTTCCCCGCGGTGGCGCTGCTGCTGCTCTCCCTGATCGGCCGACGCACCTGGTCCGCGCTGCTGGTGGGCTTCGTGTACGGCGCCGTCTTCTTCCTCGTCCTCGTGTCCTGGACGGCGCGCTACCTGGGGCCGATCCCGTGGCTCGCCCTCGGGCTGCTCGAGGGGGCGCTCACCGCCGTCGCCCTGATCCCCGTGACGGTCGCATATCGATGGATCCCTCGGGTCATGCGCCCGGGGCTCGCTCGCTCGCTCGTGGTCTCGCTCGTCGTCGCCGCACTGTGGGTCGCCCGGGAGCTGTTCCTCGGCAACTGGCCGTATGGCGGATTCCCGTGGGCGCGCATCGCGTACACGCTGTCCGACACCTCGGCGGCGCGCGTGACGAGCTGGATCGGGATCAGCGGACTGGGCTTCCTGATGGTCCTCCTCGTCGCGGTGCTCGTCGAGCTCGTTCGCTCGCCAGGCCGCCCGAGGGCCGTGGCCCTCGTCCTGCCCACGGCGCTCGTCGCCCTGCTCGCGTTCCTGCCCGCGTTCCCGACGACGGCCAACGGCTCGATGCGCATCGGAGCGGTGCAGGGCAACGGCCCGACCGGGTACTTCGACAAACGCGAACCGCTGTCGGTGCTGACCGCGCAGGCCGCGGCTACGGAACCCCTGTACGGTAAGCGCATGGATCTGCTGGTCTGGCCGGAGGGCGGTCTGGACGACGATCCGTTCCAGTACCCGGTGCTGGCCGACGCGCTCGACGGGATCTCCGCGCGTGTGAACGCTCCGATCCTCGCGAACGCGGCGACGCAGAAGGGCGAGCTGTTCTACAACACCTCGTTCCTGTGGCCCGCCGACAACCACCGGCCGCTGGCGCGGGAGGACGTGCAGACGCACGCCAAGCGCCACCCGGTGCCGTTCGGCGAGTACGTACCGGACCGGGCCTTCTACAACGCGATCGTCCCCGATCTCATCGGCCTGATCGGACGGGAGTACACCCCGGGCACGGACGCCCCCGTCGTCCGCGTCGGCGACACTCCGGTGGGACTCGCGATCTGCTTCGACGTGATCTACGACGATCTCATCGCGGAGGGCATCGGATCCGGCGCGCAGGTGCTCGTCTTCCAGACCAACAACGCCGATTTCCGCGGCACCGAGGAGAACCTGCAGCAGCTCGGCATCGCCCGCATGCGCGCTGTCGAGACCGGCCGGTCGGTCGTGAACATCTCGACCGTCGGCACCAGCCAGGTGATCCGCCCGGACGGGTCCACGCAGGCGTCCCTGGACGAGAATCGCCCCGGTGCGCTGCTCGAGGATGTCGAGCTGCACACCGGGGCGACCGCGGGGGTTCTCATCGGGCCCTGGCTGGAGCAGTTCCTGCTGTGGAGCGGGCTGCTCGTCGTCGCGATCGCGGGTGTTCTCGCCCGCGTGCGACAGGGCCGGTCGGGGGCTTAGGCGCCGATCCGCTCGCGGGTCGGGTCCTCACCCGCACCGCGACGGGCGCGGATGAAGGCGAGGCGCTCCTCCAGGAGCTCCTCGAGCTCGGCGCGGGTACGGCGCTCCAGAAGCATGTCCCAGTGGGTGCGTCCGGCCTTGTCGCCGTCCTCCGCGATCTCGACGGGCTTGCCGTCGATCTGGAGGCGGGCGTCGGCGCCGCACGCGCGGCACTCCCAGGTGGTCGGCGGCTCGGCATCGGCCGCGAACATCAGGGTGGTCACGTGGCCGCAGGAGTCGCAGGTGTATACGCTCTGCTGGCGTTCCATGAAGACGACGCCCTCTTCGCTCTGAAGGCTCTGGGCGCCGAGCCGGATTCCTCTAAGGCTGCGATCTGCCATTGTGTGGTCCTCTCGTCGCCCTCAGGTATATCGGCCCGGCCTGTGCAGAAGATGCGAAGGGGGCAAACCATGAAGGCTTTCACAGTCGATACCCAGCCCGAAGCCGCGTCGTGGACAGATCGGGACTCGGTCCTCGTCCGGGTGGGACTGGATCTCAGTGCGGGGAGAGAGTCCGGATGGCCAGATCCGCGCGGTCGGTGACGACGCCGTCCGCGCCGGCGGCGACCAGGGCGCGCATCCGCTCGGGATCGTTCACCGTCCACACGTGCACCTCGACGCCGGCGTCATGCGCCGCACGGACGAGCGAGGGCGTGAAGACGCGAAGAGGACCGAAGCGCTCGGGGATCTGCACGGCGTCGAGCCCGCGCAGGATCCTCCGTGCCCAGCCCCGCAGGCGGAGGGCGGAGGCGAGCCGCAGCATCGCGATCGCGTTCTTTCCTCCGGAGGAGGCGGGCAGCACATCCGCGTCGGCTCGTACGGCGGCTGCCAGCGCCGCGTGCCTGTTGCGATCGTCGAAGCTGGTGAGGAGCACCCGATGCCCGTGCGCGGCGACGGCGCGGCCCACGTCCTCCGCGGCCGCGGGCGCCTTCACATCGACGTTGAACCGCAGCAGCGGGAACGAGTCGAGAGCCTCGGCGAGCGTGAGAAGTCCGCCGTGCGGGGCGAAGAGCCTCGCCAGTTCGCCGGTGCTCACGTCCGCGACGGGCCGGGGATCGCCCAGCAGCCGCTGCAGGGTCTCGTCGTGGAACAGCACGGCGTCGCCGTCGGCGGTCGCCCGGCAATCGGTCTCCACGTACTCCGCACCCGCCGCGTCCGCGGCTGCGATGGCGAGCGCGGAGTTGTCGAACACAGACGAGTCCTCGCCCACCAGGCCGCGGTGAGCGAGGACTCGCGGCGCCGAAGCGCCCTGGAAATACGGGTGCGTCACGCGACGCCGTCGGACGCGGGGGGAACGGCCGCGGCCGATGCGGCCGCGCGCGTGGTCGGCACCGAGGGCGTCGTGGGCGCCTTCGGGGTGAAGGGCGTGGATCCGCCGGATCCCGGGGAGAACGCGCCGCCGAAGTTCTTCAGGGCCTCCGTGAACTCGCTCGGGATGATCCAGAGCTTGCTGGATGCGCTCTCGCTGATCTTCGGCAGCATCTGCAGGTACTGGTAGGCGAGCAGCTTGTCGTCGGGCTGGCCCTGGTGGATGGCGTTGAAGACGTTCTGGATCGCCTCCGCCTCACCCTGGGCGCGGAGCACCGCTGCCTGCTTCTCACCCTCGGCCCGGAGGATCTCCGCCTGCCGCTGACCCTCCGCCTCGAGGATCTGCGACTGCTTCGTGCCCTCGGCCGTCAGGATCGCGGCGCGACGGTCGCGCTCGGCGCGCATCTGCTTCTCCATCGAGTCCTGGATGGAGACGGGCGGGTCGATGGCCTTGAGCTCCACGCGTCCGACGCGGATGCCCCACTTGCCGGTCGCCTCGTCCAGCACGACGCGCAGCTGCCCGTTGATGTTGTCGCGGCTGGTCAGCGCCTCTTCGAGGTTCAGTCCGCCGACGACGTTGCGGAGCGTGGTCGTGGTGAGCTGCTCGACGGCGCCGAGGTAGTTCGCGATCTCATAGGTCGCGGCCCTGGCGTCGGTCACCTGGAAGTAGACGACGGTGTCGATCGAGACCACCAGGTTGTCCTCGGTGATCACGGGCTGCGGCGGGAACGAGACGACCTGCTCGCGCATGTCGATGAGCGGACGCAGACGGTCGATGAACGGCACGAGCAGGTTCAGACCCGGCATCAGGGTCTTGTGGTACCTGCCGAGCCGCTCGACGACGCCGGCGGTCGCCTGCGGGATGATCCTGACCGATCGCGCGATCGTCACCAGCACGAAGATGATGACGGCGATCGCCAGGATCCACCCGATGGCGGTGGGGATGAAGGATGCACTGTCCATGAAGGGCTGCTCCTGTTTCTCCTAGACGTGGGCGGAACGGACGTAAGCGGTGGCGCCTTCGATGCGCGCCACCGTCACGGGGGCGCCGGGGGAGAGGGGCGCGATGACGGGCGCGTCGGCGGCGAGGCGGGCGGTCCAGGTCTCACCGTTGCTGAGCTTGACCTGACCGGTGAGCGTGGTGACCTCGAGCAGCACGGTGCCGTGCAGGCCGAGCAGCGCGTCGACGTTCGATCGCGTCTGGTCCTCGCCGCGGTGCAGGCGCCGCAGCAGCGGTGGGCGCAGCACGAAGATGAGCAGCACGGCGGCGAGGGCGGCGATGATCACCTGCACCCAGACGGGCCACCCGGTCAGCGTGGAGAGGAGGCCGACGGCGGATCCCAGGCCGAGCATGAGGAAGGTCATGTCGAGAGTGAAGATCTCGATGACGAAGAACAGGACCATGAGGACCAGCCAGCCGATCCACGCCCAGTCCTGGAACATCTGCAGGATCGTATCCATACCGCCCCCTCTTTTTGCCAACCTATCACGCGGTTCGCGCGCCGCCTCCGCGTCACGCGCCGCGGAATCACGCGGATTGGTAGGGTGTTCTGGTCCCACCCGCGCGCCGCGTGCGCACCCTCACGAGGAGTCTCCGTGTCTCAGATCCTTCCCGCCGAATCACTGACCGGCAAGGTCGCCCTCGTCACCGGATCCTCCCGTGGGATCGGCGCGGACACCATCCGGTACTTCGCCGAGGCCGGCGCCGACGTCGTCATCAACTTCCGCAACAAGGCCCCTCGCGCCGAGAAGCTCGCGGACGAGGTCCGCGCACTCGGTCGTCGCGCCCTCGTGGTCGGCGCCGACCTGACGGACCCGGCCTCCGTGACCGAGATGTTCGACGCGGTGAAGGCGGAATTCGGCGGCCTGGACGTCCTGGTGCTCAACGCCTCCGGCGGCATGGAGGCGAACATGGGCGAGGACTACGCGCTGCGCCTCAACCGCGACGCCCAGGTCGACGTCCTGAAGACGGCGCTCCCGATCCTCCGCGAGGGCGGCCGCATCGTGTTCGTCACGAGCCACCAGGCCCACTTCATCCGCACCACGCCGACCATGCCCGAGTACGAGCCGGTCGCGCTCTCGAAGCGCGCGGGCGAGGACGCCCTGCGCGAGCTGATCCCGTCGATCGAGGAGCAGGGCGTCGAGTTCGTCGTCGTCTCCGGCGATATGATCGAGGGCACCATCACCGCCACGCTGCTGGAGCGGGCGAACCCGGGTGCGATCTCCCAGCGCCGCGAGTCGGCAGGCCGCCTGTACAACGTCGCCGAGTTCGCCGCCGAGGTCGCTCAGGCCGCCGTCGAGCCGGTTCCGGCCGATCACACCCGACTCATCGGCGACGTCAGCGGCTTCGTCGCGGAGTAACCTCCCGAACACGCGGAAGGCGGCCCGGAGCTCACAGGCTCCGGGCCGCCTTCGTGCAGGGTGTGCCTCGGTCTCAGAGACCGGCGGCCGCGGCTGCGGCCTTCGCGTCCTTGCCGATGGTGATCGCGCGGACGATCTGCGCGATGCCGAGCACGACGAGCGAGATCGCGAGGAACAGCCAGAAGAACGGCACGGCGGCGAGCCCGAGGCTGATGACCGCGATGCCGGCGATGATGCTGAGCAGCGCGTACAGCAGCGTCCAGGTCTTCGTTCCGTCGGTGCCCATGAGGCTGAGCGAGACGACGCCGTCGAAGATCCAGCTCACGCCGATGAAGATCACCGTCACGAGGGCGAAGGCGACCGCGGCGGTCTGGATGTTCGTGAAGGCGATGACGCCGGCGACGATGTAGAGGACGCCGAGCAGGATGTGCCCCAGGCGTGCCCAGCCGGACTTTCCGGCACTGAAGATGCCGAGCCCGACGTAGACGACTCCTGCGACGATCAGATAGGCGGCGATGATGCCGGTGAGGACGAAGGCGGTCTTGACCGGCCACACCAGCATGACGAGGCCCGCGATGAGGGCGATGACGCCCGAGACGGCGAGGAACACGCGAAGCGACTTCACGAGGCTCTTCGCTCCGGCAACTGCTTCAGACATGAGGATGGCCCTTTCTGAGTAATCCCTGAGAGTTGGGGATGCCCTCACTGTACAACCGCGGGTGCGACGGCGTCAGGAGCACTGATCGCCCGTGTCCTGGTCCATCGTGCGAGGATCGGGGCATGAACTCGGCCGCCGACGACGATCGCCTGCGCGATCTCGCGGCCCTCCGGAAGGTGCGCGACCGCATCGACCGCGAGTACGCGCAGCCGCTCGACGTCGAAGCGCTGGCGGCGGGCGTGCACATGTCTGCCGGGCACCTCAGCCGGCAGTTCAAGCTCGTGTACGGCGAGCCGCCGTACTCCTATCTGATGACGCGCAGGATCGAGCGGGCGATGGCCCTGCTGCGCAGGGGAGACGTCTCCGTGACGGAGGCGTGCTTCGCCGTCGGCTTCCAATCGCTGGGCACGTTCAGCACGCGCTTCTCGGAGCTCGTGGGCGTCTCGCCGAGCAGGTATCGCGCCGACCCCGGGCTGGGTCCCGGCATCCCGTCGTGGATCGAGAAGCAGGCGACGAGACCGATCAGGAATCGAGAAGCCCCGCACGACCCTCCGGCGTAGCGTGAGGGTCATGGACATCATGATCAACGCCAGCTTCCTGCCGCACACCGACGCGGAGGAGTCGCTCCGCTTCTATCGCGATGTGCTCGGATGGGAGCTCCGCAAGGACGTCGGCTACCAGCAGATGCGCTGGCTCACGGTCGGACCGGCGAACCAGCCGGACACCTCGATCGTGCTCACGCCCCCCGCGGTGGATCCCGGCATCAATGACGATGAGCGGCGCACGATCCTGGAGCTCATGGCGAAGGGCAGCTTCGGCGGCATCGTGCTCGCCACCGAGAACGTGGATGCCGCATTCGCCGAGATCGAGGCGCGCGGCGCGGACGTCGTCCAGGAGCCGATCGACCAGCCCTATGGGATCCGCGACTGCGCGTTCCGCGATCCGGCCGGCAACATGATCCGTCTGCAGCAGGTCGCCTGACTCCTGCGCGGTGCCCGCCGGTGCGTCGGCGGGCACCGCTATTCTTTGTCCCGCCCCATCCGCCCGCACGATACGGAGCAGCATGCCGATCACCGAGTCGCACATCGCCGACACCCATGATGTGATCAGGGTGCAGGGCGCCCGGGAGAACAACCTCAAAGACGTGTCGATCGAGCTGCCCAAGCGCCGACTGACGGTGTTCACGGGTGTCTCGGGATCCGGCAAGAGCTCGCTCGTGTTCGACACCATCGCGGCCGAATCGCGCCGGATGATCGACGAGACCTACAGCGCGTTCGTCCAGGGCTTCATGCCGTCCGTTCCGCGTCCCGATGTCGATGTGCTCGAGGGGCTGACCACGGCGATCCTCGTCGACCAGGAACGCCTGGGGGCGAACCCGCGCTCGACGGTAGGGACCGTGACCGACGCCAACGCGATGCTGCGGATCCTGTTCTCGAAGCTCGGCACCCCCTACATCGGCGGGCCGACCGCGTTCTCCTTCAACATCCCCACGCAGAAGGCCAGCGGCGTGATGACGGGGCCGGGCGGCGAGAAGAAGATCGTCAAGGACGCGATCTACCTCGGCGGCATGTGCCCACGATGCGAGGGCAGGGGAGCGGTGTCGGACCTGGATCTGTCCCAGATCGTCGATGAGGCGAAGTCTTTGAACGACGGCGCGATCATGGTTCCGGGATACACCGCCGATGGCTGGATGGTGCGCCAGTTCGCCGAGTCGGGGTTCTACCCGGGCGACAAGCCGATCTCGGCGTTCACGGAGAAGCAGCGTCAGCTCTTCCTGTACGGAGAGGTCACCAAGGTCAAGATCAACGGGATCAACATCACCTACGAGGGGCTGATCCCGAAGATCACGAAGTCCATGCTGTCGAAGGACATCGACGCGCTGCAGCCGCACATCCGCGCCTTCGTCGAGCGGGTGGCGACGTTCGCGATCTGCCCCGAGTGCGACGGCACGCGACTCACGGAGGGCGCGCGCTCCTCGAAGATCGAGGGCGTGAGCATCGCCGACGCCTGTCGCATGCAGGTCACCGACCTCGCGGCGTGGGTGCGCGGTCTCGATCTGCCCGGCGCGGGCCCGCTGCTCGAGGCGCTGCGGGCCAACCTCGAGGCCTTCGTCACCCTGGGGCTCGGCTATCTGTCGCTCGAGCGGCCCAGCGGCACGTTGAGCGGGGGAGAGGCGCAGCGGATCAAGATGCTCCGGCACCTCGGATCCTCGCTGACCGACGTCACCTACGTGTTCGACGAGCCCACGATCGGTTTGCACCCGCACGACATCCAGCGCATGAACGGCCTGCTCGAACAGCTGCGGGACAAGGGGAACACGGTGCTGGTCGTCGAGCACAAGCCGGAGACCATCGCGATCGCGGATCACGTCGTCGACCTCGGGCCCGGAGCCGGCAGCGCCGGCGGCGAGATCTGCTACGAGGGCACGGTCGAGGGGCTGCGGGCCAGCGGGACGCTCACGGGGCGTCACCTCGACGATCGAGCCGCCCTCAAGCCCGAGGTGCGGAAGCGGACCGGGGCGATCGAGGTGCGCGGAGCCACGACCAACAACCTGCAGGGCATCGACGTCGACGTGCCGCTCGGCGTCCTGACCGTGGTCACCGGCGTCGCCGGATCCGGCAAGAGCTCGCTCATCCACGGCTCCGTGGCCAAGGGCGAGGGCGTCGTCTCGATCGACCAGACCGCGATCAAGGGGTCTCGGCGCAGCAACCCCGCCACCTACACCGGGCTGCTCGAGCCGATCCGCAAGGCTTTCGCGAAGGCGAACGGGGTGAAGCCCGCGCTGTTCAGCGCCAATTCCGAGGGCGCCTGTCCGACGTGCAAGGGCGCCGGCGTCATCGTCACGGAGCTCGGCTTCATGGACACGGTGGAGAGCCCCTGCGAGGACTGCGGCGGAAAGCGCTTTCAGGCCGCGGTGCTCGAATACAAGCTCGCCGGGAGGGACATCACCGAGGTCCTGGACATGCCTGTCGCGCAGGCGCACGAGTTCTTCCGCGGGGGAGAGGCCAAGATCCCCGCGGCGGTCGCGATCCTGAGCCGGCTCGAAGACGTCGGGCTCGGATACCTGTCGCTCGGGCAGCCGCTCTCCACGCTGTCCGGCGGAGAACGCCAGCGCATCAAGCTCGCCACGCTGATGGCCGACGGCGCGGCGACCTATGTGCTGGACGAGCCGACCACGGGCCTGCACCTCGCCGACGTGCAGAATCTGCTGGGCCTGCTGGACCGCCTCGTCGACGCCGGCAGGTCGGTGATCGTGATCGAGCATCACCAGGCCGTCATGGCCCACGCCGACTGGATCATCGATGTCGGGCCAGGCGCCGGCCACGACGGCGGGCGTATCGTCTACGAAGGCACGCCGGCCGATCTGGTCGCGGCGAAGTCCACGGTCACGGGGGAGCACCTCGCCGCCTACGTGGGCGTGTGAGGGGAAGACGATGGCAGACCTTCGGATCTCTACGCGCAATTCGCGGTTCCAGCTGCTCGAGGCACTGACGCGCAACCGCAACCATCGCCTGCGCGAGCATCGCTTCGTCGTGCAGGGCGTGCGTCCGATCTCTCAGGCGATCGAGCACGGGTGGACCATCCTCACCGTGATCCACGATGCAGAGCGTCCCCTGTCGCCCTGGGCGCGTGAGGTGCTGCAGCAGGCGCCGGAGACGATCGCGATGAGTGCCGCCCTGCTCGCTGAACTCGCGGACAAGGAGGAGGGCGCCACCGAGATCATCGCCGTGGTGGCGATGCCCGACGACGAGCTGTCTCGTATCAGGGTGCCGCAGGACTTCCTGGGGATGGTCTTCGACCGCCCGACCCAGCCCGGCAACATCGGATCGACCCTCCGCTCCATGGACGCTCTCGGCGGGCACGGCCTGATCGTCTCCGGACACGCCGCGGATCCGTACGATCCGAAGTCGGTCCGCGCCTCGACCGGTTCGCTGTTCGCCACGCCCGTCGTACGGACGGCCTCCGGGGGCCCGGTGTTCGACTGGGTGCACGAGGTGCGCGCGCAGGGGACGCCACTGACGCTCGTCGCGACCGATGAGCACGGCGACGTGGACGTGTGGGACTACGACTTCACGCAGCCGTCGCTCGTGCTCATCGGCAACGAGACGACAGGGCTGGCGCGCGGATGGCGGGACGCGGCGGACGTGACGGTGCGGGTACCCATGAACGGATCGGCGAGCTCCCTCAACGCCTCGAACGCCGCCACGCTCATGCTGTACGAGGCGGCGCGACAGCGTGCCGCAGGATCCGTAGAGCAGCGAGGTGCCGACGCATGACGACGCAACGGGGAGTGCTGCTGCTGGCCGGCGTCCTGGGCATCGTGGCGTTGAGCGGATGCGGTGCAACAGGTTCGCCCGATGCGGATCCGACTCAAGTCCCGCCCCAGGTCCCGACGGCGTCACCTACTGCTGCGGATCCTGCGCGTGAGGAGGCTGCGCAGCGCGCCGATCGCTGGCTGTCCACTGCCGCTGTGCCACCGGGTGCTGTGCAGGTGAAGGGGCCGACGACGTCGTTCAACTCCTCTCAGGGCTGGGTCTGTGAGCCGACGATCACGAAGCAACGCTTCTGGACGGTCGAGGGCATGTCGTTCACGGATGTCGCGAACTGGATGATGGCGAATCCGACGCCTGGGCTGATCTCGAACCGCACCGGCCCTCTGGATCCGGATTCTCCTGCCGACGAGGTCAATATCGGCAACGTGCCACACCGTGGCGCCCTCGAAGGCGTCGTGTTCACGGTGGCGAAGGTCTCGGACGGCACCGTGGCGATCCATGCGGAGATCGGCGCCGCTGCGACCGACGCCGTCTGCCCGACGCCGCCAGGCGGCGGCTCCTGGGGCGAGCCGGGCATGGGCTGACGCGCCGCGGCCACTGTCTGTTGTGCTCCGGATGCGATCATGGACGTTATGTCAGTTCCGATGGGCGCCGTAGTGCCATGGGGAGGAGCGGCGTCCGGGCGACGCACGGTCGCAGTCTTCGGCTTGGGCGCATCGGCGTGGATCCGTCAGGGATTCGTCCTGGCGCGCTGAGACGAATCGCGTACGGCGGAGCCCCGTGGTCTTGTCGCCATCGTGAGCGACGGTGTGAGCCGCGTCGGAATGGCACGGGCGTTTCCGTGCAGTCGCATTCGGCAGTCATCGCAGCGAGATCGACGTAGATCGATGGCGTCCGTAGGCTCCATCCGGAATCACTGATAATCAGCGATATGCGTCTTTACGGCCGATGCCAGGACGCCCGCCGCCCCCACGATTCCCAGCGGGTCCAGGAGCGTCTCTACGCTCGCGGATCCGGTCTCATCGAGCAGGACCACGCTGGACGCCTTCTCAAGCCCCCAGACGCCCCAGAACCGAGCTCCGGTGGCACCTCCCGCGATCGCGTCGAGCCAGATTTGCGGCACCTGGTTCTGGTAGTCCTTCGCGGAGAAAAATCCGTGCTTGCCGAAGTACGCGGCGATGCGCCGCGGATCGCGGTACTGGTCGCCGACGTAGTCGATTCCGGTTCCGGCACGCTCGTGTTTCACGCGTTCATCGCCTTCTGCGCCGACGCACTGCGCCCAGGCCTTCGACAGCCACGCCCGGAACTCAACCTTCTCACGGCCAGCCGTCCCGGCCGGGGGAGTCATGAGGATGTGAAGGTGCGGCGCGCCGCGCTTCTGAAATTCGAGCTTCCAGACGCCCCGCGGGCGCACGCCCCACGCGCGCTCGTAGTAGAGCTGGAACCGCTCGACGATCTTCTTGAACGCGGCCGGTGTCGGGGCGAGGTGCTCCCACTGCCCGGGCATTGTAAGGGTGACCATCGCGGGTTCGAGACCGTCCTCGAACAGGGGTGTGAAGTCGAGCCGGTTGAGCTGTTGCTGCATGCGATTACGAGAGCGCCGAGTCCAAGACGTGATCCGTCGATCGCTCGACGTACTCACCTTCGGCGCACCCAGCAGAGCAAGCTCACTCTTTGTCAGGAGCGCCATGCTTTCACGATACGCGGCCGCTTCCGCGCGCACCGTGTCGTCGCGCATCTTCTCAGCCAACGCACGATCGAACGCGGCGTCTTTGAGGTGCTGAGACGTGCGGAAGAGCCGGAGCATCCCGGAGGCCACCTCGAGGTGAAGTCTCGGGCGGGCGTCCCAGTGTCGGCCGTCGCCGAGACCGGGCGTCCACACGGTGGACTGTTCGAGTTGGGGGAGCGCCGCCGCGACGTTGCGGATCTCGTCCGCAGTCGGGATCCGGAGCGCGTCGACCTGTGCTTGGGTCAGCGTCCTTGCTACCATTGGCCCCGTCACCTCCCTACAGGTGGCCCTCGGCCTCGCAGAGTTCCAAGCTCTGCGAGGCCTTCAACGTATCAGCCGTGACGACGCCGACGCGAGACAACGCGCCAACCAATCCAGCCCAGCAGCGCGACGACGCCGACGACCGCGATCCAGGGCCACCCGAGCGCCCACATCGCCCGGAAGATCGCGGCGTGCACAATCCACCGCAGGATCGTTTCCAGGATGTCCATCAGAGCGCCGCGAGCGTCGAGTCGGGCACGGCCGCGAGGTCCACAGGATCCGTCGAACACGTGCACGGATCGAGCTTCTTTTTCGGGCGCTCACCACCGCACCGGAAGCAGTACCCCTCGCCCGAATCGACGTTATCCACCGAATCGAACGTGTCGTACGACTGCTCCGCCCAGCACCCCGGCCGCCACAGCCAGGCATTCTGCTTCCCCTTCAGCTGAGCTTCCTTGTTGTCCGACCAGGTCGCAAACTCCATCGCGTCGTACGTGTTCCACCGGAACAGCCGGTTCATACCCCACTGCCTGGAATCGTCACCCCGATTCTCGTACTTCGGCAAGTACCCCCGGCACACGGTCACCGCCTGCGTGACCTCCCGCAGCACGATGTTCGCCCTGGACCACGCGGGCGCGGTCCACCTCAGCAAGATGTCGCGGCGACGCAGCTGATTGAGCAGCAGCTGCACCGCCTTCGGCAGCGACCGGCCCGACTCGGACGCCGCGATCCCCAACACTTCATCAAAGAGCACGTCCCCATCGCGGAAGTCGAGCAGCTGATCCCACGTCCGCAGCGGGATGTATCCCGCGTACGGCTCACCGGATCTCGGGTCGAGGATCTTCACGGTGCTGAGGATCGGCCGGCCCCGGTCCATCGAGAGCTTCGTGTCGTGCATCATCGCCAACGACTTCCCGTGACCGTTCGCACCGATGTAGGCGTGGATCGTGTACCCGCGCCGGGTACGGGATCCCTTCGACGCCCACCGCGGCGGTTTCACGGCCGTTCGTTCCGGCTCCGTGATGGTGTCGGGAGGCTGTTCCTCTCGACGGAGGTCGCGGCGCGATCCGGACGTGCCGTCCGGGCGCGGCTCCGCCGCATCCCTACCGGCACCGTCCGGAACGCTTGCGCGTCCCTCATCCAGAATTTCCAGGCTCATCGTCCCCACCTCGTCATCCGCTCGAACCGACCGACTACCCGCATCGCCAGATGCGCCCACCGCAGGATCCGCCACCCGTCCATCACGCACCGTGCCCGCCCACGAACGGGATATGCGCCACCGCCGCACGGACCGTCTTCGCGCTCAGCGTGAGCGCCCACGCCGCCAGCTGAACCGTCACGCACGCGGTCAGCACCGACCAAGGGACCCACACCCCGAGCCCGACGAACCAGCCCATCGCCTGCGAGACCAGCCCGCCCATCTGCGTGAACTCCGCGGGCGGCGTCCACGCAGGGAACAGGCTCCCGACCCAGGCGAGAATCGTCGCGCCCATCTGCAGGAACCACTCGCTAATCACGATCCCGGCCCCACGCCCGGCGCGCTCACAATCGCGCTGATCCGCCGCGAGACGCCAAAGATCGTGTACCCGATCAACAGGACCGACGCGATCAGCCGTGCGAGCGTCGCGATCGTCGCGACCGGCTCGCCGCACGCGCTGAGCGGGTACGCGTCGAACACGACATGCGTCGGCCAGTTGATCGTCCAGTTGACGTGCGGCCCCGCACATCCCGACCCGGTCGGCGGCGTCAGCCACGCCGGGAGCATCGCCCCGATCTGGCCGACCGCGGTCGGCGCCCACGCGGTCGTCACCTTCGTCTGCACCTGCGTGACGACCGAGCTCCGCGGGACGAAAGCCCACACCAGCGCGCACTTCACGGGCTGGAGGATCCAGCTGATCGGGTCCGGCGCGGACGGCCATTCGGCCATGCACTGCCCGCCCGGATCCGTCCCGACACCGACGCCCGGGTTCGTCGTGTTCAGCGGCTCGGTCCCCGTGATCCACGGCGTATCGACCCCGGTACTCGGGATCGTCACGACCGGCGTCGAAGTCTGCGTGTCGAACGTGTGCTGATAAACGCTGCACTGCGTCAGCGGCACCGGGTCGCCACCGAACGTGCACTTGAACGTCTCCGTCGCCGTCCCCGTCGTGGTGCCGTTGCTCGTCTTGGACCACCAGTTCGAGCAGTCGGCCGCCCACGTCATGCACGAGTCCGTGACCCCGTTGACGACCTTCTCCAGGACGAGCCCCCGGTTGGGGATGCTAGGAGCCATGCTCTTCGTCTCGGTCGGCCCGAAGTTCGGGACGGACTGCGTGCTGATCTGGGTCTTCGCGCCCGTGTCATCCGTCGAATCGACCTCGATCTGCGACGGCAGCAGCCCCGGCCCTGCACCCGGCTTAGACACGTACGCCTGCTCACACCCGAGACCCGCCGCCGACGACGGCAGGCCGGTCGATTCCTGGTACACCGTCCCGGTGCCCGTCGTCGTGGTCCCGTCCTTCCACGTGATCTTGCACGTCGGCGTCCGACTCGGGTCCGTCACCGGGATCACCTGCGTGGCCACGACCGTCCCCGACGACGAACTCACCAGCCGCAGCGTGTCCGTGTTCGCATAGTTGCTCGACCCGTTCGAGTACGCCCCGTCCATGTCGAACCGGCCCGAAGCGCACGAATACTGCCCGCCCGTGCCCGCCGTCGGATACACCACGGTCCACCGCGACGACGTGACATAGTCTCGGCTTTGCAGCTGCGTCCCCGCTGGTGCCTGCGCCGACACGCACCACCGATACGGCCAGTTCGACGGGATGCCCTGCGTACCCGACAGCGACGACGAGAACGTCGTCCGCCCGACGACCGTGATCGTCGTTCCCGAGTACGTCAGCGTCGGCGTCCCCTGCTTGTCAGCGTTCGGCTGCACCATCGTGCCCTTACAGTCCGCCGTGATCCCGAAACTCAGGAACGCGTTCGTCCCCTGATACCAGTCCGGCGTGTTGCAGATCATCGTCGTATAGTCCGTGCCGGTCGCCGTCGCGTACGCCACCAGACCGCCCTGCCCGATCGCCCACCCGATGTTCGGCGAGATCAGCAGCACCCCGCCCGCGCCACGCGCGAAGCTCGCCGCCTTCGTCAGCGGGACCACCGTGTCTTCGACCACGGTCCCCGCCGACGCTGCGGCCGCCCTCGCGGCCGCAGCCCTGGCGAGGTTCCGCTGCGCGTCCATCGCCAGGCCGCCCATCTGCTGCGTTCCCTCGACCGCCTGAGACGCGACCGAAGGCAGCACCGGAAGCGGCTCAACCGGTGCGGGCGGCGCCGTCACCAGCTCCGCGGCTCCCGCGGGCGGGATGCCCCAGAACACTCCGAGCACGACCACGACGACCGCGACGAACGCCGCGACACACTTCGTGGCCACCCCCGCAAAGCTCTGTTCCTCATCCACAGCCCGCACCCTCTCAACCCTGATACGGAACGTGCGGGGCCGGCCCACCATGGCCGACCCCGCACAGGCTCACTTCGCCGACTTCTTGAAGAAGCCGATGATGAGCGGCGCGCCCCACTTGATCGCCATGACCGCCAGGGCCGACCCGAGCACGGCCCCGAGCGCGGCAGCCGCGAGCGGTGCCATCGCCGACAGCTGGTCCGTGATCGGAGTGAAATCCGGGGGAGCAGCAACGGTGCTGATGTCCATATGTTCACCTCCCCCCGCTTGTGATCCGGCGGAACACGCCCACCAGGAGACCCGCGGCCAGGCATGTAAGCCCGCCGACGATCGCGCCGAGGACGGTCACCGTGCGACCCCTCGGAAGAAATCCCACAAGGCCGTGATGGCCCATGCGGCGAAGTCGAGCGCGGCGAGACCCGCCGCGAACGCCATCGCGAACGGCACCGCAGCAGCAGCGTCCATCACGCACCCTTCCCCATCCACCGGCCCGCGAGGTAGCACGCGATCCAGCCGAACACGACGCCCCACAGGTGCGTGTTCGGCAGCACCTCGGCGGCCCAGTCCACGGCTACTTGCCCGACGTGCTCAACGCGGCGTGGATCCGGTCGAGCAGATCCACTCCGGACGACTCGAACGACAGCGACGCCCCGTAGTCGCGGGACTCCTCGACGGTGCACTCGGCGACGAAGAAGTCGCCGATCTGGGGAAGCGCGTACAGCGACGCGGACTCATACACGGTCACGCCGATCTGCGCGCCGTTGTCCTGCGCGAGCACGATCTCCGTCCCGTACTTCGTCTTGTCCGACTTCCGGGTCAGTTCGCGGATCCGGGCGACCTCGCCCGAGACCAGCACGACCGGGCGGACGCTGCGACCAATAGCCATCATTCCTCGATTCCGGCCAGGATCGTCCCAGCCCCTTGTTAAGACCCCCGTCGGGGGTGTACCTGTAAGGACTGTGGCACTTAGTAACAAGCCCGGAAAGCGGCCCGGGGACATCGACAACACCCCCTGACGGAATCGACAAGACATGTTGACGAGCGAAGCTGTTTCGGCTCTGGGGAGCCTCGCGATCAGCGCGGACGCGCACCGGCAAGCCCTCTCGGCGCTCCACGTCCAGGTGCAAGCGGCCCGCAGAGCGGGGGCGTCATGGTCGATGATCGGGGCCATGCTCGGCATCACGAAACAGGCCGCCGCCGCCCGGTTCACTCCGCGGGCAGCCACTCGGGGCGATAGCGCCCCACCGCTGTTCTAACCGCGATCACCGGCCGTTCCAGCCGCACCGCGAGCCCGTACACGCCGGACTGCGCGAAGACCTCCACGAAAGCCGCGTTCTCGAAGTCCCTGAGCGCCTGGCGTGCTTGCAGCTCGATCCGTTCGAGCAGTTCGGGCGAATCCAGCGGCAGCGGGGTTCTCTGATACCACGACGGGCGGACATTTATCCTGATGAGCGTGTCTTTCCGGTCGGTCATACCGGAGCAGCTTGGCAGGGCGGGGGAGCGGTGGATAGGTAGCCCGGGCCGAGCGCACGCGTCAAGTCCATCCGGTCCCAAACACTCCCGCGGGGATGGTGCTCCGCACCTTGCCGGGCCGTCCCAGCCTTTGGACTTGACCCGCACTCTCGTCCCTGACTCATCGGCGAGGGCGCCGAAATGGCAAGCCATTTCGGACCAGCCGAAATGCAACCGAGAGGATTCAAGATCATGAACGATTCCGATATCGAGCAGATGTGGCACGAGGCCCACGTCGCCATCACCGAAGCCACCTACGCCGCCTTCCGACGCGGCACCGCGTGCACCGACGCCGGAGCCAACCAGGCGGCGCAGGACGAGTACATGGCCACCCAGAATCTCCGTGAGTTGATCGATAAGCTGGCCGCTGCTGCGAAGGTGGCCGACTAGTGAACGACTACACCCCGCGCGGCCTCGCCTTCGTCGCCATCAGCCAGGCCATCGATGCACTGAAGTCGGCAGCTGCGGCCATGGTCGACCAGGATGACGACCGCGCGGCCGACAGCATCGCGATCGCGCACAAGATGACGACTGCGGGCCTACGCCAGCTGGACCCGAACAACGCCCAGCTGAACACGTGACATTAGAACATCGCTTCTTCGCCACGGCACCACCACAAACGGGATCCGCGAAATCACGCGGATCCCGTTTTCGTGAGCTCGGCGCCGGCGACGTCGCCGACCACCGCGCCGGCGGACACGACATTCGAACACACCTACAGATCTCGAGAGCAACGGGGGAGCGGCCGGCCTACGCGGCCGGGACCCACTCGGAGCGGTTTGAGAGGATCCGCAACACGTCCAGCCCCGACCGGCGTCCGTCATTCACCAGGATGAAGCCCGAACCCCCGTGGTAGTACCCGATCCGATAAGACTTGCAGCGCTTGACCTCGCCGGTTTCCCGATTCACCCGGTCGAATCGGATCACCCGGATCTGCTCGTGCGGGATCACCAGATCGCCATGCTTGTTGCGTTCCAACCGACCACGCATCGCCAGTGACCGTGCGAGCTTGCGCATGTGACGTTCGACCTTCGCGGCATCGGACGACCGGGACCCGTGCTCATCGATCCCGCGCTGTACAGCGCGCATCACCGTTGCATCGGTCGATCCCGTAGCCCTCTCCGCCGCTTCCTCGAACCGCTGATAATCAACATTATGTCAGCTCGTATGGAGTACATCTAAGAGATTGCAGATGTACCCTCCCCTGATTTCTTCGATCTGGCGGATCTCGAGCCTGAGCGGATGCTCCGCGTGGGCCGACGAGCGTTGACGGCCTGGCGTGACGCGGTCGCGTTCAAGACGCTCTACGCCTGGATGCACCTTCAATATCGGGCCCGGCAGTGGTCACCAATCCCAACCACGACCAGTCCCCTTCTATGAAGGTGAGCATGGGCAGTGCGAACCCTGTGCTTTGTCTATGGTGGAGTGTGGACGGCCGGCGGGGCGCCGGCCGAAGAAGGGGGAAGAAATGTCTACGAAGTCCTTCGTGCGAAAGGTGAGCGGCGTGGCCGTGGCGATCGCGGCTGCGGTGGGACTGAGCCTGGGAGTGGCTCCGGCCGCACAGGCAGCACCGACCAGTGGAGACCCGATCAGCTCGGGCTGCTCGAACGGCGCGTACACAGTCAAGTCCTGGGGCGTCTACAACTCGAAGTACGGCAACTACCAGGGAACCCTGGAGCTGCGCTATTCCCCGAGCTGCGGCACGAACTGGGTCCGCGTCACGAATAACGTCGCCGGGAACGCGCTGTCGGGAGCGATCGCGACCGGACCCGACGGGGTATACGTGAAGACTCAGGTGGTGGGTGTCGGCTCGAGCTGGAGCAACATGGTCTACGCCCCGGGCAGCAAGTGCGTCACCGTCACCGCCGCCATCCAGGACCGGGCAACAGGCAACATCGAGGGCCGTCTCGACACTCAGGTCGTCTGCTGACATCCTATGACACGAAGCCGTGCGTCCGCGCGCGGGCGCACGGCTTCGACGTTCGTCGAGTTCGACGGTGAGACTGAGACGCGCGTCCCCCGTCTCTCAGCGGAGATCCCGAAACGGGCCGAGGGATCGCCCCGCTTCGCACGCCTGCGAAACGCCAGCACACAGCGTGAGCGACGCTCACACACCTGATCCCCAGGTCGCCAT
>NZ_NCKN01000200.1 GCF_002257455.1 Microbacterium sp. 13-71-7
GACTGGTCGACCCCGCGTTCGCGAAGTGTTCGCCGACGGCGAGATCAACGTCGCCTACAACTGCCTGGACCGCCACGTGGAGGCCGGCAACGGCGACCGCGTCGCCCTGCTCTGGGAGGGTGAGCCCGGCGATGAGCGGCGCATCACGTACGCCGAGCTCACCGATGAAGTCAAGCGCCTCGCGAACGTGCTCGAGGGCCTCGGCGTCGGACACGGCGACCGCGTCGCCATCTACCTGCCGATGATCCCCGAGGCGGTGGCCTCGATGCTCGCGGTCGCCCGTATCGGCGCGATCCATTCGGTCGTCTTCGGCGGTTTCAGCGCCGACAGCCTGCGCTCGCGGATCGACGACGCCGGGGCGAAGGTCGTCATCACCGCCGACGGCGGCTACCGCAAGGGCAAGGCTTCCGCGCTCAAGCCCACGGTCGACCAGGCGCTCGCCGATCGCGGCGAAGGCGAGCAGAACACGGTCGAGCATGTGATCGTGGTCAAGCGCTGCGAGAACGAGATCGACTGGGACGACGAGCGCGACCTCTGGTACAGCGACGTCGTCGGTGCGGCATCGAACGCGCACGAGGCTCGGGCGTTCCCCGCCGAGAACCCGCTGTTCATCCTCTACACCTCCGGCACCACCGGGAAACCCAAGGGCATCCTGCACACCTCGGGCGGCTACCTCACCCAGGCGTCGTACACGCACCGCGTCGTCTTCGATCTGAAGCCGGAGACGGACGTCTACTGGTGCACGGCCGACATCGGCTGGGTCACCGGACACTCGTACGTCACGTACGGACCGCTCGCGAACGGCGCCACCCAGGTCATGTACGAGGGCACGCCGGAGACCCCGCAGCAGGGACGCTGGTGGGACATCGTCCAGAAGTACGGCGTCACCACGCTCTACACCGCCCCCACGGCGATCCGCTCCTTCATGAAGCTCGGCCGCGAGATCCCGAACCAGTACGACCTGACCTCGCTGCGGCTGCTCGGCTCGGTCGGCGAGCCCATCAACCCCGAGGCCTGGATCTGGTACCGCGACGTCATCGGCGGCAGCCGCACGCCGATCGTGGACACCTGGTGGCAGACCGAGACCGGCGCGATCATGGTCTCCCCTCTCCCCGGCATCACCGCGACCAAGCCGGGCTCGGCGCAGGTGGCGCTGCCGGGCGTGTCGATCGACGTGGTCGACGACGACGGCAACCCTCAGGGTGCGGGCGGCGGCGGGCTCCTGGCGATCACCGAGCCGTGGCCGAGCATGCTCCGCGGCATCTGGGGCGACCCGGAGCGCTTCAAGGAGACGTACTGGGAGAAGTTCGAGAAGCAGGGCTACTACTTCGCCGGCGACGGCGCGCGCTTCGACGAGGACGGCGACCTGTGGCTGCTGGGCCGCGTCGACGACGTGATGAACGTCTCCGGCCACCGCCTCTCGACCGCCGAGATCGAGTCGGCGCTCGTCGCGCACGAGGCCACCGCCGAGGCCGCCGTGGTCGGCGCCTCCGACGAGACCACGGGCCAGGCGGTCGTCGCCTTCGTGATCATCAAGGAGAGCTACCTCAAGGCGCACGCCCCCGAGGGGCTCGCGCAGCTGCTGCGCGGCTGGGTCGGCGAGCAGATCGGCCCGATCGCGCGTCCGCGCGACGTCTACATCGTCGGCGAGCTGCCCAAGACCCGCTCCGGCAAGATCATGCGCCGCCTGCTGCGCGATGTCGCAGAGGGCCGTGAGGTCGGCGACACCACGACGCTCGCGGACACGATGGTGATGTCGACCATCTCGGCGCAGGTGAAGTAGGTTCCCGTACTCGTCGAACGGTCCGGATCCCTGGACGACAGAAGGGGCGCTCTCCGCGGAGAGCGCCCCTTCTGTCGTGAAGACTCAGGCGAGGGTGAAGACGACCTCGACCTCGACCGGGCTGTCCAGAGGCAGCACGGCCACGCCGACCGCCGCGCGGGCGTGCTTGCCGGCGTCGCCGAAGATCTCTCCGAGCACCTCGCTCGCCCCGTTGATCACGCCGGGCTGTCCGGAGAACGACGGGTCGGACGCGACGAAGCCGCCCACCCGGAGCACACCGCCGAGACGGTCCACGCCGCCGGCCGCGTCGGCCGCCGCCGCGATCGCGTTGAGCGCGCACAGGCGCGCGAGCCCCTTGGCGTCCTCCGCGGGGATCTCCGCGCCGACCTTGCCGGTCGCGGGCAGGGATCCGGCCACGAACGGCAGCTGGCCGGAGGTGTGGACGAGACCCGCGTGCACACGTGCCGGCACGTAGGCGGCCACCGGAGCGGCGACGGACGGGAGCTCGATGCCGAGCTCGGCGAGACGGGCGCTGATGGTCATGCGGATTCTCCTTCGAACTGACGCGAGGCCTCTGCCGCCGCGGAAAGGCCGGTGTTGGCGGCCGCATCGCCGCCGACCGGGCGCTTGAGGTACGCGACGAGCCCGCCCTCGGGCCCGGTCACCACCTGCACCAGCTCCCAGCCCTGCTTGCCCCAGTTGTTCAGGATGGCGGCGGTGTTGTGGATCAGCAGCGGTGTGGTGAGGTATTCCCACGTGGTCATGGCTCTCCCGGAGGGACGGACGCGCTCTGGCGCGTCAAAGTTTGCGTTCAGGGAACTCCCCTACGATCAAGCGTATGCCTCAGACCAAACGCACGCTCACCGGTGTGCTCAGCGGCCTGGCCGGCCTTGTCGGTCTCAGCGTCGTCGCCGGTGTGCTCGTCACGGCCACCGTCACTCCGGTGTTCGCCGTCACCGGTGCTGCCGCCGCTCAGTCGATCGACCTGTTCGAGGGTCTGCCCTCGAATCTGAAGGTCGACCGCCCGATGCAGCCGACCACGATCTACTCCAAGGACGCCAACGGCGCCGATCAGGTCATGGCGCGCTTCTACGATCAGAACCGCATCCCGGTGAAGTACGACCAGGTCGCCCCGGTCCTGTACGACGCGCTGCTGGCGAGTGAGGACAAGAACTTCTACTCGCACGGCGGCATCGACATCACCGGCACGCTCAAGGCGATCGTCGGCAATGTGAGCGGATCCGCCACCAACGGCGGTTCCTCCATCAGCCAGCAGTACGTCAAGAACGTCCTGCTGCAGGAGTGCGAGCAGGGCGTCCCCCTCAAGGACAAGGATCGCGACGCGAAGCTGAACCAGTGCTGGCTCGACGCGGCCTCCGCGGTCGGCTCCAAGGGCATCGCGCGCAAGCTGCAGGAGATCCGCTACGCCACGGCGATCGAGAAGCAGTATTCCAAGAACGACATCCTCATCGGCTACCTGAACCTGGTGAACTTCGGCGGCACGACGTACGGCATCGAGGCCGCGGCGCAGCGCTACTTCAGCGTTTCCGCCCTGCAGCTGAACGCCGTGCAGGCGGCGACCCTCGTCGGCATGGTGCAGAACCCGAACGCCTTCCGCATCGACCTGCCCGGCGGCACGTACGACTGCGACAAGGACGGCAACAACTGCAAGAACTCCCAGGCCGACGGCTACCACGACACGCTCGTGCGCCGGAACTACGTGCTCAACCGCATGGAGGTGCTCGGCAAGATCACCAAGGCGGACTACGAGGCCGCCAAGGCGCAGCCGATCACCCCGGCCATCAAGACCCCGACCTCGGGTTGCGGCGACGCGGGCGGCAACGCGTTCTTCTGCCAGTACGTGAAGGCGACGCTCGAGAACGACGCCTCGCTCGATTCCGTGCTCGGCCCGACGAAGGATCGTGCGGACAAGCTCCTGCGCGGGGGCCTGAACGTCTACACGACGCTCTCCGCCCCGATGCAGAGCGCGGCGCTGCAGGCGATGGCCGACCACACCACCCCGACCATCCCCGGCATGGACTTCGGTGCGGCCGCGACGACCATCGATCCCAAGACAGGCCGAATTCTCGCGATCGCACAGAACACGGGGTTCACCGAAGAGCAGTCAGACACAGCCACAAGCGGGCTGACGCAGTACGTGTATGCCGCGGACTCCGCGCACGGTGGAGGCATCGGCTTCTCCGTGGGTTCGACGTACAAGATCTTCACGCTCATCGACTGGCTGGAGAAGGGCCACTCGGTGCGTGAGACCCTGGCGGCTCCCGTGAAGAACTACACCATGAAGTGCGGCAACTCCACGATGTCGACGGACACGCCGATCAAGAACTTCAACAACCAGAGCGGCTACACCGGCACGCCGATGGAGTTCACCCGCGACTCGCTGAACAGCGGCTTCCTCTCGATGGCCTCCAAGCTGGACCTCTGCGAGATCAACCAGGTCGCGCAGCGCATGGGCGTGCACCTAGGCGACGGCGGCAGCGTCACGGATCAGAACGTGCCGTTCGATGTGCTCGGCTCGAAGAACATCGCGGCGCTCGACATGGCATCCGCCTACGCGGCGGTCGCCAACAACGGCACGCGTTGCGCGCCGTATGCGATCGACAAGATCACCGGCCCCGACGGCACCGACATCCCCCTCCCGCCGCCGTCCTGCACCGAGGTCATCAAGCCCGAGATCGCGGCGACCGCCGCCTTCGCGCTGAAGGGCGTCATGGATCCGGGCGGCACCGGATCGCGTGCGAACCCCGGTGACGGCACGCCGCTCATCGGCAAGACCGGAACGCACGAGAGCGCGCAGACGATGCTGGTGGATTCCTCGACCGCGGCGACCACTGCGGTGTGGGTCGGCCAGGCCAACGGCGACGCCGACATCTACAACTACTACTCGCACGACGTCAACGTCCCCGATATCCGATACGGCCTCAGCCGCCAGATCACCGCGGCGGCGGATGCCATCTTCCCCGGGAGCCCTTTCCCCAGCCCGTCCCAGAGCCTGCTCAAGCAGTCGTACACGAACCTGCCGAGCGTGGTCGGCATGACGGTCGACCAGGCCACGCAGACGCTCGAGGGGTCCGGCTTCTCGGTCACGGTCGGCCCCGCCGTGCAGAGCAATCTGCCGACCGACCAGGTCGCCCAGCAGGATCCGGGTCCCGGTCAGGCCGTCACGGGCAGCACGATCACGATCTCGCCGAGCAACGGTCAGGGCGTCCCGGTGCCGAACGTGGTCGGCAAGACCATGGGCGATGCCGCGACCGCGCTAAAGGATGCCGGCTTCAACTCCGTGAAGGGTACGTGCACACCCGGCAACGGCGACGACTCCGGCACCGTCTCCGCGACGACCCCCGCCGCCGGCACCCCGGCGCCGAAGGGCTCCTCCGTCACGCTCAACTACGTGAAGAAGAACTGCTGAGGATGACGACCTCTCGCACCACCCGTTCGGCCCTCATCGCACTCGGTGCGGTGGGGGCCGCCGGTGTCGCGGCCGCCACCTGGGGCATCGGCATCGAGCGCTATCTCTTCACGCTGCGCCACGCCACGGCGCGGGCGCTGCCGGCGGGGTCCCGTCCGCTGCGGATCCTGCATGTCTCCGACGCGCACATGGCGCCCTGGCAGCATCGCAAGCAGCGCTGGCTCGCCTCGCTGGCGGAGCTGCGCCCCGACCTCGTCGTGAACACGGGAGACAACCTCGGCCACGAGGACGGCCTCGAAGGCGTCCGCGCGGCGTTCGCTCCGTTCGCGGGGACGCCGGGCGTCTTCGTGCACGGCTCCAACGACAAGTTCGGTCCGTCGCCCCGCAATCCGTTCCGCTACTTCATGGGCCCTTCGGCGCGCTCCATCTCGGCGCCGAAGCTCGACACCGAGGCCCTGGACCGCTTCTTCTCCGACGACCTCGGCTGGGTCGACCTGGACAACGCCGCGGCGACCCTTCAGGTCGCCGGATCCCGGGTGGATCTGTTCGGCGTCGACGATGCCCATCGCGACTGGGACGAGCTCGACGCGCTTCCCCCGGCGATCGACGCGCTGGGATCACGCCCTGCCGGCGTCCCCGTCCTCGGCGTCACTCACGCGCCGTACCAGCGCGTGCTGAACGCGTTCACGGATCTGGGCGCGGACGCGATCCTGGGCGGCCATACGCACGGCGGCCAGGTGTGCGTCCCGGGCTTCGGCGCGATCGTCGCGAACTGCGACATCCCCCTGAAGCAGGCGAAGGGGCTGAGCACCTGGTCCCACGCCGGCCGCACGGTGCCCCTCAACGTGAGCGCCGGCTGCGGTCACTCCATCTACGCGCCGGTCCGCTTCGCGTGCCGTCCCGAGGCGACCCTGCTGACCCTGCTGCCGCGGGCCTGACGGGATCGCTCTGGACGGTTCTCCGCCCTGGCTCGTTGAGGGACGCCCCGCTGGTCAGGCACCGAGGATTCTGTATCCGCCCTCCTCGAGGGCCGCGACCAACCTCTCCACACGAAACCAATCGCTGGCGGTCGCCGACGCGTTGGCGCCGTTGTTCGACCAGATGACGCGAATCTGTCCTGGCCCTCGCAGGATCATCTCGATCTCTTCGTGTGGAATCCAGGTCTCCGCGCCGAGGAGTCTGAACGAGAGTCCCTCCCGGTAGATGGAGAGGCGACAAGGGAAGGGCCAGCCGACATTGACGGGAAACGCCCCGGTTCGAACGCCGAGTCCAAGCGGGCGGAACGTCGACAGCGGTGACCCCGATGGTCGTTCGAGCATCGCATTCATCCTCTCTGAGCCGGATCGGTTCCGCTCGAGAGGTTCAAGAGGCGAAGTTCATTCATCGAACCGGTAGCCCGCCGCGACGAATGCCCGACGGATCTCGTCCATCCCGGTGACGGAGTTGATGATCGCCGTGCCGGTGAGCCAACGGATACGGATGAATCCCGGCCCTCGCTCCAGACTCTCCACCTGTGCGCGCGCCACATGCGTTCGCAGGTTGAAGACGTAGAGCTCCAGATGACTGAAGGAAATGGTGATCCCCCGCGGGAAAGGCCACCCCGCCTTTGCGGGAATGGGAAAATCCGCCTTCGTCACTCCGATCGAGAAGGGATGGAATTCATACCGAGCCTCGCTCATCTGCATCACCCCTCACACCGCCGGCAGCGCCGCCCTCAGCCGAACTCACAGGACGCCGAAAACGTATGGACGTCATGTATGAGACAGCTGACCGCTTGCTAGGCGGAGGCTGTGCCTGCAGGATCCGAGGAGGCGGCGTGCCTACGACGGGCGGCCGCCGCTGACGGCGACGCGCACTCCGCGTCCGGACCAGCCGATCCGCAGGACCGCCAAGGCGATCCTCTGGCCCCGCCCCGGGCAACAGACTCGTCCCGCGCGCCACGCGCGGGTTCCACCTCGATTCGCTCCCCGGCTTCCCACCGTATAGACTTGAACGGTTGCCACGGGGTGTGGCGCAGCTTGGTAGCGCGCTTCGTTCGGGACGAAGAGGCCGCAGGTTCAAATCCTGTCACCCCGACCAACGACAGAGGGACCGGCCCGCAGGGTCGGTCCCTCTGTCGTTGTTTCGTGATGTCGGGCGGGCCCCCAGCGCGGCTTATAGGCCAGAACGTGTGGATGGTTTGGGCGTGTCATCTGTTGCGGAGCCATCCGGTTCGGTTCCAGAGGCCTTCTTCGGGGTTGATGCCGGTGT
>NZ_NCKN01000201.1 GCF_002257455.1 Microbacterium sp. 13-71-7
GATTGCCGCAGGCGCGTCCCGCTCCGCACGGCACGGGGGCGGTGCACGTCGGCGCACGGCGGACCGCGCCGTCCGGGGCTCGGCTCAGCCTGCTCGCCCCCGGCGCGCCGCCGCCGGCGGGCTACTACGCCGTGCTGGACGTCGCGGAGCCCGGAGCCGCCGCGCTGCGCACTCCGGGCGGCACCCGCGCCTGCCGGGCGGAGGGCCTCTCGCGAGCAGGCGGAGGAGATCGTGCGGCACCTCACGCGGGAGCACGGGGAGGAAGCGGCGATCCCCGCGGAGGTGGCGCTGAGCGACGTGCTCCCGCCCGCGCCGGGGCAGGAGGCGGACGGCAGCGTTCCAGGGCGGCCTCCGGCGAGGGCGGAGGGCCTGCGGGCGGCGATCGGGCGGGACGCGGCGGGAGTGGTCGCGCTCGACCTCGTCGACGAGGGGCCGCACGCGCTCGTGACCGGGGTCACCGGCGCGGGCAAGAGCGAGCTCCTGGTGAGCTGGGTCGTCGCCCTCGCCGCCGCGCACACGCCCGAGCAGGTGGGCTTCGTGCTGGCCGACTTCAAGGGCGGCACGGCGTTCGAGCGGCTGCGCGCGCTGCCGCACGTGGCCGCCGTGATCACCGACCTCGACGCCTCTGGTGCAGAACGCGGCGTGCGGAGCCTGCGGGCGGAGCTTCGGCGCAGGGAGGGAGTCCTCGCGACGTCGGGCGCCCGCAGCGTCGCCGAGACCGGAGGAGCGCTGGGCCGGCTGGTGATCGTCGTCGACGAGTTCGCGGCCCTGCTGCAGGAGCACCCCGACCTGGCTGCCGTGTTCACGGACATCGCCGCCCGCGGGCGCGCTCTCGGTGTGCATCTGATCCTCGGCACGCAGCGCGCCACCGGGGTGATCCGCGACGCGCTGGCCGCGAACTGCCCGCTGCGCATCGCCCTGCGCGTCACGGATCCGGCCGACAGCAGGGCCATGATCGGCAGCGACGCCGCGGCTGCGCTCCCGGGTGACGCCGGCGGGCGCGGACTCGCGTACCTCCGCCGCCCTCAGGACGCGGTGCCCGTGGCGTTCCGCGTCGCGCGGACCGGTGCACAGGAGCTCGCCGTCCTCACGACCCGCTGGCACGGCGCGACACAGGCTCAGAGCCCCTGGCAGCCGGCCCTGCCGCGGCGGCTGCACCGTGCCGGCCTTGCCGCGGCAGGCCAGGGGGAGATCGTGCTCGGGCTCGCGGACGAGCCGGAGCAGCAGCGGCAGAGGACGCGCACGCTGCGCGTCGGCGAGGACAGGGGGCTCGCGGTGTTCGGCGGGCCTGGTAGCGGGAAGAGCAGCATCCTGCGGGCGGCGGTGGCGCAGACGCCGGACGGGTTCCTGCTGCCTGCGGATCCCGAGCAGGCGTGGTCGGTGATCGACGAGATCGCGGAAGGGCGACGCCCGGTGCCGCCGCTGCTGGCGGTGGACGATGTCGACCGGCGCCTCGCGGCGTTCCCGCTCGAGTACGCCTCCGGCTGGGCGGAGCGCCTGCAGCGTGTCATCCGGCTCGCAGCGGAGCGCGGCGGCACGGTGGTCCTCAGCGCCTCACGCTGCACGGGCCAGCTCTCGGTCCTCGCGGACCTGCTGCCGGAGCGGGCGCTGCTGCGCGCCGCGAGTCGCACCGAGCATCTCACCGCCGGGGGAGAGCCCGGCTCGTACGATCCCGACCGTCCGCCGGGGCGCGCCCGGCTGGGCGGGGCAGAGGTGCAGTTCGTGCTGCCCGACGAGGAGCCCGCCGGGGGCGCGGCTCCCGCGGCGCGTCGCAGACGCACGACCCTGCGTGCGGACACGCCGCGCTGGGAGCCTCGGGCGCTGCTCGTCGGCGTGGTGAGCCCGACGCCGTCGCGCACGGCGGAGACACTCGCCGCCCGCTTCGGGCTCGCCGCGGTGCAGGTGCTCCGAGACGGGGCCCCTGTGGTGCTGCCGGAGGGGGAGGGGCTGGGCGATGCGGCGGCCGAGGCCGGGCGGATCCGTGGCGACGGCGGAGGCGCGGGGCGAGAGCGCGCCGCGCCCCGGGAGCCGGAGCCCGGGGGACTCCTCCTGCTCGTCGGCGATGCCGACGCCTGGCAGCGGCAGTACGCGCTCTGGCAGCGGATCGTCCGCACCGGCGAGGTCGTGGTGCTCGCCGAGGCCGCACGTGACCTTCGCATGCTCGCCGGGGTGCGCGAGCTGCCGCCGTACGCGACGCCGCATGCGGGGCGGGCGTGGACCATCGATCGGGACGGTCGACCGTCCAGGGTGATCCTGCCCGCCCCGCAGGGCGACGTCAGCCCAGCAGCTCGTCCAGCGGCGTGAGCGGCAGCTCGTGCGCGGTGGCGACGCCGGCGTTGGCGATCCTGCCGCCGGTCACGTTGAGGCCGCCGGCCAGAGCCGCGTCTGCGCGCAGCGCCGCCTGCCAGCCGCGCCCCGCGATCTGCCGCACGTACGGCAGGGTGGCGTTGGTGAGTGCCGACGTGGAGGTGTTCGGCACGGCGCCAGGCATGTTCGCCACGCAGTAGAAGACCGTGTCGTGCACGCGGAACGTGGGGTCGTCGTGCGTGGTCGGGTGCGTGTCCTCGAAGCAGCCGCCCTGGTCCACCGCGATGTCCACGAGCACGCTGCCCGGGCGCATCTCGGCGACCATGTCGTTCGTGACCAGCTTCGGCGCCTTCGCACCGGGGATCAGCACCGATCCGATGACGAGGTCCGAATTCACGACCGCACGCCGCAGATCGAGAGGGTTCGACGCCGCGGTCTTCACCCGACCGCCGAAGAAGTCGTCCAGGTAGCGCAGGCGCGCGATGTTGGTGTCGAAGATGGTCACGTCCGCGCCCATCCCCGCCGCGATGACGGCCGCATTCGCGCCGGCCACGCCGCCGCCGATGACCGTGACGGTGGCGGGGCGGGTGCCGGGAACGCCCGACATCAGCAGACCCAGGCCGCCGTGCGAGCGCATCAGCGTGTTCGCGCCGACGAGCGGCGCGAGGCGCCCCGCGACCTCGCTCATCGGGGCGAGCAGCGGCAGAGCGCCGGAGGCCAGCTGCACCGTCTCGTAGGCGATCGCGGTCATGCCCGACTCGGCGAGCCGATCGGTGAGCGCGCGATCGGCGGCGAGGTGCAGGTACGTGAACAGCACCAGGTCGCTGCGGAAGCGGTGGTATTCGCTGGCGATCGGCTCCTTCACCTTCAGCACCAGCTCGGCGCGCGCCCAGACCTCATCGGCGTCATCGAGCAGCGTCGCTCCCGCCTCCACATAGTCGGCATCCGACATCGAGGAGCCGGCGCCGGCGCCGGACTGCACGAAGACCTCATGGCCGGCCTGAACGAGGTCGTGCACGCCGGCGGGCGTGAGGGCGACGCGGAACTCGTTGTTCTTCACCTCGCTGGGGACAGAGATCCTCATCGTGGCTCCTTTCCTTTTCCCTGATGGGCTTTCCCGCCCGCGGGTTCTGGCCCCTTCTGGGGGCGCTCAGATTCCGGCGCCGGGGCGGATGGCCCCCACGCCGCTGCCGCCTCCGAGGACGGCAAGTGGAAGGGCCGAGGCGAGGCTGTCCACCTGCGCGTCGGTCAGCGCGCCCGCACGGGCGAGCAGGGTGGCGGCGACGATCGTCGCCGCGCGGCCGGAGCCGTCGAGCATCTTCAGGGCGACCGTGGCGCCGTTCGGGGCCACCATCACCATCACGCCCTCCGCGCCGTGCTTCGCGAAGACGCCGAGCTTCTCGATCGCGATGGTGTCGGGGCGGCCGGGACCCTCGATCGTCCACGGGTTCTCCCGCACCGTGCGCACCAGCGCGCCGGCGACTCGGTGCAGTGCGAACGGCGAGCCCTCCGAGGCGGTGCCGATGCGATGCACGGCCCTGGCGAGTCCGGTGAGCGTGATCGCGTGCACCGGGGCTCCGCAGCCGTCGATGGCGGTGGCCGTGATGCGCTCACCGCTGAGGCGCTCGACGACGTCCTTGATGTGCACCTGCAGAGGATGGTCCAGGTCGAGGTAGCCGGCCGTCGGCCAGCCGTTCGCGATGCAGGCGCGCAGCATCGTGGCGTGCTTCCCCGAGCAGTTCATCCGGATCCGCGCCTTGCCGGCGTGATCGCGCACCAGTTCGTCCCTGGTGGCCGAATCGCCGGGCCAGTCCGCGGGGCAGCCGAGGTCGTCCTCGGTGAGGCCGCCCGCCGCGAGGATCTCGCGCACCACGGCGACGTGCCGATCGGTGCCGATGTGGCTCGCCGTGGCCAGGCCGAGCTGCTCGCCCTCGAGCGGGGCGCCGGCGGTCAGGCACGCGATCGCCTGCATCGGCTTCATGCTGGAGCGGGGCAGCACCAGCGCGTCGGAGTTGCCGTGGCGGACCACGACCTCGCCTTCCGGGGAGAGCACGACGGCTGCTCCGATGTGGCGGGATTCGATGAATCCGTTCCGTTCGACGACGGCGAGTTCCACGGCATCCTGGACGGTCAAAGTCTGCACCACGTGTGCCAGCCTAGTGGGCGCGCGCACGGCCGACGGGCGCATTTCGGCCCGGGCGGGCGGGATCCTGGCACGATGGTTCCATGACCCTCGGCACGCACCGCTACGCCCTCCGCACGACCTGGACCGGGAACAGGGGGACCGGCACCTCGGGCTATCGCGACTACGACCGCGCGAGCACGGTCAGCGTCGAGGGCAAGCCGGATCTGCTGGCCTCCTCCGACAAGCCGTTCCGCGGGGATCCGACCCGCTGGAACCCGGAGGACATGCTGCTCGCGGCGCTCAGCGAGTGCCACCTGCTGAGCTACCTGCACGCCTGCGTCACGGCCGGCGTCGTCGTCGTCGACTATCGAGACGAGGCCACCGGCACGATGCAGGAGGACGGGCGGGGTGGCGGCGCGTTCACCGAGGTCACGCTGCATCCGGTCGTGACGATCGCCGACGAGACCATGCGCGCAGCCGCCGAGGCCGCGCACGCGCAGGCCAACGCCTGGTGCTTCATCGCGAATTCGGTGTCGTTCCCCGTGCACCACGAGGCCACGATCCTGATCGCGGATCCGACTGCCGCCCTGGCGTGACGCGCGCGGTCAGCGCCGCTCGTGCGGCAGGGCCTGCTTGATCTTCTCGATCGCGCCCTGTGCGGGCACCTCGTTGTAGACGCCCGCGAGCTCCTGCTCGCTCAGCGCGTGGATGGCCGTCATGATCTCGTCGGTCGCACCCCGGCGGGCGCGTCCCGAAGTCGCAGGGCCATGGTGCGAGAGATCCAGCGGTTCGCCGAAGCGGATCGTGACCTTCGAGCCGATCTTGGGCATGCTCGCGCCGACCGGCATCGCCTTGTCGGTGCCGATCACGCCGACCGGCACGACCTTCGCGCCCGTCTGCAGGGCGAGGAAGGCGACGCCCGTGCGTCCCTTGTAGAGGCGGCCGTCGGTCGAACGCGTGCCCTCGGGGTACAGGGCGACCGCGAGCCCCTGATCCAGCAGCTTCCGCTGCGCGTCCAGGGCGTCCAGTGCCGCCTGTCCCGCGCCCCGGCGCACGGGGATCGCGCCGACCGCGCGCATGAAGCTGGCCACGAACCGCCCCTTGAGGCTCGTGCCCTCGAAGTAGCTCGACTTCGCGAGGAAATGCACGCGCCGAGGGGCGGCGACGGGGATCGCGATCGAGTCGATGAAGGAGAGGTGGTTCGAGGCGAAGATGATCGGGCCGTCCATCGGCACGTTCGCACGGCCCTCGATGCGAGGGCGGTAGATGAGCCGGGTGAGCGGGATCAGGATCATCCGGCCGAGCAGGTAGGTCGCACCGGCCCGATGCACCTCTTCGTCGACGCTCTGTTGCTGATCCGCGACGGCTTCGTCGCGGGCCGCAGACGCTGCGGGTTCGGGTTCCGGGGTCACCAGACAAGGCTAGATCAGGATCCATTCCGCGATCGGAATGCGCGCGCGCGGCGGAGATCATCGCGCTCGCGCGGCGGGGAGCAGCGAGCGATCGCACCGCCTCCCAGCGGCGGCAAAGCCCGATAGGGCAGGATAGGCGGGTTCGTCTCTACGTCTCGAGGTCCTCCGTGCGCATCCGCCTTGCCGCTGCTCTCTCCGCCGTCGCAGCGACGGCCCTCCTGCTCTCCGGCTGTGCCGGTGCCGGGAACCCCTCCGCGTCCCCGTCGCCGTCGGCGTCGTCGTCGTGCCTGCTCAACGCGAAGCCGGGCAAGACCTCCGACGCGGTCAAGGTCGACGGCGAGGGCAAGGATCTGAAGGTCACGGTGCCGTCCGGAACGGACATCGACGCCGCCACGTCCGTCGAACGCACGGTCCTGAAGAAGGGCGATGGCAAGAACGTCGTCGCGGGGGACCTGGTCTCCGTGCAGTACCGCCTCGTGAAGGCCGCCGACGGCACGGCTCTGGACTCGAGCGAGCGGGGTGCGGGCGACCAGCTCCCGATCCTGCTCGACCCGAACCAGCAGTCGCTCTTCGTCGTGGCCCTGGAGTGCCAGCCGCTCGGATCCTCGATCGTCCTCGCCGTGCCAGGCAAGCTCCTCGGCCAGGGGCAGCAGTCCGTCGTCGTGTACGCGCAGTCCACGAAGAAGCTCCCGACCGTCGCCGACGGCAAGGAGGTTGCCCCGGTCGCCGGGATGCCCACCGTGAAGCTCGCCAAGGACGGCGCGCCCGACATCACGATCCCCAAGTCCGACCCGCCGACGGAGACGAAGATCGCCGACCTCAAGCAGGGCGACGGACCGACCGTCGGAAGCGGCGACTACGTGATCGTGCAGTACCGCGGCGTGACCTGGGCCGACGGCAAGGAGTTCGACTCCAGCTGGAAGCGGGGGACGCCGGCGCAGTTCCAGACCACCGGCGTGGTGCCCGGCTTCAAGAAGGCGCTCGAGGGCCAGAAGGTGGGCTCGCAGGTGCTGGTCGTGATCCCGCCGGCCGACGGCTACGGCGATCAGGCGCAGTCGTCGATCCCCGCGAACTCGACGCTCGTCTTCGTGATCGACATCCTCGGCACGCTGCCTTCGGCCGCACCCGCGCAGTGATCGCCTCCTGACGCCGATCGGGGCCCGCCACGTCGCCGACGTGGCGGGCCCCGCTGCGTCAGGGGGACACGGCCTAGGCTGAGGCCATGCGTCGCGTCCTCATCCTCGGCTCCACCGGCTCCATCGGCACTCAGGCCCTCGACGTGATCCGGGCCAATCCGGATCGCTTCGAACTGGTCGGGCTCGCCGCGGGCACGCAGGCGGAGCTGCTGGAGCAGCAGGCCGAGGAGTTCGGCGTGGACGACACGGCCCTCGGCGCCGCCGAGGCCGAGCAGCTGGTCCGCGACGTCGAGGCCGACGTGGTGCTCAACGCGATCACCGGATCGATCGGGCTCGGGTCTACCCTCGCCGCGCTGAAGGCCGGCCGCACCCTGGCGCTCGCCAACAAGGAGTCGCTGATCGTCGGCGGGGCCCTCGTCACCGCACTCGCCGCACCGG
>NZ_NCKN01000202.1 GCF_002257455.1 Microbacterium sp. 13-71-7
CCGAGGGCGACATCGCCTGGCTCGGGTTCCTCCGCAAGCTCCGCTCCACCGCCATGCCGATCGCGACGCTCCGACGCTACGTCGAGCTCGCCCGGGCCGGCGACGGCACCAGCGCGGCTCGACTCGCCCTGCTGCGCGAGCACCGTGAGACCGTGCTGGCCCGGCGGGCGGAGCTGGACGACGCCCTCGGCGCCATCGACCTCAAGATCGCTCTCTACTCCGAAAGGCTCCCCTCATGAACCACGCGACTCTCGGCACCCTCTCCGTCGGCCGGCTCGGGCTCGGCTGCATGGGCATGTCGGCCTTCTACTCCGGTGCGAACACGGACGAGGCCGAGTCCATCCGCACGATCCACCGTGCGCTCGATCTCGGCGTCACCATGCTCGACACCGCCGAGATGTACGGCCCGCACACGAACGAGGAGCTTGTCGGCCGTGCGCTCGCGGGACGGCGCGACGGCGTCGTGATCGCCACGAAGTTCGGCGTGCACGCCCGCAGCGAGGGAGGCCGGGTGCTCGACGGCACGCCGGCGAACGTGCGGCGCTCGGTCGAGGGCTCGCTGCAGCGCCTCGGCACCGATCGCATCGATCTCTACTACCAGCACCGGATGGATCCGGAGACGCCGATCGAGGAGACCGTCGGGGCGCTCGCCGAGCTGGTCGCGGAAGGGAAGATCCTGCACTACGGCCTGTCCGAGGCGGGCGAGGCCACGATCCGCCGCGCGCACGCGGTGCATCCGGTGACCGCGCTGCAGACCGAGTACTCGCTGTGGACCAGGGATCCCGCGGAGGAACTGCTGCCCGTGCTGCGCGAGCTCGGGATCGGCCTCGTGCCGTACTCGCCGCTCGGCCGCGGCTTCCTGACGGGCGCGATCCGGAAGGCCGAAGACCTGGACGCCGGCGACTTCCGGCTCAGCAACCCGCGCTTCGCCGGGGAGAACCTCGACGCGAATCTGCGGATCGTCGACGCCGTGGAGCGGATCGCCACGGACATCGACGCGACGCCGGCGCAGGTCGCGCTCGCCTGGGTGCTCGCCCAGGGCGACGACATCGCGCCGATCCCCGGCACCAAGCGGGTGTCCCGCCTGGAGGAGAACGTCGGCGCGGACGCGCTCGTGCTCACGGCGGAGCAGCTCGCCGCCCTCGCCGATCTGCCGCGTGCGGCCGGCGAGCGCTACGCCGACATGTCGAGCATCGGGCGCTGAGCCCCTCGTCGTGCGGGTCGGCTCTCTGCCGAGGGCCGGCCCGTTTGCCGAGCGCGCGCTGCGACGCGTCGCTCAGTCGGCGAACCGGCGCTGCACCTCGGCGTACGGGAGGGCGCCGTCGAGGAAGCCGAGCGTGCCGGTGTCGCGCAGTTCGCGCCCCGCGCGTTCGACGGCGGTGAGCGCCGCACGGGCGATGCTTCCGCCGAGACTCACCCGCTTCACGCCGAGCGCGAAGAGCTCGGGCGCCGGGATGACGTGCGAGGCGAGACCGGCCACGACGTTGAGCGGGGCCGGGATCTCCGCAGCCAGACGTCGGATGCTGTCCTCGTCGTTCACGCCCGGCACGAAGATGCAGTCCGCGCCGGCCTCGATGTAGCGCTGCGCACGGGCGACGGTCTCGGCGAAGGGATCCGACGCACCGCCGAAGAAGTAGGCGTCCGTGCGGGCGTTCAGCACGAAGCTCCCCCGCGGTGCCGCGGCGCGGGCCGCCGCGATCCGCTCCGTCGCCTCGTCGATGCCGAAGAGCGTGCCCCCGTCCGTGTCCTCGAGGTTGCCGCCGACCACGCCGATCTCGGTCGCGCGCAGCACCGTGCGCGCGACGTCCTGCGGGTCGTCCCCGTACCCGGACTCGAGATCCGCGGTGACCGGGACGTCGACCGCCGCGGCGATGGCCGCGACCTTCTCCAGCATCGTGTCGAGATCCACCGCCCCGCCGTCCGGAACGCCGAGCGACCAGGCGATGCCGGCGCTCGTCGTCGCGATCGCGGGGAAGCCGAGCTGGGCGAGCATGCGTGCGGATCCCGGATCCCACGCGTTGGGGAGCACGAAGCCGGAGCCGTGGTGCAGAGCGAGGAATGCGGACGCGCGGTCGTTCGACATGGGGTTCACCGCTCCGGATCGTCGCCGCGATTCCACGCAATCTCGACGAGGCGGCGGAGCACGTCGAGGTCGATGTCGTCGAGGGTGCGCACGTAGACGCAGCCGCGCCCCTCGGTGTACTTCCCGAGGCTCGGCAGCAGCGCGGCGCCCTCGGGCAGGTCCTTCAGGCCGTAGAGCGACAGCTGCGCCTTGCGGGGCGAGAACGCGACCCTGGGCCAGTCGCCCTCGCTGCTGGCCCCGCGATAGCGGTAGGTGCCGTAGCCGACCATCGTCGGCCCCCAGAGCACGGGGTCCGCGCCGGTCACCTCGCGGAAGATCTCGGCGAGGGCGAGGCCGTCGATCCGGCGACGCTCCGGCGTGGCCGCCTCGAGGAACGCGGGGACGTCCGCCGTCGTGGGCTGGGTCTTGATCTCGGCCATGCTGCCATCATCGCGCACGGCGCCGACACCGGACAGGGTCCGCGCCGCGCGGGCGGTCCGGACGACTCGGGCGGTCCGGAAGCTCAGGCGATCCGGGCGAAGCGCGGGCCGCTGTATCCGTCGCGCTCGACGTGCTCCTCGAACATCGCGAGCGGCCGCGCCCAGTAGCTGTAGTCGTCGTAGAGCTTGCGATAGAAGACCAGCTGCTCCTCGGTCTCGCTGTGGCGACCCACGGCGACGACCTCGTAGCGAGCACCCTTGAAGTGCTGGTAGATCCCGGGCTCGACTGTCATGGCGGGGATGTCCTTCCCTCGAGGAGGCGCGGATCCGGCAGCCTCAGAAAGGATGGTGGATCAGGGATTCGTGGCGGAGACGGAGGACGCGGGCCCCGGGCTCCGTGAGCCTCCACCCTACCAAGACAGCCCTCGCGCCCAGGTTCTTCGCGCACTCACGAGCGTCGTCCGATGCGGATCTGACGCCAGGCTGATGAGGGTCCGACCTACCGCGACGGCTCGTGGGGAGGCACGGCAGGGTTGAGCCGGTTCAGCGCGGCGAGCATCGGCTCGAACGACCAAGACTGTGTGAAGACGATCAACGACTGGTGACCAGGCGCTCGAAGGACGCAGAAGAAAAGTGCCGAAGAACCTCCCCGCACTGGTGATCGCGCCCACCGACAACGCGCCGCTGGCGAATGGTGCTTTCCAGCGCAACGTCTCACCGACGAGCTCGACTCGATACGCAACACGGAACAGCCACCAATAGACGTTCCACCCGAGGACGACGAACCAGGTCGCGAGGAACCACAGCGGCGACCCCGCGTGACCGGTCATGGTCAGCACCAGGATGGACACGCCGACGATGACGAGGACCGACAAGGTGAGCAGCTGGAACCATACCCAAACGACCGGCAGCGACCAGCTCTCGTTGCCAGTCACGTCCGGTTCGTCGCGCGTCATGGATTCCCTCCGGAGTGTTGTCGGCCGAGAATACCAACGTGTGGCGGGCGTGACACAGCGCGTTGCAGACATCAAACGACGACGACGCAAGGCCGGATCGATTGACGAGCGGACGCACGGCTTCTCATCAGCTACTTTTCGCGGCGGCGCCGGACGCCTTGACGCGTACGCCAAACATCGCGGAGACCCGGGCGACACACAGGCAGCGCTTGCTGTTATCGGGTTCCATCCGTGTTGAAGAACGGGGCGAAGCCCCAGCACGATTCCGCTCGTGTCAGAGGGGATGCCTAGTCTCTACACATGGCCACGCTCGATGATCTGCGTCGTGTCGCCGCCCGCCTGTCCGGCAGCGAGGAGCGCACGATGACCAACGGTGCCGCCTGGTTCGTCCGCAACAAGCTCTTCGCGTGGGAGTGCTCGCCATGGCCGAGCGTCCCGGAAGATCTCCGTGAGGTCATAGCGTCGGAGCTTGTTGTCGGCGTGAAGGTCGCCGACGAGCTCGATGCGATCGCGTTGCGCGAAATGGCGCCAGACGTGTTCCTCCGGCAGACGACAGGGTGGGGCGAGCCGAAGATCGCGTTCCGGATGCGGGCGATTGACGACGATCATTTCGCCGAGCTCGTGACGGAGGCATGGCGGGTGCAGGCACCCAAGTACCTGCGTCGCGAGTTCGACTAACGCAGTCATCACAGCCAGCGTAGGAGAGAACCTCGTTGGGAAGACCGCGCGCAAAGGCGTTCATCGATCTGCTTGAAAGCGACTCTGATCAGGACTTCTTTGGCGGACTCCAGGCGATGGCTTTCGAACCCATCGTGGGCGACGAAGCGCCTGCTGGGATGGATTGCGTACAGGTCCGAGCGCCAAGTCCGGAACCATCCGACCAGGCACGCTCGTCCCAATTAGATGCCCAGGCACGGCGTCAAGCACCGATCACACACCGGTTGGGCGTTGTCAGGGAGTGGGCCGCCGAACATCGCCTCGACGTCAGCCCGGGACACGAGACGCTCGGTGATACGAGCATCCGCGAAATCTGGTCGACTGACCACACTCACTTCGAAGAGCTTCGCTTTTGTGATCACTCGCGAGACTGGATGGCCGTCGTACGTCTGACCCGGAACATGAGGACACTCCCATAGGTCGCGCTTACAGATCGAGCAGTGACTCTCCTCGATCTCCATCCCGACGCTGAAACCAAGCCGGACATGCCCAAGAGCGACCGGACAGGTCTGAACGAAATCGTCATCTTTCGACTGGAGGAAACAGAGACGTGGACGATTCTCTCGAACTAGACTTCCAACCTCATCCAACGTTTCGTGGGCCTCGTCGAACTCGGGCTCATCATCTAACCGATCGATGGCGGCCCGCGCGGCACGACGGAGAGCAACGTAGTCTGCGTCTGAGACATCAGCCGGGTCTATTCGGCACCGCGCGAGCAACCGTTGCGCCTCTGCCAGACAGCTTGCGCCCTCGCTACCTCTAGTCATTGCCGTAGCCGAGGCTCCGCTCGAACACCCTCGCCGACGCAATCCCGGTCTCGGCGTCCCCATCGAACGCGAACTCGTGGACTGTTCCGTCGGACGCTTGGACATTCCACCTGATGTGAACCTTGTCCCGGCGGCTGGAGGCATGAGTGAACAGCTGCATCAGGATGCCAGCTAAGACGTTGCCCATCCCACCGGCGAGCACATCGAGACCGAAGTTGGCCACCGGGAGCCATACCTCGGAGGAATGGTGACTAACTTCGCGTACGTCCTCCCGGTTCGCAATCCAGACCGGGTATCCGGCGCTGCGTAGAGCCTTGACGAAGGTCAGCGTGGATGACGGGTACACATCCTGCATATCGTTCGGGCGACTCAAATCTTCGGGAAGTCCCGGGGTGACGACAATGCCCCCGCGATCCCAACTTTTCTCTGCGCCGTTCACGTAGGCCCCGTGCTCTCTGACGTGTCGGTCCTGTTCCAAAGTTACGGCTGGCCACAGACAATCGACCTCGATGGCACTCCCCTTCAAGACGGAGTGACTGTTTCCTTTACCCTAGATGGTACCGAGTACGAGATTTACCTTTCTGCCAAGAACGCAGAGACGCTGCGCGAAGCGTTTGCTCCGCACGTCAAGGCTGGTCGGAAGCTTGGTCGCTAGGAAACGCTCCAGTCGCTCCCCGTCGTCGCAAGGGTAGCGATGGCCTCAGTGTCATCGGCGAGTGGGCGCGTGCAAACGGCCACAAGGTGAGCGAGCGTGGTCGGCTTGCTGGCCCGATCGTTGATGCGTACAAGCTGGCGAACGGCTGAGGTGCACCGGCTGGCCGAGGCGCAACAATGAGAGGCCTCAGGCCCTATGCCCAGGCCATTCGTTGCAGATCCCATATGCCAAGTAACAACGTTGGCGGAAACGCGCGAACCGGCGCGAGGTGGTCACACTTGACGCGGGAGAAGGCGTTTCCTTCAGCATCGTCCGCAGCAGATGAAGCGACAGCCGACAGCGCCATGTCAAGCTTTACGGCTTGCACTAGGGCGTGTTGCTAAACCAGGTCGGCGGCCCGGTGGGCCAGTCTCCCGGCGTTTCATGCGGCAGTATCGTTCGCATGCGTGCGATGTTGCGGAGTCTCGCTTTCGACCCGGATCCCAGAAGTCTGGCTGCCGATGCGTCGGCGTTCAGGATGAACGCACGGTTGACGCTTGGCCCCACCGACGGTCCTGGTGACGAGACGTTCGACGTCACCGTTTGCACGCCAGAGTGGCTCGCTCAGGCCTGCCGGAAGACGGGAGGCATCTACGACGCGCGACACCACGTCATCGTGACCATGGAGCAGTTCCACGAGCGAGTCCTCCACGACTGGTTCGAGGCCCGAGTGCGAGCTGTCGAGGGCGACGACTGGAGCGAGATCGGCAACCGGTTGGGCCGGCTCGGCTTCTGGGAGTTCGAGGACTACACGCCCTAAGGTCCGTTCGCTAGCTGCTGGCGACCCAGTGCAGCGTGGCGGCGAGACAGAGTCCCGCGTGGTAGTTCCGGGCGGTCTTATCTGAGCGCATCGCGATCCCGCGCCATTGCTTGAGCTTGTTGAAGCAGCGCTGGACGACGTTCCGGCCGCGGTAGCGGTGTCGTTGTTCGTCGCCGAACTCGATCGGCCTGCCGGCGCGTTTGCGCCGGTTGGCGATCTGATCGTTCCGTTCCGGGATCGTCGCAGCGATGCCCCGGTCGCGAAGCCACGCCCGATTCGCCCGCGACGGGTAACCCTTGTCCGCAAGGACCCGATCAGGCCGGGATCTCGGTCTGCCGACCGCGCCGTGAACACGAATCTGCTCCAGCGTCGTCGACAACAAATTGGTGTCGGCCGCCTGCCCGGGAGTGAGGACGAACGCCAGGGCGCGCCCGCGACCGTCACAGACCAGATGCTTCTTGGTCGTCAGGCCGCCGCGAGATCTACCGATCGCGTGATCAGGAGGCTCCAGCCCGAACTTCTTGTAGCTCGACAGAGCCCCCGTGACTCGCGGAAGCGTCGCGCCGTGCTGGTGCACGCGCACGATCGTCGAGTCGATCGACGCGACCCAATCCAAGTCCCCTTGCTGTTGCGCGAGGAACTGGACTTTCTCGAGGACCCGCGCCCAGACGCCCAGCTCGGACCACCGGTTGAAGTTCTTATATACCGTGTTCCAATTCCCGAACCGCTCTGGGACATCACGCCACGGAGCCCCGGTCCGGAACCGCCACGCGTCGCTTCTACCACCGCGCGACGGTCAACCGGCGGCCGACCCGTTGCCCTCACCACCGGGAACAACGGCCCGATCACCGCCCAAGCCTCATCCGAGATCACGTCACGCGACACGACATCAACAGTCGCCGGGACTGCTGCACGAATAGGTGACATCTGATCTGGCTTGCCCTGGGAGGGCGGCCTGGAAGGATGTTGCTGTGCCGAAGCCCTACCCCACTGAGTTCCG
>NZ_NCKN01000203.1 GCF_002257455.1 Microbacterium sp. 13-71-7
GGCGCAGCCGCAGCGGGCCGTCCTGCTCCGGGAACAGGGCCGTGCCCGTCCCCGCGGCGGCGGGCAGCACCCAGAGCCGGTACTCGTCGACCACGCCGGCGGCGATCAGGGCGCGCTGGAAGGAGTCGCCCGCGATCGCGAAGAGGTCCTTGCCCGGCTCGGCCTTGAGCCGCGCGATCTCCTCGGCCAGGTCGCCCGAGGCGATGCTCGACGCGCCCCACTCCTCGACCGAATCGAGCGTGCGGGAGAACACCACCTTCGGGATCGCGTTCATCGGCGCGGCGGACGGATGCTCGGCCACCGGCCAGAAGCCCTTCATCGCGTCGTAGGACGCCCGGCCCATGAGGAAGGCGCCGGCCTCCCACAGCTGCCGGACGTACTCGTCCTCCTGCGCCTCGTCGTCGATCGACTCCATGACGCCGCGCATCCCGTTCGTCGGCCCGACGCTCTTGCCGTCGATCGAGACGTAATAGCTCAGGATCAGCTTCCGCCCGCTCTCTGTCATGACCGCAGTCTGATCCATTTGCTTGTTTTTTGCAAGCAATAGTTCCGGATCGACGCCTTGCCCCTGGGGGCACGCCGGTTGACTCTCGGCGCGGGATCGGATCCGGATCGTTGAGGCCGCCCTGGCACCGGCACAGCATGGTTCCACGCCCCGCAGTCCGGCGGGGTCAGGGTCGAAGGAGTCCCAGAGTGTCCGATGATGTGACGATTGCCGATCCGGTCTCCGCGCCCGAGGACGGGCTGGACGAATGGCGCACCTATGACGAGTTCGCCGCGGGGATCGACACCTACCGTCTGCCGAACGTCGACCTGAGCGGCACCTCCCTGACGCTCGCGCTCGACGACGGCCAGACTCTCGCGCTGGACTTCGGCTCGCCGAAGGGCTCGGCCGACGGGCAGGTCGCCTGGTCGGGTCTCGGCGCCTCCGGCACGGATCCCTATGACGCGGTCGCCGTGCGCGACGACGTCGTCTTCGTGAACCTGCCGCTCGCCTCGCGCGAGCGCGAAGCCCTCACCGTCGTCTACTCCACGACGACCCATCGCGCCACCGTGGTCCGCTCGCGCATCGCCGCCGATGCCGTCGAGGGGACCCCGCAGGTCGGCCAGGAGTTCTGGTCCGCCACCACCGGCGCCGGCGAGCCCACGGGCGAGGTCCCTGGCCCCAGCCGCGACCTCATCGGCAAGCGCAACGTCTACCGGTACAGCCCGCACCACCTGTACGAGCACGTCTACGTCTCCAGCCAGCGCTACGCCTGGCAGTGCCTCGAGGGCGTGCAGCGCGGGCACGGCGACATGGACCTCTCCACCGTGTGGAAGTTCGCCGACGGCCTCTACCTGTTCTGCTTCCGCGAGTTCCGGATCGCGGTCGCGAGCGTCTGGCTGCACGACCTCGGCTACCAGCTGATGACGACCGGGATCTTCCTGGGCCTCAACGGCGAGGGCGCCTCCGAGCACTCCCGCGGCGGCGGCCACATCTATCCGCTCGGCTCGGTCGCCTACCCCGACGCCCAGCCTGTCTGACCTCCGCCGACCATCGTGAGCCGCCTCCCGCACGGCGTCCTCCCGAGATCAGGCGACCCTGCGACCTCTGAGGAGCACCCCGCCATGACCAACGCCGACATCATCCGAGCCCACTACGACGCCAGCGACCGCGGCGACGTCGACGGCATGATCGCGCCGCTCCGCGAGGACGTTCGCTGGACCGAAGCGGCGGGCTTCCCATACGCCGGCACGTACGTCGGCCCCGACGCCGTGGTCGAGAACGTGTTCTCCCGCCTCCAGGACGACTGGGACGACTACACGCTCGCCGTGGACGAGGTCGTCGACGGCGGCGACACCGTGATCGGCATCGGCACCTATTCCGGCACCTACAAGCGCACGGGGCGGTTCTTCGCCGCCCGCGTCGCGCACGTGTGGCGGCTCGAGGGCGGCCGGGTCGTCGCCTTCGAGCAGTTCACCGACACCGAGATGGTCTCCCGCGCGACCCGCGACTGACCGCCCCCGCGACCACACCGCCACACCACCACACAGCACCACACCACGCCACGCCACAGCACCACGCACCACGCCACCACACCAGGCAGCACCACGCACCACAGCACCGACCTGCACCACACCGCGGGGCCCGTCCCGCACCCGAGAAGACAGGAATCACATGAACAAGCGCATCACCGCCGCAGCAGCGCTGCTCGCCGCGGGCATGCTGGCCCTCGCCGGCTGCTCCGGCGACGGCGGCTCAGGATCCGGCTCCTCCGACCCGATCGTCGTCGGATCCGTCAACACCATCTCCGGACCGGCGACCTTCCCCGAGGCTTCCCAGGCGGCCAAGGCCGTGTTCGACAAGTTCAACGCCGACGGCGGCCTGAACGGGCGCAAGATCGACTACAAGGCGCTCGACGACAAGGGCGACCCCGCCACCGCCACCGCGAACGCCCGCGAGATCGTCGGATCCGACAACGCCGTCGCGATGATCGGCTCCGCGAGCCTCATCGAGTGCGACCTGAACAAGAAGTACTACGAGCAGGAGGGCATCCTCTCGATCCCCGGCATCGGCGTCGACACCGGCTGCTTCGACAGCAAGAGCATCTCGCCCGCCAACGTCGGCCCGTACAACGACATGACGCTGACCCTGCTGTACGGCTCCGAGCAGCTCAAGCTCGACAACATCTGCGTGCTGCTGGAGATCGCCGGATCCACCCGCCCGACCTACCAGGCCGCGATCGACAAGTGGACCAAGATCACCGGCAAGAAGCCGCTCTACGTCGACGACACCGTGCCCTACGGCGCGAGCGACTACACGCCCTACATCGTCAAGGCCAAGCAGGCCGGCTGCAAGGCGCTCGCGATCAACCCGGTCGAGCCGGACGCGATCGGCCAGGTCAAGGCGGCCAACGCGCAGGGCTGGAACGACGTGACCTGGCTGTACCTGACGAGCGTCTACAGCGAGAACTTCGCGAAGGCGATCGACAACGCCGGAGCGGGCATCTACGTCCCGGCCGAGTTCTACCCGTTCACCGAGGAGAACGACGTCAACAAGGACTGGCGTGACCTTATGACGAAGAACAACATCCCGCTGACCTCGTTCAGCCAGGGCGGATACCTCGCCGCGACGTACTTCATCGAGGCGCTCAAGTCCGTCAAGGGCGACATCACCCGGGAGTCCGTGTCCGCGGCGATCAAGAGCATGCCCGCCGTGCAGAACAAGATGATCGGCGACCCGTACAAGTTCGGCACCATCCCCACCGCGGGATGGCCCATCGAACTCAAGACCGGCACGCACGCCTGGCAGAAGGTCGCCGACGACTGGTACCGGATCCCCACCAAGTGATCATCCCCCGGGGTCGTTGAGCGAGCGCCACCTCCGGCGGCGCTCGCTCGACGACCCCGACTCAAGACGAAGGAACCACGATGATCGAAGGAGCCCTGGCGGGGCTCGCGGCCGGCGGCCTGTACGCCGTGCTCGGGGTCTGCCTCACCCTCATGGCCCGGCTGGTCCGGGTCGTCAACTTCGCCCAGGCGGCGACCGGCATGTTCGGCGGGTTCTGCGCCGTGTGGCTCGTCACCAAGGCGGGCATGCCGGTCTGGATCGGATCCGTCCTCGGCGTGCTGATCGGCGGAGTGCTGGCCGCCGCGATCGGCTGGATCGCCGCGACCTGGCTCTCGGAGGCCTCCACGACCACGCGCTCGGCGATGACGGTCGGGCCGCTGCTCCTGCTGATCTCGCTCTCGTTCATCCTCTTCGGCAACAAGCCGCAGCCGTTCACCCCGATCATCGCAGGGCCCGCGTTCTCGATCGGCGGCGTGGTGATCAGCCAGGTCACGGTGTGGACCGTGGGCATGGCCGTCGTCGTCGCGGTCGGGGTGCACGTCCTGCTCACCCGCACCCGGATCGGCACCCAGCTGCGCGCGCTCTCCGAGCGCCCGACCACGGCCGAGCTTCTCGGGATCCGCTCCCGCCCGCTCTCGATCGCGGTCTGGTTCGTGACCGGCGTGATCAGCGCGATCGCGATCGTGATCGTCGCCCCCTCGCAGTCCAACGACGCGACCAGCCTGTCGCTGCTCATCATCCCCGCTGCCGCGGCCGCGCTGCTCGGCGGCTTCAAGCGGCTCGGCCTGACGGTCGTCGGCGGCCTCGTGCTGGGCGTGCTCGGCGGACTCGTCGCGCAGATCAACGAGATCTCCCTCGTCCGCAACTTCCTCCCGTTCCTGTTCATCGTGGTCCTGCTGCTGTGGACCCAGCGCAAGGAGGTGTGGGATGCCGCACGCTGAGCCGCTCTCCCCCGCCCGTCCGTCCGTCCCTCTCCTGCAGAGGCCGGTGGTCCGCACCCTCTGGCCCTTCGTCGTAGGAGCGCTCGCGATCCTCGTCGGCCTCGTGCTCTCGAACGCCCTGCCGGGCTACTTCGTCTACCTCGCGATCAGCGCGGTCATCGCCGCGATCGCGATCATGGGCCTCGGCGTGGTGACCGGATCCGCCGGCATGATCGCCCTGTGCCAGCTCACCTTCGCGGCGATCGGCGCCTGGATCGTGGCGCTCATGAACATCTGGCACGCACCCGGCGGCTTCATCGTGTGGCTCGTGCTCGGCGCACTCGTCGCCGGCGTCGCAGGAATACTCGTGGGGCTGCCCGCCCTGCGCCTGCGCGGCGTGAACCTCGCCGTGGTCACGCTGGGCTTCGCCGCCGCCGCGGACGTCACGCTCGTGCAGATCCAGTTCCCCGGATCCGCCGAGGCCATCTCGATCGACCGCCCCGTGATGTTCTCGAACGACAAGAAGTTCTTCTTCCTGTCGATCATCGTCCTGGTGGTGTGCGCGCTGATCGTGTTCTTCCTGCAGCGCAGCCGGTGGGGCGCGAGCTGGAAGGCCGTCGCGTTCTCCGAGCGCGGCACGGCCGCGGCGGGCCAGAGCGTCCAGGTCGCCAAGCTCACCGCGTTCGCGGTCTCCGCCGCGCTCGGCGGTGTGGCGGGAGGCCTGCTCGCCGGTCAGGTGCAGCTGCCGTTCGCGGCGAGCTTCACGCCCCTGCAGTCGCTCGCGCTGTACGTGCTGGCGATCATGAGCGGAGCGCACCTCATCGACATGGCGGTGTTCGGCGGCATCCTCTGGGTGCTCGTTCCCGAACTCCTCAAGCGCTGGCACATCCCGCAGGACTGGGGCTTCGTGATCTTCGGCGTGCTGGGCGTGCAGGCGCTCACGAGCGGCACGAGCCTCGGCCAGGGGATCCGCAACCTCCTCTGGAAGCGGCAGGACCGCAGAACCGCGAACGCCGCCCTCACCGCACTGCCTCCGGACGCCTCCGACGACGCCGAGGAGGTCCGCACGACCACCACGGCCACGATGGATCCGGCCCTCCTGACCGGTGAGCCTGTGTTGACGGTGGAGCACCTGACCGTCGAGTTCGGCGCGCTGAAGGCGCTCGACGACGTGTCGTTCTCCGTGCCGGAGGCGTCGATCATGGGCCTCATCGGGCCGAACGGCGCGGGCAAATCGACCTTCGTCGATGCGATCAGCGGCTTCCTGCCCAAGCACGGCGGCCGCGTGCTGCTGGCCGGCCGCGACCTCGCGGGCCTCTCCCCCACGCGTCGCGCCCGGCTGGGGCTGCGCCGCACCTTCCAGCAGGACAGGGTGCCGCCGCTGCTCACGGTGGGCGGGTACGTGCGCTTCGTCGCCCGGCGCCGGCTGTCGGCGGCGGACATCGAGGAGACGCTCGCGTTCTTCGGCTGCCCGCCCGCGCGGGCGCGGCTGTCGAGCGTCGACGTCGGCACCCGCCGTCTGGTCGAGGTGGCCGCCGCCGTGCTGGCGGGGCCGCGTCTGCTGATCCTCGACGAGCCTGCCGCCGGGCTCTCGCACGACGAGCATCTGGCCCTCGCTGCCCGGCTGCGCGAGCTGCCGCAGCGCTACGGCGTCGCGCTCATCATCATCGAACACGACCTGGATCTGGTCCGCTCGGTGTGCCCGATGCTCACCGTGCTGAACTTCGGGCAGGTGCTCGCCACCGGCCCGCAGGACGAGGTGCTCGCGAACCCCGACGTCGTCAAGGCCTACATGGGAGAGACGGAGCTGCTGTCATGAGCGAACTGGTGCTGGACGGCGTCACCGTCAGCCGCGGCGCGGGGCCGGTGATCTCCGACGTGTCGCTCACCGTGCGCGGCGGCGAGGTGCTCGCCCTGGTCGGCCCCAACGGCGCGGGCAAGACCAGCCTCATCGAGTCGATCTCGGGCGTCGTCGGCCATTCCGCCGGCTCCCTCTCGCTCGACGGCGAGCGCATCGACCGGCTCTCCCGGGTGACGCGCGCACGCAAGGGCATCGTGCACATCGAGCAGGGCAGGGCGGTGTTCCCGTCGCTCACGGTGCGGGAGAACCTGTCGCTCACCGCACGGACGCCCGCCGAGCTCGAGGCGGCGCTCGCGCCCTTCCCTGAGCTGGAGAAGCGCATCGACTCCGCCACCGCGCTGCTGTCCGGCGGCGAGCAGCAGATGGTGGTGCTTGCGCGCGCGTTCGCCGCGAAGCCCAAGATCCTGCTCATCGACGAGATGTCGCTGGGGCTCGCCCCCGTCGTGTTCATGCGGCTGGTGCCGATCGTGCAGTCGATCGCCGAATCCGGCGTGGGGGTGCTGCTCGTGGAGCAGTTCACCCAGCTCGCCCTCGGCATCGCCCGCGAGGCCGTGGTCGTCGCGGGCGGGCGGGTGTCGTTCCAGGGCACCGCGGAGGATCTGCACGCGGATCCCCAGCTCCTCCACCGCGCCTACCTCGGCGGCTGACTCCGCCCGCTGTCTGCTCCCCGCGCCCTCCTGCGCCCTCCCTGCTCCCTCCCACTTCCGAGTCGTCCCCGTCAGCGCACGCCATAGGGTCCGCTGACGGGGACGACTCGAAGGTGGAGCGAGCGAGGCGGGGCGGGAGCGGCGGGGGTCAGGAGAAGGTGCGGCCGTTCCAGGCGAGCCAGCCGGCCTCGTGGCGGCCGGAGGGGTCGTGGTGCGTCCAGTGCACCGTGCCGCCCTTCTCGCTCCACTCGTAGTCGCCGCGGAAGTCGACCCTGTCGCCCGTGGCGAGCCCGTCGAGCCGCGGGGCGATGTCGATGTTGTGGGCCACGAGGATCGAGATCCCCGCGGGCGTCGTGAGGATGAACTTCTGGTGCCGCGAGCCGTCGTCGTCATCGGGCAGGATCCGGGACACGACGCCCGTGCCCTGCACCTCCACCCCGCTGCGCCGCCCCTCGAACAGCGCACGCACGGGATCGCCGGCCGATCCTGCCCCGGATCCGGCGGACCCGGCCACCCCGGATCCCGCGGTCGCGGAGGACGACGCGTCCACCGCCGCGGGGACGCCGGCGG
>NZ_NCKN01000204.1 GCF_002257455.1 Microbacterium sp. 13-71-7
AGCGCCCCATGCTGGAGCACTGCATTCCCGACCGCAGGGTCATCGCACGGGACGGCGAGGGGCTGGCCGCGCTTAAAGCCGATTTGCCGCCACTGGAGCCTTTGCGAGGGGGCCTCGCATCCGGTAAAGTAGCTCCTTGGTGCACCGCGCCGGACGCCCCACTCGGCCGCCGCGGGATCATGCAACTCGCGCCCGCCACTGCGGATCCCTCTGCTGTGGCGCGATGCAAGCACAGTCTTCCCGTGAGATTACGGAGCGGTCCCGCTCCCCAACGAAACAGGTATGAAGTGGTTTACGCAGTAGTGCGCGCCGGTGGACGCCAGGAGAAGGTCGAGGTCGGCACGATCGTTCAGCTCGACCGCCTGAAGGCGGCCCAGGGCGACAAGGTCGAGCTCGCCGCGGTGCTCCTCGTCGACGGTGACAAGATCACCACCGACGCCGACAAGCTCGCGAAGGTCAAGGTCACCGCCGAGGTCGTCAGCCACCTCCGCGGCCCGAAGATCGTCATCCAGAAGTTCAAGAACAAGACCGGTTACAAGAAGCGCCAGGGCCACCGTCAGGACCTCACGCGCGTCAAGATCACCGGCATCAAGTAAGCACGAAGAGGAGCTGAGAAATGGCACACAAAAAGGGTGCGAGCTCGACCCGCAACGGTCGTGACTCCAACGCACAGCGACTCGGCGTGAAGCGCTTCGGCGGCCAGACCGTCAGCGCCGGCGAGATCCTCGTCCGCCAGCGCGGCACGCACTTCCACCCCGGCGTGAACGTCGGACGTGGCGGTGACGACACGCTGTTCGCCCTCGCCGCCGGTGCGGTCGAGTTCGGCGCGAAGGGCGGCCGCAAGGTCGTCAACATCGTCGCAGCTGCCGAGTAAGGCTTCGACAGGCTCAGCCACCGGTTGGGCACTGTTCGGCAACGGGGCGGGCTTCGGCTCGCCCCGTTTCCATATTTCCGGGCACGTCCCTTCCCGCCCCCAATCCAGGAGGATCCGCATGGTCACGTTCGTCGACAGAGTGACGCTGCACCTGCGCGCGGGCAAGGGCGGCAACGGCTGCGTGTCCGTGCACCGCGAGAAGTTCAAGCCCCTCGGCGGCCCGGACGGCGGCAAGGGCGGTGACGGCGGCGACATCGTGCTCGTGGCCGATCCGCAGACCGGCACGCTGCTCTCGTACCACCACTCGCCGCACCGCACGTCGCAGAACGGCGGCTTCGGCATGGGCGACCACCGCTCCGGCTACGACGGCGAGGACCTCGAGCTGCCCGTGCCCGTCGGGACGGTCGTCAAGAGCCCGGACGGCGAAGTCCTCGCCGACATGATCATCCCCGGCGAGCGCTTCGTGGTCGCCGCGGGCGGTCAGGGCGGCCTCGGCAACGCCGCGCTCGCGACGCCGAAGCGCAAGGCGCCCGGTTTCGCGCTGCTGGGCACGCCCGGCTACGAGGGCGACGTCGTGCTCGAGCTCAAGACCGTCGCCGACGTGGCGCTGGTCGGCTACCCGTCCGCCGGCAAGTCGAGCCTGATCGCGGCGGTCTCCGCCGCTCGGCCGAAGATCGCGGACTACCCGTTCACCACGCTGCATCCGAACCTCGGGGTCGTGCAGGCCGGCGAGTCGCGCTACACCGTGGCAGACGTGCCGGGCCTCATCGAGGGCGCGAGCGAGGGCCGCGGACTCGGCCTGCAGTTCCTGCGGCACGTGGAGCGGTGCTCCGCCCTGCTGCACGTGCTCGACTGCGCCACGCTCGAGCCTGGCCGCGACCCGCTCAGCGACCTCGACGTGATCCTCGCCGAGCTCGCCGCCTACGAGGTGCCGGAGGGGCAGATCCCGCTGCTGGAGCGCCCCCAGGTGGTCGCCCTCAACAAGATCGATGTGCCGGAGGCCCGCGAGCTCGCGGACTTCGTGCGTCCGGAGCTCGAGGAGCGCGGCTTCCGCGTGTTCGAGATCTCCACCGTGTCGCACGAGGGGCTGCGTCCGCTGACCTTCGCGCTCGGCGAGATCGTCGACGCGCATCGCGCCGAGCTGGCCGCGGCCGCGGCGGCGCCCAAGGAGCGCGTCGTCATCCGCCCGCGCGGCTCCAAGCGCGAGTTCGAGATCCGCGTCGAGGGCGGCAGCTACGGCAACGTGTACCGGATCCTCGGCGACAAGCCGGTGCGGTGGGTGCAGCAGACCGACTTCCAGAACGAGGAGGCGGTGGGCTATCTCGCCGACCGGCTCGAGAAGCTCGGCGTCGAGGACGAGCTGTTCCGGCTTGGCGCGGTGCGCGGTTCCACCGTCGTGATCGGACCCGGCGAGAGCATCGTGTTCGACTGGGAGCCGCAGATGTCCTCCGCGGCCGAGCTCATCACCTCACCGCGCGGTCTCGACTCGCGCTTCGACCCGAACAACCGCCGCACCACGAGCGAGCGCCGCGAGCAGTATCACGAGCGCATGGACGCGAAGGCGGCCGCCCGTGCCGAGCTCGAGGAGCAGCGCCTCGCCAGGGGCGCCGCAGCGGGGGAGGACGCCGACGGCGAGGGCGTCGAGTGACGGCGCTGAGCCGGGCGGATCTGCCGACCGCGGCGCGGATCGTCGTCAAGGTCGGTTCCTCCTCGATCAGCGGTGAGGCCGCCTGGCGGATCCCGGTGCTCGTGGAGGCGCTCGCGGCCGCGCACGCGCGCGGAACCGAGATCGTCCTGGTGTCCTCCGGCGCGATCGCGACCGGCATCCCCTTCCTGCAGCTGGACGCCCGGCCCACGGATCTCGCCACGCAGCAGGCCGCCGCCGCCGTCGGGCAGAACGTGCTGATCTACCGCTACCAGGAGGCGCTGCACCCGCACGGGATCGTGGCGGGGCAGGTGCTGCTGACCACGGGCGACCTCGAGCATCCGACCTCGCGCAGCAATGCGCGCCGCGCCATGGAGCGACTGCTCGGGCTGCGCGTGCTGCCGATCGTGAACGAGAACGACACGGTGGCCACGCAGGAGATCCGCTTCGGCGACAACGACCGGCTCGGCGCGCTGGTGGCGCAGCTGACCGGGGCCGATGCGCTCGTGCTGCTCAGCGATGTGGAATCGCTCTACACCAGGCCGCCGTCCGACCCGTCCGCCGAGCCGCTCGACATCGTCGCGGCGGGCGCCGACCTGTCCGGCCTCGAGTTCGGCGCGACCGTCGTGAACGGCGTCGGCACCGGGGGAGCGGCGACCAAGGTCTCCGCCGCCCGCCTGGCCGCCGCGAGCGGCATCGGCGTGCTTGTGACCAGCGCGGATCTGGTCGCCGAGGCGCTCTCCGGCGCCGAGATCGGCACCTGGTTCGAGCCCGCGGTCTGATTCCGTCATCCGGGCCCCCGGGGCCCGGCGCGTGGGTACACTGACCGCATGTCCACCGTGATCGCCGACTTCGCCGTGCCCGCAGACGCCTCCGCGCAGGACGGGCCGGATTCGCCGGAGACGCGGATGCGCGCCGCCAAGGAGGCGTCCCGCGAGATCGCTCGACTCACGAGCGCCGGCAAGGTCGCCGCCCTGCACGCCATCGCCGACGCGCTCACGGCCTCCTCGGCCGAGATCATCGCCGCCAACGCCCGCGACCTCGCACGCGGTGCGGCCGACGGCATCGGCGACGGCCTGCTGGACCGACTGTGCCTGGACGAGAAGCGGATCGATGCGCTGGCGGCGGCGGTGCGCGAGGTCGCGACCCTGCCCGATCCCGTCGGCCGCGTCGTCGGCGGGCACCGCATGCCGAACGGCGTCGCGCTCGAGCAGGTGCGGGTGCCCTTCGGCGTGGTCGGCGCGATCTACGAGGCGCGCCCCAACGTCACGGTCGACATCGCCGCGCTCGCCCTGCGTTCGGGCAACGCGGCCGTGCTGCGCGGGGGGAGCGCCGCCAAGGAGAGCAACACCGTCCTCGTGCGGGTCATGCGCGATGCCCTCGCCGCGGCGGGGGTGACCGCGGAGGCGATCCAGACGGTCGACGACTTCGGCCGTGCCGGCGCCACCGCGATGATGCACGCCCGCGGCCTCATCGACGTGCTCGTGCCGCGCGGTAGCGCAGGACTCATCGAGACCGTCGTGACCGAATCCACCGTCCCCGTGATCGAGACGGGCGCGGGCGTGGTGCACATCGTGCTGGACGAGACCGCGCCGCTGGACTGGGCGCGCGACATCGTCGTGAACGCCAAGGTGCAGCGCCCCAGCGTGTGCAACGCCGTGGAGACGGTCCTGGTGCTCCGCGCCGCGGCCGACCGGCTCGTTCCGGAGGTCGCGGACGCGCTGATCGCGCAGGGCGTCACGATCCACGGCGACGACGACGTCCGCCGGCTCGTGCCCGCGGCCGTCCCCACGACGGATGAGGACTGGGCCACCGAGCACATGAGCCTCGACCTCTCGATGCGCGTGGTGGACGACCTCGACGCCGCGCTCGCGCACATCCGGCAGTACAGCACCGGGCACACCGAGTCGATCATCAGCACGGACGCCCTCGCGATCGAGCGCTTCCTGGCCGAAGTCGACTCCGCCGTCGTGATGGCGAACGCGTCGACGCGCTTCACCGACGGCGGCGAGTTCGGCTTCGGCGCTGAGGTGGGCATCTCCACGCAGAAACTGCACGCCAGGGGCCCGATGGGACTCGCCGAGCTGACCAGCACCAAGTGGCTCGCGCGCGGGGCGGGGCAGACGCGCGGCTGAGGGCTAGACTGAGGAGCTGAGATCCACCCTGATCACTCTGGAGAATCGATGAACCTCGTCGCACAGCTCGTGCAGACCGCCGCAGAGACCACCGAGCACCACGGCAACGTGGCGCTGGAGACCCTTCCGTTCGGTCTGATCGCCGCCGGCGTGTTCGCGCTGCTCGGTCTGGTCGCGCTCTCCTACCGCAACGTCGCCAACCGCCACGACCGCAAGGCGCAGGCGTGGGCGGCGGAGCACGGTCACGAAGGACACGGGGCCGGACACGGTCACTGAGCTGATCCGATGACGACCACTCCGGCGCCGCGGATCGGCGTGATGGGCGGAACGTTCGACCCCATCCATCACGGCCACCTCGTCGCGGCCAGCGAAGTGGCGCACTCGTTCGGACTGGACGAGGTCGTCTTCGTGCCCACGGGGCAGCCGTGGCAGAAGAGCGACGTGTCGGACAGCGAGCACCGCTATCTGATGACGGTCATCGCGACGGCCTCGAATCCGTCGTTCACCGTCAGCCGCGTGGACATCGATCGCGAGGGCCCGACCTACACGATCGACACGCTGCGGGATCTGAAGGCCCAGCGCCCCGATGCGGAGTTCTTCTTCATCACGGGCGCAGACGCCGTGGCGCAGATTCTCAGCTGGAGGGATCATGATGAACTGTGGGATCTGGCCCACTTCGTCGCGGTATCCCGACCAGGTCACGTGCTGAGCACGGACGGTCTGCCCAGCGACAACGTCAGCCAACTCGAAGTCCCCGCCCTCGCGATCTCGTCGACCGATTGCCGATCCCGCGTCCGCGAGGGGGATCCCGTCTGGTACCTCGTGCCGGACGGTGTGGTCCAGTACATCGCGAAGCATCATCTTTATCGGAGCACGTCATGAGCACATCGGATCAGCACTCGCACATTGCTGATCAGTCAGCTGGCAGCAGCCAGCTGACCCGCAAGCAGCTGCGGGAGGCACGCCTCACCGGATCGACCCCGATCGTCACTCCGGAGGAGGCCGAGGCGGCGCGCCGGCAGAGCGTCGCCGCCGCGACCGTTCAGCCCCCCGCGGATGTCCCGGTGGCGGAGCCCGTCGCCGAGGCCCCCGTGGCCGAGAGCCCCGTCGAGTCCGCCGCCCCGACGGCCGCATCGGCCGACGTCGAGCCGCAGGACCCCGCCGCGGACGAAGAGCCGCTCACCCGTCGCCAGAAGCGCGAGCAGGAGCGGGTCCGCACCGGCGCGCTGCCGGTGTCCGATCCCTCCGCGCAGGACGCGCCGAGCGCGCCGGCGCCGCTTGCCGCCGAGCCCGCCGCCGCAGTCCCTGCACCGACTCCGTCGTTCGCCCCGCCGACGGTCCCGGCTGCGGCGCCCGCCGCGTCCGAGCCCGCGCCCGAGGCGTCCGGCATGATCACGGACGTGCCGCGACCCAGCTACCCGAGCCGTCGCCGCTCCTTCGAATCCGCCGCCCCCGCATCGGCCTCCGTGGCCGACGAGCAGGACGGCGTCGACGACGCCGAACAGGACGTCGCGCCCGTCTCGGTCTCCGCGGTCATGCGCGCCGAGGAGGAGACCGGCCGCACCTGGCACGCGGATCCCGTCTCCGCCGCGCCCCAGTCCGTCGAGGACGCCCGGCCCGCCCGTCCGGCCGACTCGACCTCCGCCTCGCTGCTGCTGCCGGCGGTCCCTGCCACGGGCCCGACGCCCGCGCCGGACGCGGCCCCGGTGAGCCTGCCCTTCTCCTCCGAGCAGACGGCGCTCTGGTCGGCAGCGGCCGAATCCGCCCCTGCCGCTCCGCAGACCCCCGCTCAGACTCCGACCGCGCCCGCCGAGGCCGCACCGCGCGCCGTCTCGCAGACGGCGTCCGCGGCAGGTTCCGCGACCACGGTCAACGCCGGTTTCGGCGAGCGCGTGCTCGCCGAGCAGCCGCGCACCGCCCAGGTCGACTCGTTCGACGCGCTGATCGGCGATTCCGCGGGCTCGCACCATGCCGCGCCGAACGCACTGATCTTCCAGCAGGCGCCCGCAGGGCTTTCGCTCTCGGGCCCCGTCGCCTCCACCGGGGAGATCCTCGTCACCGGCAGTTACGAGCTGCCCTCCGGTCTCGGCTCCCGCGGCCACGCCGACGGCGTCGCCGACGGCAAGGAGGTCGACGCGGTGCTCGTCGACGGCGAGCTCGCGCCCGCGTCCTCGCCCACCCCGATCGCCGCCAGCGCGGCGATCGGCACGATCAAGCCCGCCGGCGAGGTCATCCGCCCGCCCGAGCCCGAAAAGGGCAACAAGCTCATGCTCGCTCTGACCATCACCGCCGGCGCTCTCGCCGTCGCTCTGGTCGGCGCGCTCATCGTCGCCATCACCACAGGAGCGTTCTCTTCATGATGCAGTCCCCGTCCGCCGCAGACATGCTGCAGATCGCCGCAGACGCGGCCCGGTCCAAGGGCGGAGAGGATCTGCTCGCGCTGAACGTGTCGGAGCCGCTGCCGCTCGTCGACATCTTCCTCCTCGTCACCGGCAACAGCGAGCGCAACGTCGCCGCGATCGCCGACGAGGTCGAGGACAAGATGATCGAGGCGGGCTTCAAGCGCGTGCGTCGCGAGGGCCGCAGCGAGGCCCGCTGGGTGCTGCTCGACT
>NZ_NCKN01000205.1 GCF_002257455.1 Microbacterium sp. 13-71-7
CAGGGCGTAGACGGTGCCCTCCGCGATGCCGGAGAACCCTCCGTCCCGCAGCCGCGTGGTGATCTCGTATCCATAGGCCGATCGCTCGGCCAGGATCGCCAGGACGATCCCCTCGAGAGTGCCCTTGAGCATCTCGGTCATCTGACTCGCCATCGCGATCGCCTCCTCTTCTACTCAGTGATGCTGACTACCGGTAGACAGTAACACTGAGTACCGGTACATAGCAACACTGAATACCAAGTTTTTTCTGACGTCGCGAACCGCCACTCCCGAGGGGGCGCAGCCACGATCGGCGCACAGCACGACGCCCCGGGATCCGGGGGATCTCGGGGCGTTCGCGAAGGACGACAGCAGTGCGTGGACAGAGCCGTCAGAGTGCGAGATGGAGGCCGAGCGCCTCATCGAGCGCGCCCATGAGTTCGGCCGGCACCCAGCCGACCGGGCGGGCGATGCGCGAGACGGCGATCGTGCGCACGTGCTCCGCCTGCGCCTTGACGTGGCGATCGAGGCCCGTCGCCTCCGACGGCAGCAGCACGTGGAACGGCAGGATCCGCGCCGTGTTCGAGGTCACCGGCACGACCGTCACCGTCGCCCTGTCGCTGCGCACCGCGACCGCGTTGGCGGAGTTGTTGCTGACGATCACCGCCGGACGCGTCTTCTTCGCCTCGGATCCGACCGAGGGATCGAACGACACCAGCACGAGCTGCCCGCGACGCAGGAGCGGGATCGACGAGGTGATCACGCGGACGCGAGCCCGTCATCCGAGGCCTGATCCCAGCCCTCGTCGTACCCTTCGGCGAACGCCTCGGCGTAGGCGTCGGCCAGGCGGCTCTCGCGCAGCAGGCGCACAGCATCCTGCGTCGCCGCCGAACGCGAGGCGTAGCGACCGCTCTGCGTCTCGGCATCGAGGAAGGCGATGTCCTCCTCGCTGAGGCTCAGGCTGACCTTGGCGTGCGTCATGGGCATGATGCTACCCCGGTAGCAATGCCTTTACCACCGTTCCGGCCGTCACACCACGTCATCCGCGTGCAGCCGGCGCACGCCGTGGTCGTGCAGCAGGAACTGCGCGCGCAGCGGGATCCCGAGCAGCGCGGCCTGCCGTTTCATCGCGCGCGCCCAGACGCGGACGTCGTCCTCGACGACCTCGCCGCCGACCCGCTCCCACACGAGCACCACCGCCGCGTTGCCGGTGAGCTCGCGGAGCATGCCGATCCGCTGCGACAGCAGGTGCGCGTGCGTCACCTCACCGAGATCCTCCGTCGTCACCGCCTCGAGCGGATCCTCGGGGTAGTCGGCCATCGGCATCAGCGGCTCGCCGATCCGGCCCCGCCCGTCGATGAAGAGCAGCCAGAGCTGCCGCTGGTTCGCCTGCTGGAGCAGCAGCTCCAGGACGTCGCGGAGGTCGTCGTCGCCTTCGAGCGTGTGCTCGCGCAGTGTTTCGGGGTTCATGACGCCAGCCTGGCGGCGCGGCGGGCGGCCGGGCGGTCCGCTCACGCAATCGGTGCGGAACTCCGCCTCTGCCTCGGTCGTGGAGGAGGATCCGCCGCGCAGAGCCCGGTCCCCGCACACGAGGGCGCCCCAGGATCCAGGATCCGGGGGCGCCCTTGGCCGAGCTCAGGGACCGAGAGGTCAGCGCTTGCCAGCGATCTGGCGGCCGACGAGGTCGCGCATGATCTCGTTCGTGCCGCCGTAGATGCGGTGCACCCTGGCGTCGGTGAACGCCTTGGCGATCGGGTACTCCATGATGTAGCCGTAGCCGCCGTGCAGCTGCACGCCGGTGTCGAGCACCTCCCACTCGCGCTCCGTCGTCCAGAACTTCACCTTCGCGGCGTCCTCCGCGGTGAGCTTGCTGTCCTTGTACGCCAGCAGCGCGCGGTCGACGTACGCCCACATCACCTCTGTCGTGGTGACCATGTCCGCCAGGCGGAACCGGGTGTTCTGGAAGTCGGCGATGCGCTCGCCGAACGCCTCGCGATCCTTGGTGTAGGCGATGGTCCAGGCCGTGGCGGCCTGTGCGGCGGCCGCGGCGGCGACGCCGATCGACAGGCGCTCGAGCGGCAGGTTCATCATCAGCTGGATGAAGCCCTGGCCCTCCTTGCCGCTGATCAGGTTCTCCTCGGGGATGAAGACGTCCGTGAAGCTGAGCTCAGCCGTGTCCCAGCCGTGGAAGCCCATCTTGCTGAGCTTCTTGCCCTGATCGAAGCCCTCCATGCCCTTCTCCACGATCAGCAGGCTGAAGGCGTCCGGCCGGTTGCCCTCGCCGGTCTTCACGAAGGTCACGACGATGTCGGCCGTGGTTCCCGAGGAGATGAACGTCTTGGCGCCGTTGAGGATGTACCCGCCGTCGACCTTCTTGGCGTTGGTCTTGATGCCGCGCAGGTCGGAGCCCGCACCCGGATCGGTCATCGCGAGCGCGCCGAGCACTTCACCGGTCGCCATGCGGGGCAGCCACTTCGCCTTCTGCTCCGGCGTGCCCATGTGCACGAGATACGGCACGGCCAGATCGTCCTGGATCCCGAAGGCTCCGGCAAGGGAGCCGGCACCCGCGGCGATGACCTCTTCCATCACGATGGTGCGGAAGCGGTAGTCCTGCAGCATCCCGGCGCCACCGAACTCCTCGGGCACGGAGAGTCCGATCAGGCCGGCCTCACCCGCCGCGAGCATGGTGGCGCGATCGATCTCACCGTCCGCCTCCCAGCGCTCGATGGCCTCGTTCGTGACGTGGCGGCCGATGAAGTCCTTGACGAGGCCCCGGAAGGCCTCGTGATCCTCGTCGTAGATGTCGCGTTCCATCGCGCTCCTCCAGATCGTGTGTGCGTCTTCGCTCTCGCGATCCTACGCGGAAAGTCGCGGGAGTCGGCTCAGATTGTGGGAATGCATCCCACCGGATGTGAGACTCGGTGTCACGCTTTGTGCGATCACTCCAGCGCCGCGGCGAGCAGGCGGACGCACCCGTCCGCCCGGTCAGTCAGCCCAGGTAGGCGGGGGCTGCGGCGAGCGCGAAGAACTGCTCGAGCGTGGTGAATCCGCCATCGTGATACGCCGTCGCGAGCGGAACGCCGACGTAGCGCAGGTGCCACGGCTCGGGGTCGTAGCCGGTCACCGGGGTCTGCCCGGCGACGTAGCGCACGATGAAGCCGTACTGCCAGCCGTTCTCGGCCGCCCAGGCGCCGGCGGCGGTGCCGCCGAAGGAGTCGATGTCGCCGCAGCCGCCCGCGCAGGAGACGACGTCGGCGGCGAGGCCGGTCTGATGCTCGCTGTGCCCCGGCCGCGCGGAGAGCGCGTCGCCCTGGGCCTGCCCGTAGGTCGCGATCTGGCCCGAGTAGGTCTGCACCTGGGTCTCGTACGAGCGATAGCCGCTGGCCAGCGCGATCGACCCCGCTCCGGCGGCGTCCGAGGCTGCGGAGAGCTGGTCCAGGGCGTGCGCCGCGTCGGAGCGCAGCGACCCGGCGCCGGAGACCGAGAGGGCCGGATCGCCGAAGGACGTCGGCGCGAAGGTCAACGGGTTGAGCGGCCGCGCCTTGTTGACGACGACCCAGTCCCGATTCGGGTCGGACAGGTCGATGCACGGCGCATTGCCCGCCGCCACCGCGGCGCGGAACGCCGCTCCCCCGCCGAACGCCGCGACCACGGCGTCGTCGCCACCCGACGCGAGCGCCTGCTGCACGGGCGTCTGCGCGCACGGGTTCGAGGCCGGGGTCGCGTGCAGCTGCACCGACGGAAGGCTCGTCGCAGCCTGGGGCATCGTGACCTCGACGCCCTTCGGATCCGCCTTGACCTGACCGGCTGGGCCGGCCGGGCCGGAGCCTGCGGAGCCGTCCGCCAGGGCCCAGAGCGCGCCGATCAGCGCGACCGCCAGTCCGATCGTGACGTACAGCCGGAACGTCACTCGCGGATCCATGCGGCGCGCGCGAGTCGGGTGCCGCGGGTCTGCCACGGATCCATTCTCACCGCCAGACCTGAACATCGGCGACATTCGAATCTTTCCACGGGTCTCCACTTGACTCAGCATCGTTGTTATGTTCGAATATCGCCATGAGGTGGCAAGGGCAGAGGATCGACGAGACCGACGCGCAGGCGCTGCCGGGCATGGAGAACCGCACCGGATTCCTGCGGACGGTGACGACGCCGGAGTTCGCGGGCATGACCTTCCACGAGGTGCTCGCGAAGTCGGCGCTGAACCACGTGCCCGGCCCCTCGAAGATGCCCTTCAACTGGACGGTCAACCCGTACCGCGGATGCAGCCATGCGTGCGTGTACTGCTTCGCCCGGGGGACGCACACGTATCTCGACCTGGACGCGGGGCGGGACTTCGACTCCCAGATCGTGGTCAAGGTGAACGTGGTCGAGACCCTCGAGAAGGAGCTGCGCCGCGGATCCTGGAAGCACGAGACGGTCGCCCTCGGCACCAACACCGATCCGTATCAGCGCGCCGAGGGACGGTACCGGCTGATGCCGGGCATCATCGGCGCGCTGGCCGATTCCGGGACGCCGTTCTCGGTGCTCACCAAGGGCACGCTGATCCGCCGTGACATCCCGGTCCTCGTCGACGCCGCCGCCCGCGTGCCGGTCGACGTGCAGCTGTCGATCGCGATGTTCGACGAGACCCTGCGCGAGGCGATCGAGAACGGCGCCCCGTCCACGCAGGCGCGGCTCGACACCGTGCGCGCACTCAGCGACGCGGGCTTCCGGGTGGGGGTGTTCCTGATGCCGATCCTGCCGCATCTCACCGACTCGGTGAACGCGATCGACGGCGCCCTGCGCCGGATCAAGGAGGCCGGCGCAGATCACGTCATCTACGGCGCCCTGCACCTGCGGGCGGGCGTGAAGCCCTGGTTCCTGCAGTGGCTGTCCCAGCACAGGCCGGATCTGCTGTCGTCGTACCGGGTGCTGTATCCCGGATCCGCGGCGGAGGCGCCGAAGGACTACCGGAAGTGGCTCGCGCGCCGGGTCAAGCCCCTCATCCGGATGCACGGGCTGGAGGCACGGCACTCCGATGACCGACCGCTGCGGCGCAGCATGAGCGCGCCGGCCGAGCCGGTCACGAACGCGATGCCGCTCTGGTTGTTCGAACAGCCCGCGGCCGAGCCCGCGGCGTCGTCGCGATTCGGAGCGCCGCGCGCGCCGGAGCCGACGCCGACCCTCTTCTGAGGCGGGACGCCGAACGGGGCGGGCGCTCGACGCGCACCGCCCCGTTCGCGGATCCCGCGGCGGGGATCAGTACCAGTTGGTGGCCTGCGAGTGACCCCAGGCCGAGCAGGGGGTGCCGTAGACGCTGGAGATGTAGCCGAGGCCCCACTTGATCTGCGTGGTCGCGTTGGTCTGCCAGTCATCGGCGATGGTCGCCATCTTGTCGCCGGGCAGCGCCTGCGGGATGCCGGTCGCCCCGGAGGAGTTGTAGGCCTGGTAGTTCCAGCCGGACTCCTTGTTCCACAGCGAGTTCAGGCACTGGAACTGCTCATCGCCCCAGCCGTACTGGCTCGCCATGATCTGCTGGGCCGCGGCCCGTGCACCGTCCGGGGTGTTCGCGGCGGCCTGCGCCTCGGCGGCGGCCTGCGCGGCGGCAGCGGCCTGCGCGGCAGCGGCCGCGGCCGCGGCGTCCGCCGCCTGCTTCTGCGCGACGGCGTTGTTCAGGTTGGTGCGCACCTCGGCGACCTGCGACTCCACCTTCTCGGAGTAGTCCGTGATCGCCACGGCGAGCGCGGTGTGCACGGCGCCCTTCTCGGAGGTCGACTTCGACAGCACCTCGTGCGCCGAGGTCAGACCCGTCACGTCCACGAGCTTGCGCCCCTGACCGAGATCGAGGCCGGACGCCTTCACATCGGCGTTCACGGTGGTCGCATCCGCCATCGCGGTCTTGGCCGTGTCGAGCGCGGCACGCACCTGCACCCGCTGGTTGTAGGCGGTCACGTCATCGACCGCGGCGGCGGCCGGAGCGGCTGCGGCGACCGTCGGTGCGACGAGCACGGTGCCGCCGACGACGAGCGCGCCGAGCACGGCGGTCGCGCCGACGATGGCGATGGTCTTACTGCGGGCAGAGCGGAAGAACGGGTTTCTCGACATGACGAAGTAACGATCCTTGAAGTCCTCGGTGCCGCTCGGGAAGCGGCGTCACGCCCTCGGGTCGGGCGTACAAGGTAACGATCCTGCATCACTGTTCCTGAGAGCCCACCGAGGATTCCGGTTTGCGGCAGGATACTTTGCTTGAATTCCCAGGTTCGGAATTCGGCCGCTTCCGGCCGCGCTCTCTGCTCCTCCCGCCTCCCCGCGCCTCCGTGTCGGAGGTCCCGGGTAGTGTCGCCCCATGGTCACGCTCCGCCCCTGGCAGCCCGAGGACCGTCCGCTGCTCGACCGGTTCAACACCCCCGAGATGACGGCGCATCTCGTCGGTCCCGAGACCCCGGATGAGCTGGACAGACGGCACCGGCGCTACCTGTCGGTGGACCGGCCAGGAGGGATGCTCGTCATCTGCGACGGCGACATCCCCGTCGGCTCGATCGGCTATTGGGAGAACGACGAGGATCCCGGCGCCGTCGTCTGGGAGACGGGGTGGAGCGTCCTCCCCGAGCATCAGAGACGGGGTTACGCCGGCCAGGCCCTCCTCCGGCTCCTCGACGTCGTGCGGGCGGACGGGCGCCACTCCGAGATCCACGCCTATCCGGCCGTGGACAACGCGCCCTCGAACGCGCTGTGCCGGCGCGCGGGGTTCACGCTGCGCTCCACCCGGTCGTTCCCGTTCCGCGGCGAGGAGCTCCTCAGCAACGACTGGGCGCTCATTCTCTGACCGCGTCGACGCGAAGACGCGAAAGAGCCGGGCGGGATCCCGAGTCTTTCGGATCCCACCCGGCTCTTGCGACCGGCGACGCGCCCCGGGGCGCGTCGTGATCAGGCGGTGAGGTCGGACGTCGACGGCATGCGGCCGGCGATCTCCTCGATGAGGTCGTCGCCGAGGCGCGCCTCTTCGAACGGCGCGTCGATCTCGGCGCGGTTCAGCAGCTCCGTCATGCGGCGACCGCGCGGACGCGTGATCAGGGTCACGACCCGGCCGGCGTTGCCCGCGCGGCCGGTGCGGCCGGCGCGGTGCAGGTACGTCTTGTACTCGTCGGGCGCGTCGGCCTGGACGACCAGGTCGATGTCGTCGACGTGGATGCCGCGGGCGGCGACATCGGTTGCGACGAGCACGTTCACACGACCCGAGGTGAGCTTCTGCAGGTTGCGGGTGCGCTTGGCCTGGTAAA
>NZ_NCKN01000206.1 GCF_002257455.1 Microbacterium sp. 13-71-7
CTCCTCCGAGATCCCCACGGCGAGCATTCCCGCGGCCATGCTGAGCATCGTCCCCGCGGTGCCGGCGAGGCCCGGAACGCCGGTCTTCCCGATCCAGATGTAGGAGAGCTGGATCGCGAGCACCGGCAGCAGCCAGCCGAACGCCTCGACGCGACCGGCGCGCCAGCCGGCGAGATCCCGGATCGGCTCCCGCGCCCACCATCCCGCTCGCCGGAGCAGCAGCGCCACCGCGAGGGAGACCGCGAGGCTGAGCCCGTTGGTCAGCACGACGCCCAGCTGCGGGAACCACCCGGGCTGCAGGGCGGGCATCGGAATCGATCCGAATCCGTACGTCGTGACCCACCACGCGAGCATCACGAGGGCGGCGCCGGCCCACGGCCGCCGGCCGGTGGCGGGGGATGAGGTCACGGCCGCAACGCTACCGGTCCTGCCCCGCGCCCGGCACCACCTCATAGGCTGGCTGCATGACCACTCCGCACCCGTCCTCCGCAGCATCCCGCCCGCAGGCCGTCATCAGCGGCGGCGGAACCGGCATCGGACTCGCCTCGGCGCTGCGCCTCGCGCGCGACGGCTTCGACCTCGTGCTCCTCGGCCGCCGCGAGGCCGTCCTGCAGGAGGCGGCCGACCGGATCCGCACGCAGACCCCGGACGCCCGCGTGCAGACGATCGTCGCGGACCTGCAGGATCCGGACGCCGTCGAGCGCGCGGCCGGAGAGATCGCCGGGGACGTCGACGTGCTGCTCAACAACGCCGGCGGCAACGTGCTGGACCGCGGCGAGGGCCTCGCCGGCATCGCCGCCAACTACGAGGCCAACATGCGCCTGAACGTGCTCACCGCGGTGCTGCTGACCGAGGCGCTGCTCCCCCGCATCACGCGGCCGGGCGGCCGGATCGTCTCGATCAGCTCGATCGCGGCGCTCCGTGGCGCGAACGGCTACGGCGCGGCGAAGGCCGCGATCCACGGCTGGATGATGGGTCTCGCGGCCGAACTCGCCGCCGAGGGCGTGACGGTCAACGCGGTCGCGCCCGGGTATGTGCCCGACACCGGATTCTGGGACGGGCGTCGCACGCCCGACATCGTGGCGTCGCGGCTCGCCCAGGTGCCGATGAACCGCGCGGGAACGCCCGACGAGGTCGCCGGCGCCGTCTCGTACCTCGCCGGCCCCGAAGGCGGCTGGACCACCGGGCAGATCATCCAGGTGAACGGCGGCGCGCTGTTCGGTCGGGGCTGAGACCCGCCGCGACCGCGGGCTCGCCCTTCACGCCCGCCCTGTCACGCCCGCCGCGTGTAGCGATGCTCCGGACGGCCGGTGGCACCGTAGCGGAGCCGCACCTCGACGGCGTCGCGTTCGGCGAGCGCGGCGAGGTGCCGCTGCGCGGTGGCGCGGGAGATCCCCACGCGCTCTCCGATCTCGGCGGCCGAGGCCTCGTCCTCGCCCAGCGCGGCGAGCACGACCTGCTCGGTCGCGGAGCGCGAGGGCGATGCGGCCTCTCCGGATCCGTGCAGGATCGCGAGCGCGCGATCGACGTCCTTCTGTCCCACGGCGCGATCGCCCGCGAGCAGGTTGCGGAAGCGCGCGTAGCGATCGAGGGCGCCGACCAGCGCCCGCTGCTCGAACGGCTTGATCAGGTAGGCGTGCGCGCCAGAGCGCAGCGCCCGCCGCACGGTCGCCGGGTCGTCGGCCGCGGAGACGACGATCGCGTCCACCCCCGCCTCGCGCACGAGGCCGATCCCGTCGCCGTCGGGCAGGTAGACGTCGGCGACGAGCAGGTCCGGTGCGAGATCGCGGACGGCCGCCCTGGCCTCCGCGATCGTGCGCACCGGCTCCAGCGCGACGAAGCCCTGGCGTTCGTCGACGATGGTCTGGTGCAGACGGCCGACCCGGAAGTCGTCGTCCAGTACGAGGGTGCGGATCGGATCCGTCATCTGCTCTCTTCCTTCTCCGGTCTGTTCCCTGCACGCTCCGGTCTGTTCCCTGCCCGCTCCGGCCCGTTCCCCGCGCGCTCCGGCCCGTTCCCCGCGCGCTCCGGTCTGTTCCCTGCGGCGGGTGCGACGGCGCCGTCGAGGCGAGCCGCGAAGACCGCTCCGTGGTCGTCGCCGCCGCGGTCGATGACCCACAGGTCGCCGCCCCCGCGACGGGCGATCTCGCGGGACAGGGGCAGGCCCAGCCCATGGCCGTGCACCGCGCCGGCGTCGTCGGGACTCCCGGTCCCCTGGCTCGCATCGGCGCCGGGGCCGGCGGCAGGCCGCTGCGCATCCGATTCGTCGGTGAGCGCATCCGATTCGTCGGTGAGCGCATCGAGTCCCGCCCCCGAATCCGCGACCGTGACGACGAGCGCATCGCCGTCGTCGAGCACGGCGACCTCGATCCAGTGCGGTGCGCCTCCGGCGACGGCCGCGGTCACGGCGTTGTCGACGAGGTTGCCGAGCACCGCCGCGACGTCCTCGGCCGCGACCACCGCGCCGCGCAGGTGCGTGTCCTCCGCGATCCGCAGCGTCACGCCGCGCTCGGAGGCCTCGAGCGCCTTGGCCCCCAGGAACGACTGCAGGAACGGGTCACCGAGCCGCTCCCGGCCCGCCAGCGGGAAGTCCACGGATCCGCGCTGCATGAGCTCGGCGAGGAACTCACGCGCGTCCTGCACGCGCTCCGCGTCGATGAGCCCGGCGGCGACATGGATCCGGTTGGCGAACTCGTGGCGCTGCACGCGCAGGGCGGCGGTCATCGTGCGCACGCTCTCCAGCCGCTCCGAGAGCGCGATGAGCTCGGTGCGGTCGCGGATCACGGCCACGGTGCCGAGCGCACGCCCTTCGCGCTCGACGGGGCGCGTGTCCAGGTAGAGCACCCGCTCGCCGAGCACGATCTCGGAGAGCGCACGACCTCCTGACGCCGCCTCGCGCACCGCGTCGGGAAGCCCGGTCCGTCCCAGCGGCACGCCGACGAGGTCGTGCACGCCGAGCAGGCGCTCGGCGGCGGCGTTGCAGACCCGTACGACGCCGGCCTGATCGACCGCGAGCACGCCGTCGTCCACCCCGTCCAGCACGGCGGTCTGGTTCTGCACGAGCGCGACCAGCTCCTCCGGCTGCACCCCGAGGGTGAGCCGCTCCCAGCGACGGCGCAGCATGAGCGCGGCGACGCCCGCCAGCAGCAGCGATCCCGCGGCGGCGATGCCGATCACGGCGAGCAGCGGCGGCAGGTCGTCGAAGACCCCTGCGCGGGCGAAGCCGACGCTCACCTCGCCGACCGGTGCTCCTGCGTCGTCTCGTACGGGCACCTTCGCCCGCGCCGAATCCCCCAGCGTTCCGGTCTCCCATTCGACGACCTCGTGCCCGGCGAGCACGTCCTGGTACGGCGTGCTCACCTCCTGCCCGAGGCGATCCGGATCCGGATGCGCGAGACGGATCCCGTGATCATCCGTGATGACGACGAAGAGCGCTCCGGTGCGCGAGGCGATGGCGGTCGCCGTGCGCTGCAGCACGCCGGCCTGCAGGTCGGCGGCCTGCGGCGTGCCGGGCTCGGCCGAGGCGCGGGCGACCTCCGCGCGCACCTCCGGATCCTCCGCGAGCGTCCGCGCGATCCCCAGTGCGGAGGACTCGGCCTCGGCGCGGAGCTGCTGCACGGCCAGGACGAGGTAGACCCCGGTGCACAGCGCGACCACGAGCACGACCGTCGCGAACTGCAGGAGGAGTGTTCGCGTCGCGAACCTCACCCGACGCGTCAGGGGCATCCGTCCTCCTTGAGCAATATGCGCAGAAGTCACGCTACGCGCACAACGCGGGGAATGCGACTTACCGGGGCGGAGGCGCGAGCCGCCTCTAGTGTCGGCGAGGTCCGTCGATGACGACAGGCGGATGACGAAGGAGTCAACTCATGCCCACGGTGCTCACCGGTCTGCTCGCTGCGGCCGAGGACAAGCCCTCGTACGACATCGCTTTCGCGCCGCCGGAATGGGTTCTCGTGATCCTCGGCTTCCTGATGGTGCTCGTCTTCATGACGCTGATCATGACCAAGCGCCTCACCCCGATGGTGGCGCTGATCCTGGTCCCCACCGCGTTCGGCCTCTTCGCCGGCGCAGGGCTGGGCCTCGGCGACATGATCCTGGACGCGATCGGCAAGATGGCGCCGACCGCGGCCCTGCTGATGTTCGCGATCATGTTCTTCGGCATCATGATCGACGTCGGCCTGTTCGACCCGCTGATCCGCGTGATCACCCGGGTGCTCGGCGACGATCCGGCCAAGGTCGTCGTGGGCACCGCCCTGCTCGCCGGCGCGGTGTCGCTGGACGGCGACGGATCCACGACGTTCATCATCACCACCTCGGCGATGCTGCCCATCTACCTGCGGCTCGGCATGAACCCCGTGGTGCTCACCTGCGTGGCCGGCCTCATGAACGGCACGCTCAACATCGTGCCGTGGGGCGGCCCCACCGTGCGCGCCGCGACCGCGCTGAGCCTGCAGCCCACCGACGTGTTCGTGCCGATGCTGCCCTCGCTCGGGGTCGGCCTGCTCGTCGCGCTCGGCTTCGCCTGGATGCTCGGCCTGCAGGAGCGGCGCCGGCTCGGAGCGCTCGACGGGAGCCGTCTGACCGGCACCGCCGAGGGCGGTCTGCTCGCGGCGATCCCCGCGATCTTCCGCGGCGCCGATGCCAAGCCCGGTGCTCGCGCCGCCCTGCGCACGGGCAACATCGTCACGGTCGCGCACGGTCACGGACCGGTCTCCGCCGCCGGGGTGGATCCGGCCGACACCGCGATGGCCGACACGATGCTCGACCCGAACCGGCCCACGCTGCGCCCGAGGCTGATCTGGTTCAACCTCGCCCTCACGGTCGCCGTGATGGTGCTGCTCGTGATCGACATCATGCCGCTGCCGTACGTGTTCATGGTCGGCGCCGCGGTGGCGCTGCTCGTGAACTTCCGAAAGCTCAAGGACCAGGCGTCCGAGATCGTCGCGCACGCGCCGAGCATCGTCGGCGTCGTCTCCATGGTGATCGCCGCGGGCGTGCTCGTCGGCGTGCTGAGCGGCACCGGCATGGTCGACGCGATGGCGAACTGGATCACCACGGTCCTGCCGCCGCAGCTCGGCCCCTTCCTCGCGCCGATCACGGGCGTGCTGTCGATCCCGTTCACGTTCCTGATGTCGAACGACGCGTTCTACTTCGGCATCCTGCCGGTCCTGTCCGAGAGCGCCGCGCACTTCGGCATCGATCCCGTCGAGATGGCCCGCGCTTCCATCACCGGCCAGCCCGTGCACCTGCAGAGCCCGCTGGTCCCGGCGATCCTGCTCCTGGTCTCGCTCGCCAGCGTGAACCTCGGCGATCATCACCGCAAGGTGCTGTGGCGCGCGCTCGTGGTCTCGCTCGTGATGCTGGCGGTGGGGATCCTGACCGGCGCGATCCCGTTCTTCGTCGCGCAGTAGCCGTCGGGCTGCCGGCCGGACGGGTGTTCAGGCAGCGGTTTCTCGGCCGGACCGCTTCTCGGCCGGACCGCTTCTCGGGCGGCGGCTTCTCGGGCGGCGGCTTCTCGGGCGGCGGCTTCTCAGGCAGCGGCACGCGGTTCCGCGGAGTCCGTCTCCACGAACATCACCCGGGGCGGCGGCGCGTCTGTGTGCTCGACCCCTGCGGGAGTGATCCACACGATGACGCCGCCCGCCCTCTGCTCGGCGGTCCAGCGCCAGCGGAGATCCACGTCCGGGTGCTTCAGCGCGTGGTGCGTCTCGCAGAGGCACGCCAGGTTGCAGGGGTCGGTGGGACCGCCTCTCGCGAAATCATGATTGTGGTCGATCTGACATCGTCGGGCGGGTTGCCGGCAGCCCGGGAACCGGCAGGTGCGATCCCTGGCTCGAAGCTGTCGCCGCACCGCCTCCGGGACTCGGTAGGGAGTGGTGCGGACCACCCTGCCCTGCGGGTCGAGTGCGAGTCGCTCCCAGCTGAACGCCGCGACCGCGAGGCGGCGGGCGAGGTCCGGATCCATCGGGCCTCGCCCGTCGAGCTCCGCCATGCGGTCGTCCCGACCGAGGAGCGTGGATTCCGCGACCGTGACCTGCACGGTCGCCCGGATGCCCGTGACGATGTCGGCATCATCGGAGACACGGCCGGTGAGCACCTTCAGCAGGAAGCGATCGAACCGCACCTGGTCCAGCCGCCGCCCGTCTCGGGGCCGCTCCTCGTCGCCCGCGTCACGACTCGCGCGCTTCGCCTCATCGAGGATCGTCCGCGCCTCCTGCGTGAGCAGGTCGTACGCCGCGTGGATGAGCGCCGCGGGACCCGTCGCATGCATCGTGGCCTGCCCCGCGCCGTCGTCGGTGACCGTCACCGCGCGGTCGTCGTGGGCTCGTCGATGCGCGTCGGTCAGCGCGATCGGGGCGACGGCCGCGGCCACGGATCCGGCGAAGGCCTTCGTGCGCGCCCGGGACTCGGCCTCTGCGAACGGAACGACCTGCGCTTCGTACTCGGCGAGCGCCGAGGTGTCATCGTGGGGGATGTCGGCGGCCGCTTCGACGATGGTCTCCGCGTGCGCGAGGGACACGCCTCCCGCCTCCAGGGCGGCGCGCGTGGCCGGGAACCGCTCGTGCAGCACGTGCCCGGTCGCGAGCATCTTCGCCGCGGCGTAGCGGGACAGATACAATGCCGCCGCGAGCTCGCAGATCATCGAGCGCTCCGCCTGGTCGAATCCGGCGGATCCGGTCGGGACCTCATCGAGGAGCAGCGCGACCCTCTCGTGCGCCAGCGCCGCCTGCCGGGCCTGCATCCGTGCGATCTCGCGGCCCAGATCCGCGCACTCGGTCACGATCTCCGCGCTGCGGCGGAGGTAGTGATCGAGAGGCTGGTCCATACCCTCGAGTATAGAACATATCTTCGACGAATGGAAGGGTTATCCACAGGCCGGCGTCGTCGCCGCCCCGCTCAGAACAGGGCCGCCGGCAGCGCTCCCTCGTGCTCGAGCAGCCAGCGCTTCGTGAGGAGGCCCTCGCCCGGAGCTCCCCCGGAGTATCCGCCGAGCCCGTCGCTCGCGACAACGCGGTGGCACGGCACGATGATCGGGAGCGGGTTGGCGCCCATGATGGATCCGATCGCCCGCGCGGGCACGGCCGTGCCGCTGCGCTCGGCGAGTTCGCCGTAGGTCACGGTCTCGCCGTGGCCGACCGTGTCGTAGAGCGCGTGGAGCACGGCGTTCGTGACGTCGGACTGCGGGCCGAGGTCGAAGGGCAGG
>NZ_NCKN01000207.1 GCF_002257455.1 Microbacterium sp. 13-71-7
GACGTGACGGGCCCCGCCGATGTTCCTGTCACGGTCGGGGCGGTCGCGGTTCCCGTCACGGTCGGGGCCGCCGTCGGCGCGCAGGCCGTCAGCGCGCCGACGGCGAGCGCGATCGCAAGCAGGGGGGCGATGCGTCCGGAGCGCGCTCTGGCGCGTCGTGCGGATCTGCTCATGGTCACCTCCCGAGTGCGTCTTCTCAGGATCCTCGTCGTCCGGGAATCCCGCCAGAGCCGGCGCGACCCGCGCCTGTCCGCGCCGATCCGGCCCGCCCACCTCGGAGTCGTCCCCACGAGCGCACGCCATGGCGTCCGCTGACGGGGACGACTCGAAGGTGGGGAAGCCAGAAACGGAGTCGTCCCCGCGAGCGCACCCCATGGCGTCCGCTGACGGGGACGACTCGAAAGTAGGGGGGAGAAGGGGGGAGGGGGGCTCAGGTCGCGTTCCAGAGGTCGCGGTAGTAGGCGAGACGCTCGCGATCCGGATCCACGCCGTAGGCCTCGATGAGAAGGTCCTCGTACCCGGGGCCGTAGTTCCACTCGGTGCTCATCGAGGCGACCGCGATGTCGGCCCATCTGTCGGCGGTGCCGAGCGCGGCGAGGTCGACGTGCGCGATGCCGCGGCCGGCGTTGTCGAGCAGGGTGTTCGGCACGCAGGCGTCGCCGTGGCAGACGACCAGGCGGTCGATCGGCGGGGACGCGTGCAGTCGCTCCGGCACGACGATCCCGCGCTCCGCGGCGTTCGCGATCCGGTGCTCGACGTCCCAGCTCCACGGGCATTCGGCGGCGGGCAGCGCGTCATGCAACTGCCGCAAGGCCGATCCGACGGCCCGCACAGCGATCTCGGGCCGCGCGATCCAGGTCGGATCCACTGCGCTGCGACCGGGGATCGACGCCGTCACGAGCCACTCGTGCGTGCGGTCCTCGCCCTGCTCCAGGACGTGCGGCACGAGGGTCCAGGCACTCGCCCAGCGCATCCGCTCCGCCTCGTCGCGCATGGTCGCCTCGCGGTGTCGCGGGCCCCACTTCAGGAATCGCCCGTCGTCGGTGCGGAAGGTGAGTCCGCCGATACCGTTCTCCCACACGGGCGTGAGGGAGGCGGATCCGGCCAGCTCCCTCACGCGATCGGGCACGTCCACATGGTCGACGGGGATGCTCATGCATCCATCCTGCCCGCAGGCGAGGGAGGGAGAGCCGGCGTCGCCGGCTCTCCCTGGTCAGTGTCCTGCAGCCGTCACGGCGCCCGGCGACCCGTGACCGACCGGAGCAGCCAGGCGATCACGGCGAGGACCAGCAGTACCAGCCCGACCCACAGCAGGAAGTTCAGGGACTGCACGAGACCACCCGTGATGGCCAGGATGATGGCCACAACGATGATGATGACGAAGAGGATGTTCATGACGGACTCCTTCCACGTGCCGCAGGTGCGACCGCTGGTTCACGGTAGGCGCCGACGGCTGCTGCTGCACAGGGGCTTGACGGCGAGGGGTTCCGGATGGCAGGGGGTGGTTCGCCGCTGGTCTCCCGGCCGCGGTCTTCACGTCGGCCCGCCCGCGAGGGGCTGGTGCGAGGGGGCGCTGCTCACGGCCTCCAGCACGTCGGCGACGGAGGCGTAGCGGATCCTCTCGGCGACCGGCCGCAGCCAGACCACCTCGACCTGCTCCGCCGAGACCCGGCTCACGCAGGCGACCGTGTGCCGGGCGTCGGTGCGGTCGAAGCTGTCGTCCAGGATCAGCCACTCGTTCTCCGTGAGCCGACGCATCTCGAAACGCGTCGGTGTCATCATCGACATCTCACTCCCCTCGTCTACGGACGAGGATGGGCCGCGGATCGTGCGGCGTCACGGCCCTTGACAGTCCGGCCGGAGGAGGGGTATCTGCAGCGCGCGCACGGCGCGCAGGATCCGTCGAGGATGGGCCGACCGGCCGTCCCTAGACAACGCACCCGCGATCGTCAAGCCCCTCGCCGGTCCGGTGCTCGCTGTCTAGCGTGCCGGGCATGAGCTACAGCATGACCGACCCACGGACCAAGTACCCGCCGCTGCCGGACCCGACGGATCCGGGCAACGACCAGCCAGGGCTGCTGGACGAGACGGAACCGCGACCGGACCACGGCGAGGAGAGCTATCGCGGCTCCGCTCGATTGCCCGCGCGCCATGCGCTGATCACCGGCGGCGACTCCGGGATCGGGCGGGCCGTCGCGATCGCCTTCGCGCGGGAGGGCGCCGACGTGGCGCTCAGCTACCTGCCCGCGGAGCAGGCGGATGCGGAGGACACGGCGGACTGGATCCGCAGAGCCGGCAGGCAGGCGGTGCTGCTTCCGGGGGATCTCACGGACGAGCAGGAGTGCGCGGATCTCGTCGCCGATGCGGCGGAGAGCCTCGACGGCCTCGACATCCTGGTCCTGAACGCCGGATACCAGCGCAGCAGGGGAGAGGTCGACGAGATCCCGCCGGAGGAGTTCGACAAGGTCATGCACACGAACCTCTACGCGCCCTTCTGGCTCGCACAGGCCGCGTTGCCGTTCCTGCGGCCGGGATCCTCGATCATCGCGACCACGTCGATCCAGGCATACGATCCGTCGCCCGGGCTCTTCGACTACGCGCTCACGAAGGCGGGCCTCGTCGCCTTCGTGCAGATGCTCGCGGAACAGCAGGGACCGCACGGCATCCGCGTGAACGGCGTGGCCCCCGGCCCCATCTGGACACCCCTCATCCCCGCGACGGACTGGCCCGAGAAGCTGCCGACCTTCGGGGAGGACACCCCGCTCGGCCGCGCCGGCCAGCCGGCGGAGCTCGCGGGCGCCTACGTCTTCCTCGCCTCCGAGGATGCGTCCTACGTCTCCGGAGGGATCATCCCCGTCACGGGCGGGCGCCACCTCTGAACCACGGCGACGGCACCCGCGAAGGAACCCACGAAAGGACCGATGTCATGAACGAGACGGAAGCACACCCCGAGACCACGACGCACGCGGACTGGGGCGCAGGGCAGCCCCGGCTGCTCGTCGCCTCCGCGGAGCGCCGGTTCACCTTCGACATCCCGGACGAGGGCGTAACGATCGGCTCGGCGCAAGACTGCGGCCTGCGCCTTCCCGACACGGATCTGGTGCATGCCGTCATCCGGCACGATTCCCGCGACGAGTACGTGCTGGAGATGCGGGGCGCGGGGGAGACGAGCGCGAACGTCGAGAAGTCGGACGAGGAGGAGCGCCGTCCCGTCGAGATCCTGCGCACCGGCGCCCGCTTCACCCTCGGCCCGTGGCGTCTCGTCTTCACGCGCGACGAGTTCGCCGATCACGGGCGCCCCTTCGGCGGGCGCGAGGGAGGGGAGTTCTCGGATCAGCGCGAGCAGCCGGATCGTCCCGACTACCCGCGCGAATCACGCCAGGCGCGCGAGACCGCGCGGCAGGAGACCATGGCAGAGCAGCCCGACGCGGCAGGGCGCCGCATCGAAGGAAGCTAGTCCACCATCTCCTGCTGCGTGCGGATGAACGTGCGGTCGCCGTCGCTGAGCTGAGCCGACGGGTCCACGGTCGAGCCGATGATCCGCTCGATCTCCTCGCGGACGTCGTCGGGCACGACACCGTCGTGCTGCTCCTCGAGCCGTTGCTTCGAGCGTGCGGACAGGTGCGGCCACCATTGGTGGACCTCGGGCAGCAGATGGCTTTCAGGAATCATGATCTCCTCCTTCTTCGCCGGCGGGGCCTGGGGCGCCGGACCGGGGGCGGCACGGGCGTCCCAGGCTCCTCCGCGACACGATAGACCTGGACGGACGGCCCCGCGGGGGGCTTCCGATCGCGGCTGCGGAGTCGTATCATCACGGCGCGGCGCGAACGGAAGGGCGCCCGCCGTGTCGTTTCGCGCACCATGATGAGGTGGGGGATGGGCGATGCGCGGGGAACAGTGAAGGAGACGGGAACCAGATGGGCAGATTCAGCTACGAGGGCCAGACGCACGCGGATCTGGACGATCGCGCGCTCGCCCACGTGCAGATGGTGGTCGCGAACAAGCTGCGTCGTGGCGAGCCGTTCTACTTCACCTGGAAGGACGACCCCAGCATCGGGCACGGCCGCACCTCGGTCTGGATCCACCCCTCCTGCACCATGGTCTTCACCTACCACGGCGGCCGCCGCCCGCCCCTGAACAGGCTGTGGATCGAGGCGCTCAGCCAGCTGGCGAACACGCCGGGGGGACTCCGGCTGATCCCCGAACCGACCCAGGTGGACGAGATGCAGTTCGACGACAGCGGTCAGATCCAGTGACGGAGGGCTGAGCCGCCGCCACGGTCAGTCCGGCGGTTCGCTCGTGGGGCGTGCCGGGTTGGCCGCACCGGACTCGGTGTCCTCACCGATGCCGTCGGCCCCCGTCGCGCCGTCGACCCGTCCCGGATCGTCGCCCTGCACGCCGGGTCGCTGCGTCGGCATCGTCGCCGCACCCTTGCCGTACGGATCCTCACCGGGCTTCGCGTACGGATCGTCCGACTCCTCCGGAGCGCGATCCCGTGCGTGCTCCGCGTGCGGGTGGTGCCGGGCGCCGTCGTCCGGCGCGTTCTCCGGTCGAGTGCCGTCGTGCTCTGTGCCCTCCGCCGCGCGCTCGCGGTCGGCGTCCTCATCGGGCTGCCCCGGCTTCTCGGGTCGTGCGTGATGCACGTTCGGCGGCAGCAGCCCCTCGTCGTCGATCTCGCTCATCGGTCTCTCCTCTGCTGGTCTTCTGTCATGTGCCAGGGTGCGAGATCGGGACGATCACCGCGAGGGCCTTGACAACGGTGCGGCGACGTCGTCGGCGCGGTGCCTCCGGTGCGGTGTGCGGCGCACGCGCGGATGGGTGGGCACGGCCCAGATCACCACACCGCCCGCCAGCGCGACGAGCCCGGCGATCAGCGCGGCGGCGGGGCCGAGCACCACGTCGAAGACGAAGACCGCCACGCCCACGGCGAGCAGCGTGACGAGAAGGAGCAGGGCGACGAGGATGCGGGTGCTCGTCGCGACGAGTCGGCGATCCGGATCCCGCGAGGGGCGCTTGCGATGCTGGACGACAGGCAGGAGCCCGAGCAGCGTCGCCCCGCACGCCAGGACGACCAGCACGAGATAGATGATGCGCGCGTGCCAGGGAAGCGTCGTGAACGTCGGCTGGAAGGCGACGGACAGCAGGAAGCCGGAGATGATCTGCGTCCCGGTCTGCGTGACCCGCAGCTCCTGCAGCACGCGCTCCCAGCGCCGCGAGACGTCGGCCTGCGACGCTCCCGCGATCGTGGTCACCCGGGGGCGGATCATGCTCCCGTCGCCAGCGCGAAGATGCCGAAGGCGCCCGCGGCGCACATGATGCCGGCGGTGGCCCAGCCGAGGGTGCGGGCGATCGGGCCGTTGCGTTCCTTGCCCATCAGCTTCCTGTCACCGGTCACGAGCATCAGCATGATCACGAACGGCCCTGCGGCGATGGCGTTGATGACGGCGGCGATCACGAGCAGGCTGATCGGATCCACGCCGACCAGCGCCAGCACGATCGCTGTGAGCAGTCCCACGAGCAGCAGTGCGTAGAAGGTCTTGGCGCGGTGCGGCGGCCGGTCCAGGCTCCACGGCCGGTCGAGCAGCGCCGCGAACCCCGCGGCTCCGGAGGCGGCGAGCACCGGCACGGCCAGGATGCCGGATCCGATGAATCCCAGGGCGAACAGGATCGAGGCGTAGTCGCCGGCGATCGGCTTGAGCGCCTGTGCGGCCTCCGCCGCGGAGGAGACGGCCTTGTGGTGCTCTCCGAGGGTGGCGGCGGAACCCACGATGATCGCGAACATGATCCCGACGGAGAAGACCATCCCCGTGATGACGTCGAGGCGGCCCAGCAGCAGCATGCGCCGCGCCTTGGTCGGCTTCCGGTCGTCGAGACGCGGCGGATCCTCGCCGCGCGATCCGGAGCGCAGCATCTCCTCCCTCTCCTCGGTCTGCCAGAAGAACATGTACGGACTGATCGTCGTTCCGAGGACGGCCGCGACGAGCGCCAGATAGCCGGTCTCCCAGCGGAACCCCTGGCCCAGGATTCCGGCGCCGACCGCGGCCCAGTCCACGTGCGCCACCACGAGCACGGCGACGTAGGCGAAGAGCACCAGGCAGAGCCACTTGAAGATCCGGGCGATCCACGAGAACGATCCCCGCACCACCACGACGCCGATGAGCACGCCGATGATGAGCGACCAGAGCGGCGCGGGCCCCGCGTGCATCAGCTGCATGCCCTGCCCGATCGCGACAAGGTCCGCCGCGGCGTTCACGCTGTTGGAGACGAGGAGCGCGGCCAGCAGCACCGTGACCCAGACGCGCGCGCCGTGCTGGAATCGCTGCCGGATCAGGGATCCGAACGAGTCGCCCGTCGCGAGCGTCATGCGCTCGCAGGCCTCCTGCACCACGATCATCAGCGGGAGGGTGAGCGGAACCGTCCACAGGAGCCCCATGCCGAACCGGGCGCCGGCCTGCGCGTAGGTGGCGATCCCGGACGGGTCGTCGTCCGCGGCGCCCGTGACGATCCCGGGGCCGAGGACGCGCAGGACCCGCCCGATGCGTCCCGGCTCCTTCTTCGCCCTCTTCGTGCCGCCGGATCCGTTGTTCTTCTCGGGTGCGTTCCGGGCGTCGGTGCCCGTGCCGGTGCGGTCTTCCATGACGTCAGGGTCGGGTCGCCGGCCGGTGCGCGCCAGTGGCTTGACGGGCGGGGGCGCGGCGTGCGAGGGCGTGGACGTCCTTTGTCAACCCCGTGGCCGGAGCCGATCGCCGGTTCGTAGCGTGGCGGCGTACCGACCGACCGCACCACCACGACCGAAGGAGGACGACATGCCCCGTCAACCCGAGCTCAAGGATCCGGAGCTGTACGAGAAGCTGCGCGACGAGGGGAACTCGAAGGAGAAGGCGGCCCGCATCTCGAACGCGGCGGCCAAGGAGGGGCGCGGCGCCGTCGGCCGCCGCGGCGGCGAATCGGGATCCTACGACGACTGGACCGTCGACGACCTGCGCCACCGCGCGAAGGAGCTCGGCCTGCACGGTTACTCCGGCAAGCGGAAGCAGGAGCTCATCCACATGCTGCGCGACCACTGACTCCGTTCTGGTTCTGCGCCTCCACGGGTCGGCCTGTAGAGCTAAAAGTAGAGAGACTGGGAAGCCTGTGGGGAGCGTTCAAGGCGGGGGTCAAT
>NZ_NCKN01000208.1 GCF_002257455.1 Microbacterium sp. 13-71-7
ATCCACCCGTGCCGACGGCGCGAGCAACCAGCGCATCATCGACCACACCCCAGCCGGGCGCTGGGGCGACCCTGCAGAGCTCATGGGGCCACTCGTCTTCCTCTGCAGCCCCGCTTCCGACTACGTCAACGGGCACACGCTCACGGTCGACGGCGGCTACCTCGTCCGCTGACCCCATCCGACTCGACACCCCTTCCCTGAGAGAGAGAAATGCCTGCATCCCGCTCCGCGCTGAGCAACGTCCAGATCGTCGAAGGCCTCGCCGACATCCTCGGTCCCGACCGGATCGACACCGACCCCGCCGCCCTCCGTGACGCCTCCGTCGACCGCTTCAAGAAGTACACGGCCGCGCACGGCATCTTCGACGGGCCGTTCCCCTCCGCGATCGTCTACCCGGGCAGCACCGCGGAGGTGGCCGCCGTCCTTCGTTTCGCGAACGACAACCTCGTCGCGGTCGTGCCGCGCACCGGGCGCACGGCGACCGAGGGAGGGCTGGAGACCGTGGTCGCCGACTCGATCGTCCTCGACGGCTCGCGGATGGACGCGATCCTCGACATCAACCAGGTCGACATGATGGCGACCGTGCAGTGCGGCGTACCGCTGCAGCGCCTCGAGGACGAGCTGCGCGCCCAGGGCCTCACCACGGGGCACTCCCCGCAGTCCAAGCCGCTCGCGCAGTACGGCGGGCTCACCGCGACCCGCTCGATCGGTCAGTTCTCCACCCTGTACGGCGGGATCGAGGACATGATCGTCGGACTCGAAGCGGTGCTCGCGGACGGCACCGTGACGCGCATCAAGAACGTCCCGCGGCGCGCGGCGGGTCCGGACATCCGGCACATCGTCGTCGGCAACGAGGGCGCGCTCTGCGTCATCACCGAGGTGACGATCAAGGTGTTCCGGTACCAGCCCGAGAACAACCGGTTCTTCGGCTTCCTGATGGATGACTTCGGTGCGGGCGTCGATGCGCTGCGCGAGCTCATCACGTCCGGCTACCGGCCGTCCGTGTGCCGTGTGTACTCCCCTGAGGACGCGCGCCAGCATTTCAGCCACTTCTCCGACGGGAAGAACGTCGTGGTGCTGGTCGCGGAGGGTCCGAAGCCGCTCGCGGATGCCACCGCCACGGCGATCGAACAGGTCTTCGCCGACCGTCCGCACATCCGCGTGGACGATGCCCTGATCGAGCAGTGGTTCGCGCATCTCAACTGGGATCAGAGCGCGATCGACCGCGAGCGTCGGGAGATGCAGGAACGCCCGCACCTCGGCTACACGACCGAGGTCTCGGTGGACTGGTCGCGCACGGACGAGCTGTACCGCGCGGTGATGAACCGGATCCGCACCGAGTTCCCTCGCGCGGCCGATCTGACGATGCTGGGCGCGCACTCCTCGCACAGCTATCAGACCGGCACGAACCTGTACTTCGTGTACGACTACGACATCCGCTGCGAGCCGCGGCAGGAGATCACCGAGTACCACGAGCCCCTCAACGGCATCATCGTGGAGGAGGCGCTGCGCCTGGGCGGCTCTATGGTGCACCACCACGGCATCGGCAAGTACCGCACACCGTGGACGCGGCAGGAGCACGGCAGCGCCTACGTGCTGCTCGAGCGTCTGAAGTCGGCGCTCGACCCGAACGGCATCATGAACCCGGGGACCATCTACCCTCTGGGGGCCTGACGCGTGGAGTCGTTCCTCGTCGCCATCGACAACGGATCCCAGAGCACCAAGGTGCTCGTGGTCGATCAGGACGGCCGCGTGCACGCCTCGGCGCGCGTGGGGCTGCGACCCTACGACACGAGCGTGCCGGGACGCGCCGTGCATCCTGACGACGACGTGTGGGAGTCGATCGCGACGGCGTGCGCGACCGCTCTGGGCCGGTTCTCCGGAGACCGCTCCCGCATCGTCGGAGTCGGGCTGTGCACGATCCGGTTCTGCCGCGCCTACCTTCACGAGGACGGGACGCTCGCCGAGCCGCTGCTGAGCTGGATGGACGAGCGCGTCGGGCTCCCGTTCGACGCGAACGCCGTCGGCTCGCGGGACGTGCGGTGGATCACCTCGTCATCGGGCTACGTCTCGCACCGGCTGACCGGCGAGCGCAGGGATGCGAGTGGGAATCTGCAGGGCGTGTGGCCGATCGATCCGGAGCGCTGGCGCTGGTCGGACGACCCCGAGGCGTACCGGGCCACGGGCATGCCACGGGAGATGCTCTTCGACCTCCGGGATCCCGGCGAGGAGCTCGGCCGGGTGACGCCCGGGGCCTCTGCGCTCACGGGCCTGCCCGAGGGGATCCCGGTGTTCGCGACCTCCAACGACAAGGCCGTGGAGGCGCTCGGGGCCGGTGCCGGAGGCGAGGACACGGTGCTGCTCTCGCTCGGGACGTACATCGCCGCGATGACGGCGGGTCCGGGTCCGGAGCACGGGGCGGCGTTCTGGGCGAACTTCGCCGCCCGGCCCGCGATGCACCTCGCGGAGAGCCATGGCGTGCGGCGCGGGATGTGGACGGTCAGCTGGCTGCGCCGGCTGGTGCAGCCGGAGGGGTCCGCCGACGAGACGATGTACGACCTCGAGGCGCTCCTGGACGCCGAGGCGGCCGCGGTCCCGCCGGGGAGCGACGGTGTCGCCGCGGTGCTCGACTGGCTCGCACCGGCCGACGAGCCGTGGCGGCGCGGGGCGCTCGTGGGCTTCTCGGGTCCGCAGGGGCGTGCGCACGTGTACCGCGCGATCCTCGAGGCGATCGCGCTGACCATGGCCGATCACGTCGACGCGATGACGACCGAGCTGGGGCGCACCCCCACCGCGCTGATCGTGACCGGAGGCGGGGCGCAGTCCGCCACCATGCGGCGGATCCTCGCCGACGTCTTCGCCCTCCCCGTGCACCGGGCGGGGATCGACGACGCGGCGGGACTCGGGGCCGCCGTCTGCGCGGCCGTCGGCGCCGGAGTGCATCCGGACTGGGAGAGCGCGATCGCGGCGATGGTCCGGCTCGGAGACACGACCCGCCAGGGCGAGGACGTCGCGGAGTACCGCCGCCTGCGCGAGTGGCATCGCGGCATCCGCGCGCGCGTCGCCGAGCTGTCGCGCTGGGCGGTCGAGCACGGGCCGGATCCGCTGCGGTCATCGGATCCTCCCGTCGCGAAAGATGCCGTTCTGGGCGACTCATAGCGGCATCTTTCGCGACGGGAACATCGGCAACAGGGACAACAGGGGAGAGGAACGACGGATGAACGACGACATCGACGGGCGCTTCGCGCAGGGCTGGGGCGGATCCGCGCCCAACGGCGTCCACGTCAACGTGCTGCTGGCGCGCCGAGGGTCGCCGACCGCGGCGTCGATCACCACGGCCTTCACCGCTCCTCGAGCCGGCTTCACGCCGATCCTCGCGTGCGTCGGCGAGAGCCAGCAGCACTACGTCACGGTGAACCCGCCGACGGTGATCCTGTCCAAGTCCTTCGCCGAGGAGGGCGGCATGGTCGAGACGGTGATCTTCGGGGCGGCCCAGGTCGGCATCGCGCAGGGCGTCCTCGACGCGGTCGCTGCGGGGGTCGTCTCCGGCGACCAGGACACGCTCGTCTTCGTCTCGCTGTGGATCGATCCCGCCTGCGACGACGAGACCGCGGTCAAGCACGCCGCGCGCGAGGCGGCGGCCTCCGCCATCTCGGAGGCCGCGACGGGCCTGTCTGCGGAGGTGCGCGCCGCCCAGGTCGCGGCCCGCGATACTCTCACGCACCCCTTCTACGGCGGCGCCTGAAATCCGAGTCGTCCCCGTGAGCGGACGCTCTGGGCTCCGCTGACGGGGACGACTCGGAGTAATGGGGTGCCACGGAGTCGCTGTGGATCCTCGGGGTGCGCTTGACACGGGGGCGGACGGAAGCCGACGATGGCGCCATGACCCGAGAACCGTCCGACGAGGACAAGGCGATCGCCGACGTCATCGAGCGTCTCCAGGCGAGGTTCCCCCAGACCGCCGAGATCGAGATCGACGGTGCGGTCCGCGATGCGCAGCGCTCGTTCGAGCAGGCGAGGGTGCGTGACTTCGTGCCCGTCCTCGTCGAGCGCGAGGCACGGGCGCGGATCGAGCGACCGGTCCGCTGAGACCGCGGCGGCCGTGCGCCGCCGGCCCGCTGCCCGGCGCCTTGTGAGACCAGGCCGGCCGCGCACCGCCGGTCGGGTGCCGTGCGCCATGCCCGGACGCCCGTCAGGCGGACAGCGCGCGCTCCGCGGCGGCGGCGTCGATGAGGGCGCGCAGCTCGTCGGCGGGCAGATCGGCGCCGAACGTCGGGTGGCCGGGCTGGAGCACGGCGCCGGTGGCGAGCGCTCCCGTGACGACCGGGTCGAACCCGAGGCGGTCGACGAACGCGGCGACGCGCGCGCGGTCGTCCTCGCGATCGCCGGCGATCGCGATCGCCTTGCGTCCGGCGGATCCCGCGGGCCGGGCCTCCTCCTCGAGATCGTGATAGCCCATGTGGTTCAGGGCCTTCACGACCCTGGATCCGGCGAGGAACTCCTGCACGATCTCGCTGGTCGAGGAGCGAGGGTCATCGAGGTCGTCGCGGATCCCGTCGGTCTCCCACCAGTAGTTCATCGCGTCGATCACGAGAGTGCCGCGCAGCTCCTCGACGGGGAGGCGCCGGTACTTCCCGAGCGGCAGGGCCAGGATCACGAGGTCCGCCTCGCGCGCCACCTCCTCCGGCCGTCGCGCCACGGCGCCGGGGGCGAGGACGTCGATCGTGAGCGCGATCCGTCCGGGATCCCCGGATCCGGAGATGAGCACGCGGTAACCGGCCGCGAGCGCGAGCCGGGCGAGCACGGTGCCGACCTTGCCGGCCCCGAGTATTCCGATCGTGCGGGTGCTGTCGTCCATGATGTCCTCGCTCTCAGAGTCCGAATGCCGTGCCGGTCCTGGGCGCGCTCGCCGGCGTCTCGGCGAGGAGCTCGCGGACCATCGGGACGACCTGCGTCCCGAACAGTTCGACGGTCCTCATCCGGTCGCTCGCCCGCATCGCGCCGCCGGCGGTGTAGATGAGATCGAAGCGGCCCACGTCGAGCGCGCGGATGGCGGCGGCCATCTTGCGCGCGACGGTCTCGACGGATCCCACGTAGAGGGATCCGCCCTCGACGTCCGCCTCGAACTCGCGCCGCTGCAGCGGCGGCCACCCGCGGAGGGCTCCGATCCGGTCGCGGATCACCTTGTAGCCGGGGTAGAAGAGCTCCTTCGCCTCCTCGTCGGTCGAGGCGATGAAGCCGGGGGAGTGCATGCCGACGGGCAGGGCGGGCGTGCCGAGCTGGGCCGTCGCGCGGCGGTACAGGTCCACGTAGGGCGCGAACCGGGCGGGCGCGCCGCCGATGATCGCGAGCATGAGCCGGAACCCGTACTGGGCGGTCCGCAGCACGGACTGCGGGGTGCCGCCGACGCCGACCCAGGTGCGCAGGCGCCCCGACTCGGTCTTCGGGAACACGTCGGCCTCGTGCAGGGCGGCCCTCGTGGTGCCCTCCCAGGTGACCGGCTTCTCGTCGAGAAGGTGGCTGAACAGGTCGATCTTCTCCTCGAAGAGGAGGTCGTAGTCCTTCAGGTCGTACCCGAAGAGCGGGAAGGACTCGGTGAACGATCCTCGCCCGAGGATCACCTCGGCGCGGCCGTTCGAGAGTGCGTCGACCGTCGCGAAGCGCTGGAAGACCCGCACCGGGTCGTCCGAGGACAGCACCGTCACGCCGGATCCGAGCCGGATCCGCTCGGTCGCGGTGGCGATGCCCGCGAGCACGGTCTCCGGGGTGGAGATCGCGAACTCGGGCCGGTGGTGCTCGCCGACCGCGAAGGCGTCGACGCCGATGTCGTCGGCGAGGATCGCCTCGTCGAGGGTCGCGCGGATCGCCGCGCCGTAGGTGGTGATCTCGCCGCTGTCGTCGCGGGGCAGATCCCCGAAGGTGTCGAGGCCGAATTCCAGGCCTTCGAAGTCGTTCATGATTCTCTCCTCGTGGATGTCGTTCGTGGGTTCAGGCGTGGACGGCCTTGCCGCCCTTGACGATCTGCGCCGGGGTGCGACCGGTGAGCCGCCAGTCGTCGGCGTCGTCCGCGAGCAGCTCGCGCACCCGCGGCACCACCCGTTCGCCGAACAGGCGGATGCTGCGGGCGCGGGCCGCGCGATCCATGTACAGCACGTCGTACTTCAGGTCGAACCGGGACAGGTGGTTCGCCCGCACGATGCCGGCGATCTTCCGGGCGACGGTCTCCGGGGATCCGACGTAGAGCGCTCCGGTGTCGACCTCCTCCGCATAGCGCTCGGCCGTGGGCGGGTAGAACCCGCGCTCCTCGCTGACCTGCTTCACGACCGGCTGCCAGTGCTTCCAGTGCACGTTCTTCGCCTCCTCGTCCGTGTCGGCGACGAAGCCGAGGGAGTGCTGGGCGATCGGCAGCTCCGGCTGCCCGAACTGTGCGAGCGCCCTCAGGTACAGCTCCGCGTGGCCGGCGAAGCGCTCGGGCCGTCCGCCGATGATGGCCATCATCAGAGGCAGCCCGTGCCGGGCCGCGCGGACCACGGAGTCGGGGCTTCCCCCGATCCCGATCCAGGCGGGGATGCCGCCCTCCGGCATGCGCGGATGAAGCCGGACGCCCTCGAGCGGGCTGCGATAGCTCCCGGACCAGGTCACCCGCTCCTCCCGCATGAGACGCAGGAAGAGGTCGAGCTTCTCCTCGAAGATGTCCTCGTAATCGGCGATGTCGTAGCCGAAGAGCGGGAACGACTCGATCGCGGACGCCCGGCCCAGCACCAGCTGGGCGCGACCGCCGGAGAGCCCGTCGACCGTCGCGAACTGCTGATACAGCCGGACCGGATCCTGCGTCGACAGCACCGTCACCGAGGTGCCGAGGCGGATCGTCGACGTCGCCTGCGCGGCCGCCGCGAGCAGGACGGGCGTGGCCGAGTCGACCATGCCCTCGCGGTAGTGCTCGCCGACGCTGAAGACGTCCAGCCCCACCGACTCGGCGAGCTGCGCCTCCTCGACCATCAGCCGCAGCGTCTCCGCATCCGACAGCACGCGTCCGCCGTCCGTCGCGACGTCGCCGAAGGAGTTCAGTCCGAACTCGAGTCCTGCCATGTCGATCACGACCTCTCCCGCCGCACCGGTCCCTCCGGATTGACGTGTCAACTCTGAAA
>NZ_NCKN01000014.1 GCF_002257455.1 Microbacterium sp. 13-71-7
GGCGCCGGATCCGACGGCGTCCCGCGCGGCGGGCACGCCGAAGAGCATGACACCGGTCACGCCCGCCTCCGCCGCCTCGACGGCGGCACGACGGAGCGAGTCGAGCGAGTGCTGCATGACGCCGGGCATGGATCCGATCGGCGCCGGATCCGTCAGACCCTCGCGGACGAACGCCGGCAGCACCAGATGGCGCGGCAGCAGGTCCGTCTCGCGTGCCAGCGAGCGCACCGCCGCGGACTGCCGCAGCCGGCGCGGGCGGACGTCGGGGAAGCCGGCCGACGCGCCGAGTCCGCCGATCACGGGGCGAACTCGTCTGCCGCGTGCGGAAGCGTGAACTGCGAGACCGCGTCGATGAGCGCATCGACGGTCTGCTTGTCGGCGACCACCGTGATCGGAAGGCCCGCCTTCTTGGCGTCCTTCGCGGTACGGGGGCCGATCGCGGCGAGCAACGTGGAATCGGGGATGTCCGGGAACTGCTCGCGCACCTGCTCCGCGACGGATCCACTCGTGACGAGGATCGCGTTGATCCGGCCGTTCTGCACGTCGCGCATGATCCGCTCGGTCACGGGGACGCCGACCGTGCGGTAGGCGACGACGCTGGACACGTCGTGGCCCGCCTTGATCAGCGACTTGGTCAGCAGCGGCTTGGCGATCTCGCTGCGCAGCGTCAGGATCCGCTTCGGCTCCGGCTCCAGCGCGATGATCTGCCCCGCCATGCCCTCGGCGGAGTTGTCGTCCTCCGGGACGAGGTCGACGTGATAGCCGACCGCCGCGAGCGCCGCGGCCGTGGTCTCCCCCACGGCGGCGATCTTCGTGGAGGCGGGGATCTCGGCACGATGCGCGAAGAGCACGTCGACCGTGGTCGCGCTCGTGATGGTGAGCCAGTCGAACTCGCCGGCCGAGAGCTTTGCGAGAGCCTCGTCGAGAGCCGCCTGGTCGTTGGTGGGCGCGAAGTTGATCAGGGGGGCCACGACGGGCACCGCTCCCTGCGCGCGCAGGCTGGCGGCGACGCCGTCGCCCCACGGTCCTCCGCGCGGCACGAGCACGCGCCAACCGGTCAACGGCTTGGCCTCTTGCTTCGATTCAGTCATCATCATCGGGTTCAGGGGCGCGGAAGGAGGTCAGCCGCCCCACGTTCGAGCAGCCGACGGGCAACAGACAACCCGATCGCGCGGGATGCGCTGATCGGGTCTGCACCATCGGCAGAGTCCGCACCGTTGCCACTGCCGTTGGGATGAATATACTCCTCGGCCGGTGCCCCCGCCTTCACGGAGTCTGGATGCAGCGGCTCCGTGACGTCGATCCCGATCCGCCAGCCGTCCTGCGGGGCGTAGACCACGGCCCGCACGCGCAGGTCGCCGTCGACGATCTCCGCGTGCGCGGCCATCGGCGCCTGACAGCCGGAGTCCAGCCCCTCCAGCACCGCACGCTCGGCCGTGACGGCGATGCGGGTGGCCTCGTCGTCGAGGGCCGCGAGCGCCGTGAGCAGCTCCGCTGGAGCGTCGGCGGTCGTCTCCACGGCGAGCGCGCCTTGTCCTGGTGCGGTCGGCCACTCGGCGAGCCCGAGCGGCTCCGCCTTCAGCCCCCCGAGCGGATCGCCGTCGAGCCTGCTGAGCCCGGCGGCGGCGAGGATCACGGCGTCGAGCTCGCCCGAGGCGACGCGCCGCAGCCGTGAGTCGACGTTGCCGCGTAGATCCGCCGTGTGCAGGCGCGGGTTGCGGACGTGCACCTGAGCGATGCGGCGCGGGGATCCGGTGCCGATCGAGGACCCGCCCTTGAGCTCGTGCAGGGGCGTGCCGTCGCGGGTGACCGCCACGTCGCGGGCGTCGGCGCGCGCCGGGATCGCGGCGATGACGAGGTCTTCCGGCACCTGGGTGGGCAGATCCTTGAGGGAGTGCACCAGGATGTCGCACTCGCCCCGCCGCAGCGCATCGCGCAACGCGGTGGCGAACACGCCCTGCCCGCCGATCTCGCTGAGCGAGGCGCGGTTGGTGTCGCCCTCGCTCGTGATCGGGACGAGCTCGACCCGGCGGCCCGAGACCGCCTCGAGCGCCTTCGCCACGTGGCCGGACTGGGCCTGGGCCAGAGCGCTGCGGCGGGTGCCGAGGCGGATGACGTCGCCGGCAGAGGTCACTGCAGGACCTCGGGGATCTCCTCGAGGCGCAGGCGGCGCCCGGTGTAGAAGGGCACCTCCTCCTTCACGTAGCGGCGCGCGTCGGTGTAGCGCAGGTCGCGCATGAGGTCCACGAGCTCTGTCGGGTCGTCCGCCTCGAGCGGCAGCAGCCATTCGTAGTCGCCCAGCGCGAAGGCCGCGACCGTGTTGGCGATGACCCCGCGGAAGGCGGCGCCCTTGCGGCCGTGCTCGGCGAGCATGCGGCGGCGCTCGTCCTCCTCGATCAGGTACCACTCCGGGGTGCGCACGAACGGGTACAGGCAGAGCCAGTCCTTCGCCTCGACGCCGCGCAGGAAGCCGGGCACGTGCGCGCGGTTGAACTCCGCGTCGCGGTGCACGCCCATCACGTTCCAGGTCGGCAGCAGCGTGCGAAGGAGCTCGGTGCGGCGCAGGCGCCGCAGGGCCTTCTGCAGCTCCTCCGGGCTGGGGCCGTGCAGCCACACCATGAGATCGGCGTCGGCCTTGAGCCCGGAGACGTCGTAGAAGCCGCGGACGGAGATCCCCCCGTCCTCGATGAGCCGGACGATGTCCTCCAGCTCGGTCGCGTCGGACTCGACCACGGGAGCGGAGGGGTCGCGGCGCCACACGGCCCAGAGGGTGAACCCCTGGGGCGAGACGTCGGAGTCGGCGGCGAGCACGGGCGTTTCTGCAGCTTCAGCCATGGATCCAGTCTGCCCCCTCCGGCTATGAGGTGCCGACCGCGAGACTCCAACTGGGCGACGAGACTGCGCACCTGACATGCAGTCTCGTCGCCCAGTTGGAGTCTCGCGGTCAGAAAGGAGGGCGGGACCGGGGGCAGCGCGCGGCGCGGGGTCAGCGCGGCGCGGGGCGCGGGGTCAGCGCGAGATGCTGCGGGCGACGGCCCAGACGATGCCGCCGACGACCGCGGCGACACCGACGGCCGCCGCCACGGCGCCGACCGGGTTGCGGCGCGCGAACGCGCGCAGCTTGACCTTGCCCTCGACGGTCGCCTTCTCGAGGCGGCGGGGCACGTTGCCCTTCTCCTCGATCGCGAGCAGCGCCGCCTTCAGCTCGGCACGCGCCGAGGCGACGGGATCCACGATCCCGTTCGGCACGGCCGTGCGCGGGATGTTCACCGGGTCAACGGCCATCGCCGGTCTCCTTCACGATGCGGATGTCGGTGGCCACGGCCTGCGCGGGGTTCTCCCGGCGCAGGACCTTGCGGAACTTCAGGATCCCGAGCAGCGCGAACACGAGCACCGCGAGCAGCAGGATCCCGAACGTGATGATCGCGGAGAGCCACACCGGGAACCACGACGAGAGCCCGGCGATCGCGAACACGAGCACGACCGGCACGGTCCAGAACAGGAAGAACAGCGCGACCAGGAACCAGACGCTGCCGATGCCGGCGTCCTTCGCGGTCCGCGAGATCCACGTCTTGGCCGCGTCGATCTCGGCCTTGACGAGGTTGCTGACCAGGTCGGGGAGGTCGCCGAGCAGCGTCAGCAGGCTGTCGTCGGCGCGATCCCGGAAATTGCCGGCCATGTCAGGCGCCTGCGGTCGGCTTCTTCGGCGCGCTCTTCGCGCCCGACGCCGCGCGGGGCTTCGTCTTGCCCTCGGCGGCCGCGACGGTCGCCTCAGCGGCGGCGACGGTCTCCTCCGCGGCCTGCTTGACCTCGGCCGCGACCGTCTTGCCGCTCGCGATGGTGGAGTCCACGCGCTCGCCCGGCGTGCCGTCGGAGGTGGCGGCCTTGACGATCTTCACGGCACCGGTCCACAGCGCCTGCGGCACGGCGGCCGCCTGGGTCTTCGCGAAGTCCTGCACCTTGTGCACCTGCGCCTGCACCGGGTCGAGGTGCCAGACCTTGAGCCACTGCTTCTTGATCTGTTCGTAGCGCTCGCGTCCTGCGCGGGTGCCGAGCACGTATCCGACGCCGAGTCCGACGACGAGTCCGATCTTCCCCTTCATGGGGTCTCCTCACGATTGCGGTCTCTGCGGACCTCCAGCGTAACCCTGTATGCCGATTTCGGCATCTATCGTGCGGAAGGCGGCACGACGACGGCGATCCCGGCGCCGTCAGTCCCAGAGGAGAGCGTGTCGGATCCGCTCCGCCTCGGCCTTCGCGTGCGGGACGACCTGCGCGAGACCCGTGCCGCTCAGCCACGCCCCGGTCGCGGCGACACCAGGCACGGCCGCGATCGCCGCCGCCGCCGCGGTGCGCCGCTCGGCCGCGCCGAGCACCGCGGAGGGCTGCGCCTGCACGAACCGCGCCCTGTGGCTGCCGCGCAGCTGCGCGGGGCGAAGAGCGACGCCGAGGAGCGCCGACGCCTCGGCCAGCGCGAGCCTGCCCGCCGCCTCGTCGTCGAGGGCACCGGTCGCCGGGGCCTCCCCGGCCGAGCCGAAGGACACCCGCACGACCTGCCGGGATCCCGCCCTCTCGCGCAGCCAGGCCCACTTCGCACTGCTGTGCGTGAGGGCCTTCGCGATGTGGGATCCAGGAACCGTGAGCACGCCGGATCCGCGCGGGGCGGCGTCCAGCTCCGGGGCATCCAGGACGAGGGTGACGATCTCGATGCGCGGGGAGGATCCCGCGGCGACCGCGGCGAGCTCCGGCACGTGGGGGGCGAGCAGCCGCCGCGCGGTCGCCTCGTCGGCGGCGACGATCACGGCGTCGAAGCGGACCGGGGCGTCGGCCGCGTCCTCGGCGCCGCGCTCGATCGTCTCGGGCTCCGTCCCCGGCGCAGCAGCCGCCTGCGGCTCGGGATCCGCGATTCGGACGGTCCAGCCGTCGGCGTCGCGCGAGAGCTCCTCGACCGGAGCACCGGTGCGCACCTCGGATCCGAGCAGCTCGATGCGGGCGATCAGCGCGTCGATCATGCCCGCCATGCCGCCCTCGAGCCCCTGCACCGCGGCGCCGGGAGCACGCCCGGAGCCGCCGGTGATCTCGGCGACCGCGCCGGAGAGCGAGCCGGCGCGGGTGAGGGCCGCGTTCAGGGTCGGCGCCGCCACGTCGACGTCGATGTCGTCGGGGTGCGCGGAGTACACGCCCGTGCTGACGGGGGCCACGAGGCGATCGAGCACGCGGGCGCCCATGCGCCGGCGCACCAGACGGCCCAGGCTGTGGTCGTGGCCGATCGTGAGGGGCGGCAGCAGGCGGTCCAGCCAGGCGCGCCAGGTGCCGTTCCAGCCGATCACGCGGCGCACGTCCTCGGCGAAGGGGTTCGCCGGGATGCCGAGCAGGCCGCCCTGGGGCAGCGGGGCGGCGCCGCCGGGGATGCCCGCGACCCAGGCTCCTCCCGGCTCGGGCGAGACGACCCTGTGGTCGAGGCCGAGGTCGGAGAGCAACGCCCGCACGTGCCCGCCGCGCACGGCGAAGCTCTCGGCTCCGGCGTCGAAGACGAGTCCGTCCGCCTCGCCCGACCGCACGGCGCCGCCGGCTCGCTCCTGCGCCTCGAACACGGTCGCGTGCGCGCCGATCGCGGCGATCGACTCCGCCGCGACGAGTCCCGCGACGCCGCCGCCGATCACGGCCACGCGCAGGTGCGCCGCCTTCGCGGCGAGCTCAGGGGTGTGCGCCGGGTCGGCGGCGCGGCCCGGGTCGGGAACGCGCCCCGGATCCGGAGTGCTCATCTCGTCGCTCCGGAGGCGACCGACTCCGCGCCGACCTCGTGCACGAGCTCGACGATGCGGGTGAGCGCCGAGGGGTCGGTCTCGGGCGGCACGCCGTGGCCGAGGTTCAGGATGTGGGCGCGGGCGGCAGTGCCCCGGCGCAGCACGTCGCGGACGTGCGCCTCGAGCACGGGCCAGGGAGCGGTGAGCAGCGCGGGGTCGATGTTGCCCTGCACGGTCACGTCGTCGCCGAGCACCGCGACGGCCTCGTCGAGCGGCAGGCGCCAGTCGACACCGACCGCGTCGGCGCGCCCGTCCAGACGCATGTCGGCGAGGAACGGACCCGTGCCGACGCCGAAGTGGATGACCGGGGCGTCGATCCCGTCGACGGCGGCCGCCGAGTGCGGGGCGACGAAGGCCCGGTAGTCGGCGGGGCTGAGGGAGCCCGCCCAGGAGTCGAAGAGCTGCACCGCGCTCGCCCCGGCCGCGCGCTGCGCGTCGAGGAAGGTGCGGGAGATCCGCGCGAGCCAGCCCGCGAGCCGGTTCCACGAGTCCGGATCCGTGTGCATCATCGCCCTGGCCCGCAGGTGCTCCTTGGAGGGCCCGCCCTCGACGAGGTAGGCCGCGAGCGTGAACGGCGCTCCCGCGAAGCCGATCAGCGGGGTAGTGTCGCCGAGCTCGGCGACGACGAGTCGCACGGCCTCGGCGATCTGCGTCGTGTCGAGGGATGCCGGGTCGATCGCGGTGATCCGGTCGACATCGGCCGCGGTCCGCACGGGCGAGGCGAAGACCGGTCCGCGGCCCGGCTCGATCTCGACCTCGACGCCCGCGAGGCGCAGGGGCACGACGATGTCGCTGAAGAAGATGCCCGCGTCGACCTTGTGCCGTCGCACGGGCTGCAGGGTGATCTCCGCCGCGAGGTCGGGGGTGAGGCACGCGTCGAGCATCCGGGTGCCGACCCGCAGGTCGCGGTACTCGGGCAGCGAGCGGCCGGCCTGGCGCATGAACCACACGGGGGCGGTGTCGGGGCGGTCTCCGGCGAGGGCGCGCAGCAGCGGGGCGTCGTTGAGGGGCATGGGTCCATTCTCCCCGACCTCTGCTTTGCAGCGAATGGGGATCCGCCCGGGGCGGATCCGTGTCGCCCTGCGACCGCACCCAGGATCCGCAAAGCGCACGAGGCGTAAACTCTCAGGGTGCTGCTCTGCGTCACGGCGAATCACAAGACCGCCCCTTTCGACCTCCTCGAACGACTCAGTCGCACCCCGGATGACCTGGCTGGATCCCTCTCCGAAGGATCCAAGGGCGCCGTCGTGCTCGCGACCTGCAACCGCTTCGAGGCCTATGTCGACGTCGACGGCACGGCCGATGAGAGCGACGTCGCCCGGATCCTGAACACTGTCTCGGAGCGCAGCGGCATCCCCGCCGACACCCTCAACGCCTCCTCCGCCGTGCATTCCGGCGCCAGGGTCGTTGAGCACCTCTTCGCGGTCGCGTCCGGACTCGAGTCCGTGGTGTCCGGCGAGGGCGAGATCGCCGGACAGGTGCGGCGCGCGCTCACCTCGGCCCGCACGCACGGCACCACCTCCCCGGAGCTGGAGCGCCTGTTCCAGCGTGCGAGCGAGGCGCAGCGCAAGGTCAAGAACGACACCGCCCTCGGGCGTGCAGGGCGGTCGCTGGTACGTCTCGCCCTCGAGCTGGCCGACAGCCGCATCGCCGACTGGAGCGCCGCCCGCGTGCTGCTCGTCGGCACCGGCGCCTATGCCGCCGTGACCCTGGCGACGCTGCGCGAGCGCGGCGCCCACGACATCAGCGTGCACTCCCCCTCGGGGCGCGGCGCCGCGTTCGCCGCGAAGCACGGCATCCGCGCGCTGCCCAAGGCGGAGTACGCCCGCGCCGCCGCGCACGCCTCGATCGTGATCACGTGCACGAGCGCCGAGCACCCCGTGCTCGATGCCGCGATCCTGCGCGAGGGCCGCGGGCCGGCGCTGACCGCGCTGCCGACGCCGGACGGTGCGGCCGTCGACTGCCCGATCCCCGGCCACGGCTTCTCCGCCGGCGCGACGCCGTCGCAGCTGATCGTCGACCTGGGCATGCCGCGCAACGTGGCGCCCGACGTCGCCGACGTCGAGGGCGTCGCCCTGCTCGATCTCGAGACCATCCGCCTGCACGCGCCGCTCGAGGAGCTGCAGGCGACCGATGCCGCGCGCTCGATCGTGCGCGCCGCCGCGGCGACGTTCCACGAGGTCGGCGCCCGGGAGAGCGTGACCCCGGCGGTCGTCGCCCTGCGCGCGCACATCTTCGGACTGCTCGAGGCCGAGATCGACCGCGCCCGCAAGCGCGGCGACGACGGCGGACAGGTGGAGCAGGCCATGCGCCACCTCGCTGGCGTGCTGCTGCACACCCCGACCAGCCGCGCGCACGAGCTCGCAGCACAGGGACGCGGATCCGAGTTCATCGCCGCTGTCGAGACCCTCTACGGCCTCACCGCCGAGGTCGAGGCCCGGCGGGACGACGCCGCCACGGCCTGACGTCGCACGCGGGGCGTGCCGGCGGCGGCACGCGCGATTAGCCTGGGACGGTGAGCGACGTGACAGATGAGGGTCCCTTCTTCCACGGCACCAAGGCGGATCTGCAGCCCGGCGACCTCCTCACGGCGGGATTCCGGTCGAACTACCGGCCCGAGGTCGTGATGAACCACATCTACTTCACCGCGCTGCGCGACGGGGCCGGCCTCGCCGCCGAGCTCGCGGCCGGCGACGGCGCTCCGCGGGTCTACCTCGTCGAGCCGACGGGCGCGTTCGAGGACGACCCGAACGTCACCGACAAGAAGTTCCCCGGCAACCCGACGCGGTCCTACCGCAGCGCGGATCCGCTCCGCGTGGTCGACGAGGTCGACGACTGGACTCGGCTGACTCCGGAGGCGCTGCAGGAATGGCGCGACCGCCTCGCAGCGCTCGCTGCCGACGAGCGCGGCGAGATCATCAACTAGCGGATCCGCTCCCGCTCCCGCGCCTTCAGGCGAGGGAGCCGTCGCCCGACAGGGCGCTGAGGCCCTGCAGCAGCTGCGTCCACCCCTGCTCGAGCCCGGCGATCGCCTCGGTCGCACCGGGTGTCACGTGGTCCACCTCGATCCGCAGGGCGACCACGGTGGCGTCGCCATCCGCGCGCAGCTCCACCGTGTGCACGGCGTCGAAGAGCGCCACCCCGGTCTCTCCGATCGGCGCGAGCGCGAACACCAGACGCCGGCCGGGATCCGCCCCGATCACCCGCCCTTCCGAGCGGTAGGTCGCACCTCCCGGCTCGCCGAGCACGAAGCGGATGGCTGCGCCGACGTCCGGCGCGATCGAGAGCTCCCGCACGTCGAAGTGCGGCGGAGCCCACCATCGCGCGGCGAGCGCCGGATCCGTCCACGCGCGCCACACGGCGTCGGCCGGCGCGGCGACCTCGGCGCGGAGGGCGAAGGCACGCGCGCCGGGCGCCTTCCCCTCTCGAGCGATCGCCTGCCCGTACGCCTGCAGCGCGTCGTCGTCGCCGTCCGGCTGCGCCCATTCGCCCAGCCAGCTCGCGAGGGACGCGAACGCGGACCTGTCCAGGCCGACGACCCGGCGCCGACCCAGCCTGTGGATCGTGACCAGCCCCGCCGCTTCGAGAGCCTGCAGGTGCTTCGTGGTCTGCGGCTGCAGGGCGCCGATCGCCTCCGCCACGCCCCCGACGGTGCTCGCGCTCGCGGCGAGGACCTCCAGGATCCGGAATCTGGTGGGCTCCCCCATCGCGGCGAAGGCACGCCGGGGGTCGAGGGGACCGGCGGCGTCGCCCGTGGGGGCGGCGGCCTGGCTCTCCTGCCCCTCGCTCATTCGGCGGAGACGAGCGCGGCGAGGTTGTCGAGCTCGTTCGCCCGTCCTGCCAGCAGGCGCTGCGTCCACACGTCGTCGTGCAGGGGCTCGACGTGCATGACGATGCGGGTGCCGCCGCCGGCGGCCGGATGCAGCTCGATCTCGGTGCGCTGCTCGTACTCGTCATGATCGGGCACGAAGTCGATGATCGAGGAGTATCCGAGCCGCGTCGGCTCTTCGATCTCGGTGAAGCGCTTGCGGGACGCGGTGGCGAGCGGCATCCCGTTCTGCTCCATGAAGGCGACCTGCGCGGGGGCGACGGCCGTCATGGTGTATTCGAGCGCGCCGCCGGGACGCAGGTCGAGCGCGGTCACGTCGGTGCGGAAGCCATCCGGCGCCCACCAGCGCGAGATGCCCTCCGGAGTGGTCCAGAGCTGCCAGACGCGCTGGGGAGAGGCGGAGACGTTTCGTTCGATGGTCTCGTTCATGGACCCATGATGCATTCGTCTAGACGAATATGTCAAGCCTTTTTTACGGCAGCAGTGCGCAATCCGGAGCGGATGCTGCGAGACGCGCATCGAGAGTCAGCAGCGAGCATTGCGCCGCGCGTGCGAGCACGACGTACATCGCGTCGTACGCGCTGACGTTGTGCCGCAGTGCGTAGACAGCCGGCAGCATCGACATCATCGGCATCTGCTCGACGCCGAGCGCGTCGAACTCGCCGAAGGCACGCAATGCCTGCTCATCGGTGATCTGTCGGCTGAGGGACCATCCTCGGATGACGGAGGCGACCTCAGCCGTGAGGTGCTGCGGCGCCAGCAGCTCGTGCCCGTCGATCAGCGCTGCCGCCCTTCGCCCCGCCTCGGTTCCGAACAGGATCTCGGCGACCGCTGATGCATCGACGACGAGTGTCATCGCCCGGGTCGCTGCTCGGCGAGCACTTTCGCAGCCGGTTCGAGCGTGGCGACGCCGCGACTCGCGATCCGCTCCAGGAGCTCGGCACGACTCGGACGCGTCGCGAGGCGGTCGAGCTCGCGCAACAGATAGTCGCTCAGCGAGCGACCCTCGAGCGCGGCCTTCGCCTTGAGCGCGCGGCTCGTCTCGTCGGAGACGTTGCGAACCTGAATCGTTGTCATGCGACTAGCATATCTCACATGCGTCGTGCATGCACCGCGCACCCGTTTCGCTCGGATGCGAGACTGGATCCATGGCCCTTCACATCACCGGAGACACCGCCGCCGACACCCTCCTCAGCGACAACCCGCTCGCCCTGCTCGTGGGCATGCTGCTGGATCAGCAGGTCGCGATGGAGACCGCCTTCGCCGGCCCCCTCAAGATCGAGCAGCGCACGGGCGCGGTCGAGGCCGCCGCGATCGCCGCCTACGATCCCGACGAGTTCCTCGCCGCGTTCAAGCAGTCGCCCTCGGTGCACCGCTTCCCCGGATCCATGGCTGCGCGCGTGCAGACGCTGTGCCAGAAGCTCGTCGACGACTGGGGCGGCGACGCCGCGAACCTGTGGACCCAGGGGGATCCGGACGGCGCCGAGGTGCTGCGCCGGCTGAAGACCCTCCCCGGGTTCGGCGAGCAGAAGGCGAAGATCTTCCTGGCGCTGCTCGGCAAGCAGTACGGCTTCACGGGCGCCGGCTGGCGCGAGGCCTCGGCTCCCTACGGCGAGGACGGATCCTTCCGCTCGGTCGCCGACATCGTCTCCCCCGAGTCGCTCACGAAGGTCAGGGAGCACAAGCGCGCGATGAAAGCTGCCGCAAAGAGCTGACCGCGCGCCCTTCGTCTCGCTGCGCTCGCTCAGGGACCGGGGCCGCGCGCCCTTCGTCTCGCTTCGCTCGCTCAGGGACCGGTGGTTCACATCATGACCATGTCGGCGTCGCCGGCGCGGTAGTCCTCAGTCGACGGCACGACCGGCGCCGACTCGACGCCCGTGCGGAACCCGCGCACGGCCGCGAGCACGGGCGACGGTCCGTCCAGGGCGATCTCGAGGGACCGCACCGCGCGGGTCGGGAAGGCGTGCAGCCGGCGCACCCCGACGGTCCCGCCGGCGCAGACCTCCTCCCCACCGTCCGTCACGCGGTGCGCCGCGATCCGCTGCCCCTCGGCGAGCTGCTCCTCGAGTTCGAGGTGGTCGATCGCGACCTCCGCTCCGAAGTCGACGCGCCACCGGCCGTCGCCGAGGGCTGTGAGCTCGCCGTCGAACGGAGCGCCGAACCGCCGCGCGAGCTCCGCCGCGTACTCGGTGAGCCGCGCGAGGTCCGCGGCGTCGATGAGCCCGTCGCGGTTCGGCGGGACGTTCAGCAGCAGGTTCGCGCCGAGGCCGAGCGAGCGGTAGTGGATCCCGAGCAGGTGCTCGAGGCTCTTCGGCTCGTCACCGGGCTGCCAGAACCAGCCGTGCCGCAGCGACACGTCGCACTCCGGCGGCAGGTACCGCGCCCTGCCGAGCCCGAGCATCGCGTCGGTGTGCACGTCGTTCGGCGTGACATCGACGACGTACTCCACCGGGTCGGCGGCGAGACCGTCCTCGTTGCCGATCCACCGGATGTCGGGATCGCCCATGTTGAAGATGACGGCGCCCGGCTGATGCTTCCGCACGACGCCGGTGATCCGCTCCCAGTCGTAGACGCGACCGGCGGATCCCGCGCCGTCGAACCACACCTCGACGAGGTCACCGTACTGCGTGCAGAGCTCGGTGAGCTGCGCGCAGTAGAGATCGTCGTAGGCCGCCGGATCCGGGTAGCGCGGGTCGTGCCGGTCCCACGGCGAGAGGTAGAGTCCCAGGCCCATCCCGGCCTCAGCGCAGGCGTCGGCGAGCTCGCGGACGACGTCGCCGCGGCCTCCTCGCCACGGGCTCGCCGCGACCGAGTAGTCCGTCGTCGCGGTCGGCCACAGGCAGAACCCGTCATGGTGCTTCGCGGTGAGCACCACGGAGGCCGCTCCCGCCGTCCGCGCGGCGGCCACCCACTGGCGCGCGTCGAGCCGCGCAGGGTCGAACCCGGACGCGGGAAGGCTGCCGTCGCTCCACTCCACGCCGAAGAACGTGTTGAGCCCGAAGTGCAGGAAGACGCCGACGCCGTCCCGCTGCCACCGCAGCTGCGCGGGCGTGGGATGCAGAGCGGCGGTCTGCGCGGAGATGGTGGTCACAGGGTGTGAGGATATCCGGCTCGTCGCGGCGATCCACCCGCCGCGCACAGAGCGCGGGACCCGGCCTCCCTCCCCTCGGGCCGGATCCCGCGCCGTTCTGCGGCGCGCGGGGCTCAGTCGCCGACGAAGCGCACCTCGGTCGGGGCGGACGGGCCCGTGTGCGGCAGCTTCTGCGTGATCGTGGCCTTCTGCGGCTCGGTCAGCTTGCGGTCGAGCACGAGCGTCCAGCTGCCGTCCACGGCCGCGGTCGTGGACGCCGCCGTCGGGATCCTGCCCGGTCCGGTGACGGTCACGCTCACCGTGGCGCCCGGGGCTCCGACGCCGCGGATCGTGATCCGGTCCGCGGCGAGCGCGGCTGTGGCCGCCTTCGGCGCGACGCCCGCCGCGTCGTCCTGCACCGCGGAGAGGTTCTTCATCCAGGTGAAGGACGTGGGCGTGATGCTGTCATCACCCCAGACCTTGCCGTCGCGGTCGACGGCGTAAGCGAAGAACCCGCCCTTGGTGCCGCCCTGCGGCTGCCAGGTCGCGTACTTGTAGGCCGTGGATCCCGGCGCCGTCGCGGGGTCGTAGATCCCCTCGGCGTCGCCCCAGTGCGTGCGGTCCTGCTCCTCGGGGAAGGAGAACCCGGGCAGGAACTGGCAGGGGGCGATCTTGTCGGCGAAGGTGTTCCACGTCGACTGCATGCCCGCGGTGCCGCGGCCGTACGCCTGCAGCAGCACGTACGACACCTTCGACGAGACCGCCGTGAACAGCGGGGTGCTGCCGTTCTGGTTGGTGTCGAAGATGAGGATCTTGTCCGATCCGGAGGTCGGCCCGAGGATGTCCCCGAGCGCGTTGAAGACGCCGATCGCCCTGGTCAGGTTGTCGCCGGTCGGGTACGACTCCACGTCGATGTCGATGCCGTCCAGGCCGTACGGCGTCACGTACGTGTCGACGAGCTTCTGCGCGTAGTCGCGATAGGCCTGGTCCGTCAGCGGGATGTCCGCCTTCGCGAGCTTGTCGATCCACAGCGTGTACGCGACCCTGGTTCCGCGCGCGTGCAGCGCGGGCACGTACTCGTCGCGGAGCGCGCGCCAGTAGTCGGTGCCGGCGGTCGCGCCGGCGTCGAACACCATCGCCACGTCGACCTCGGGGGGAAGATCCGTCATGCGCGTGACATTGGGGTCCGGCAGGTTCGAGTTCGCGCTCTGCGGCACCGTGACGTCGCGCCAGGTGCGGTAGTACGCCATGGTGAGCGGCTCCGCGGAGCACTGCGACGTGTTCCCGGCCGAGGCGGATCCCGTCTCGGCGAGGGCGGGCGGCGCTCCGAGGAGCGCGACTCCGGCGATGAGCGCGCCGAGACCGACGGCTGCTGTCGTGCGTTTCATACGTGCCTTCTCTCTTCTTCGAGTGGGGTGGCTTCCCCGATCGCGACGTCGAGCGCCGCGAAGTCCTCCAGCGACAGGGCGGACCCGGCGTTCCAGGACCGCTCCGCCATCGCGCGCAGCGGTCCGCGGATGCCCTGCGCGACCTCGGCCGGCGTCTGCGCGTCCGGCCGGTCCGACCACACCGCGAACGACGCCCCGAGCAGCAGCGCGGGGTAGGGGCGCACCAGCTCCTGCCGCACGGTGCTCTGCCCCTCGGGCCCCCACAGGGCGGGGAAGAGCCCCGGATGCCAGTCGGCCTCCCAGATGCGCGCCGCGGTCGGGTAGCGGTAGCCCGCGTTCTCGCCGAGCACGTAGTAGAACATCGCGTCGTTGACGTTGACCAGGCGGTGCCCGGCGGCGACGGCGTCGGAGACCGGGCGCATCCCGGCGTTCCAGTTCGTCCACCAGGTCAGCACGACGTCGGGATCCAGGTGCTCCCTCGTGCTGCGCAGCAGGCCGTCGTTCCACGCGCGCGCCTCGAAACCGCGCTCCCGCAGGTGTGCGGCGACCCGGTTCACGAACGCGGTGAGCAGGTCGAACCCCGTGCCCTGCGCGCCGTAGCGCTCCGCCGCGGCGGTCGCGAGCGCGGGGAACTCGGCGATGCGGTCGAAGTCCACGAACTCGTCGCCGCCGAGGTTCCAGCGGGTGCTGTGCGGGAACACCGGGATCATGTCGTCGATCAGGACGAGCGCGAAGCGGACCGGATCCTCGCGGGTGATGTCGAGGGCGTGATCCGTCTCGAGCCCCGGCGCCTCCGGCAGCCGCAGCTCGGGGTGCGCCGTCAGCACGTGCTGCAGGTGGCCCGGCATGTCCAGCGACGGGATCAGCTCGATGTGCAGGTCGCGCGCGGTGGCGACGACGTCCGCGGCCTCGGTGCGGCCGATCCGGTCGTCTGAGACGATCTCGGGGAACGCCTCCGACTCGAGCCGGAATCCCGGGTTCTCCGAGAAGTGCCACTGGAAGACGTTGACGCCGACGTCCGCGGCGGCGTGCAGCTGCGCGCGGATCCACTCCGCCGGGTAGTGCTTGCGGCCCGCGTCGAGGTGCAGGCCGCGCTCGGCGACCGCCGGCGCGGACTGCACCGCGCCTCGCGGGACGGCCCCCTGCGCACGGAGGTTGTGCAGCAGCTGCCGGGTGGCGCGGAACACGCCCGCCGCGGAGGCCGCGGTCACCACGATGTCCTCCGCCACGTCGATCGTGAACGACTCGTCGGTGCGGTCCCGCGTCGCGAGCGGGCTCAGCCGCAGCCGGATCACCGGATCCGAGACGTCGGCGGCCCCCGCGATCCCGCACGCCCGCAGCTCCGGCTCGAGCCGTTCGGCCTCCCGGCGCAGCCCGCGGCTCGCCGCGATCACCCGCGCCCGCTCCGGCCTCCACATCCCGCCCGCCGGCTCGAACGCCGTGGGCTGCGGGATCGCCGTCCAGCGGGCCGGCTCCGTCATCCCTTGACGCTCCCCTCCTCGACGCCCTTGAAGAACTGCTTCTGCAGGACGGCGAAGAGGACGATGATCGGCACGAGCGCGATCATCGTGCCGGCCGCGATCACGCGCGGGTTGGATCCGAAGTTCGAGTTCAGGTAGTTCATGCCGACCGTGAGCGTGTAGTTCGCCGGATCCGAGAGCACGACGAGCGGCCAGAGGAACTCGTCCCAGGCGCCGATGAACGCGAACAGCGCGACCACCGAGACCATGCCGCGGATGTTCGGCCAGACGATGTGGCGCAGGCGCTGCATCGTGTTGGCGCCGTCGATCGTCGCGGCGTCCAGGGTGTCCGCCGGGATCATCCGGCACGCGGCGGCCATGAGCAGCACGTTGATCGCGGCGATCGCGCCCGGCAGGAACACGCCCCACAGGGTGTTCGCCAGCCCCAGCGACTTGACCGTCAGGTACTGGCTCGTCAGCGTGACCTCGCCGGGCAGGAGCAGCGTGGAGAAGAAGATCGCCATGACGATCCCCTTGCCGCGGAACTTCAGGCACCCCAGCGCGTAGCCGCCCAGGGTCGCGAAGATCACGTTCGTGATCACGGTGCCGACACCGACCAGGAGCGAGTTGCGGGCGTAGTCGAGCACCGGGATGGTGCGGAAGACCTCCGCGTAGTGGTCGAGCGTGGGAGCGCTCGGGATGAGGTTCGGCGGGAAGCCGTAGATGTTCTCGCCGGACCCCTTGAACGACGTGGACAGCTGCCACAGGAACGGGAACACCATGATCCCGAGGACCACGACGAGCAGCACGTACTTGCCGATCAGGCCGGCCAGCGAGGGCTTCATGATGTCGGCGGATCCGCGCGTGCGGTACGCCTTCTCGCGCCTCCGCGGCGGTCGGCCGTCCGCCGCCGTTCCCTGGGCCCGTCGAAGGGCCGTCTCCTGCTCCTCGATCGCGCCGGCGCTGCCGCGGGTCTGGAAGGAGGTCATGCCGTCACCTCCGCACGGTCCTTGGCTTCGCGGCGCTCGGCGCGCTGCTGCGCGCGCAGGTCGCGGCGCGTGCGACGGCCCGCCAGGGCGTCGCGGATCATCTCGCCGTTGTTGGCGATGCCGACGACGGTCAGCGGGATGAGGGTCAGCAGGAACAGCACGATCGAGATCGCCGAGGCGTAGCCGATCTGCCCGTTCAGGCCCTTGCCCATCGACTGGATGAGCATCACCATGCTCATCGACCGGCCTCCCGGTCCCCCGGATCCGGAGGAGAGGATGAACAGCTCGGTGAAGACGCGCACCGCGGCCACGCAGATGAGCACCGAGACGAGCATCATCGGGCCGCGCACGCCGGGCACGGTCACCGACCAGAACCGGCGCCAGGCGCCGGCGCCGTCCATCGCGGCCGCCTCGTGCAGCTCGCGCCCGACGTTCCCCAGGGCGGCGAGGTAGACGACCATGTAGTAGCCGAGGCCCTTCCACACGGTGAGGCCGATCGCGCAGAAGATGAGCAGCCAGCGATCGGACAGGAACTCGATCGGCCGGTCCGCGAGGCCGAAGAACCTCAGCGCCGAGTTGATCGTGCCGGTGCTGGAGAACAGGAACTCCCACACGATCGCGACGACAACGGCCGAGGCGATCACCGGGAAGTAGAAGGTCGTGCGGAAGAACCCGATCGCGGGGATCTTCGCGCGCACCAGCAGCGCCAGCAGGAGCGGGAGGAAGGTGAGCAGCGGCACGCACACCACCACGTACACGAGGGACGTGGTGAGCGCGTAGCCGAACCGCTCATCGCTCGCGAGGCGGGTGAAGTTGTCCAGCCCCACGAAGGTGACGGGACGGAGGGGGCGGGCGTCCGTGAAGGCGAGCACCACCGTGTTCAGGAACGGCCACAGGGCGAACACGAGCACCCAGACCACACCGGGCAGCACCAGCAGGTACGGCGTGTACCAGCGCTGTCTTCTCATCTGCTCACCCCCTCCTCTCACTCATCGGGTCACTTGGACACGTTCTGGTTGGCGTAGTCCTGCGCCTTCTTCAGCGCATCCTTCGCCGTGATGTCGCCCTTGATCGCGAGGGCGATCTGCTGCTTGGCGTAGTTCTCCATGGAGTCGACGTAGCCGCTGCCGGGAGCGCCGGGGACGCGGGCCTTGTCCATCTGCGCCGCCGCGAAGGTCGTCGCCTGGGTCTGCTCCGCGTTCTGCGCGGTACCGGCGAAGGCGGACGGATCCTCGTTGGCCTTCTTCGTGCCGGGGAAGAAGCCGGCGGCGAGCTTCATGAACTCGACCTGGTTCGCGTCGTTCGTGACGTACTCGGCGAAGGCGACCGCGGCTGCAGGGCTCTTCGCGTTCTTGGAGACGCTGATGCCCTGCACGAACAGCGGCGGCTCGCCGAATCCGCCGGTCACCTTGACCGAGGGGAGCAGGGCCGGCGAGTTGACCGCGAGGTTCTTGTCGATGTAGTTCGGGCCGGCGGTCGTCCACGCGACGCTGCCCTTGTTGAAGTTGTCGACGTTGGCGTTGGCCGTGCCGGCGTTCTGCAGCGCCTCGGGGCTGACCGCGCCCTCCTTGTACAGCTCGGCGTAGCGCTCGACGATCGCCTCAGCCTCGGGGGTGTCGAAGACGAACTTGCCGTCCTTGACGAAGTCGAAGGTCTTGCCCTGGTCGCTGATGTCGATCTGCAGCGACTTGGGGCTCGGCACATCGGACAGCGTCGCGATGCCGAGCTTGCCGAGCTTCGACGCGGCGTCCAGCGTCTCGTCGAACGTCTTCGGCGGCGCGGTGAGTCCGGCCTTGCCGAGCAGGTCCATGTTCCAGTAGTTCAGCTCGGTGCCGAGGTACCACGGGAAGGCGTAGGTGCCCTCGAGCCCCTTGTAGGTGTAGGCCGCGACGCCACCGTCGACGTAGTCGCCGATGATCTTCGAGTCCTTCTTCAGGTCGGCGAGCTGACCGGCCTTGGCGAGCTCCTGCGCGAACTCCGGCGGCAGGTTCACGACGTCGGGAAGCTCGTTCGACTCGGCCTGCTGCAGGATCTTGTCCTCGTAGCCGTCGGCGGGCTGGTCGATCCACTTGACCGTGACGCCGGGGTGCTCCTTCTCGAAGCTCTTCGCGATGTTCTCGAAGTAGGGCGTGAACTTGTCGTTCTTCAGCGACCAGGTCTGGAAAGTGACCGTGCCCTTGATCTCGCCGTCGGCGGATCCGCCTCCGGAGGCCGCCCCTCCCCCGGTGCAGGAGGTGAGAGCGAGCGCCGCGACCGCGGCGATGCCGACGGCGATAGTCGATCGGATCTTCATGGACGTGTTCTCCTTCGAAGTGTCCCGGGTGCATCGCCGGCCGGCGCTGGCATCCCATCACTAAAACGATATAGTGTGCCTAGCATGCCACAAGGACGCGGTGTCGTCCAACAGCACCGCAGACCGCCGATGCGGCGAACCAAATCCCTTCAGCGACTCAAGGAGGAACGCGATGAGCAGTCCCCGTCGCCCGAACATCGTGTTCGTGCTGACCGACGACCACGCCTCGAATGCGATCGGCTGCTACGGATCAGTCGTGAACACCACGCCAGGAATCGACGCGATCGCGGCCGCCGGGATGCGCTTCGACCGCGCGCTGGTGGAGAACGCGCTGTGCACGCCGAGTCGCGCGGCCTTCCTCACCGGCACCTACAGCCACACGAGCGCCGTCACCACGCTCGCCACGCCCCTGGCGAACGACCACGAGACCTTCATCACGGCGCTCAAGGCGGCGGGCTACCGCACCGCGATGTTCGGCAAGTGGCACCTCGGCCACGGCCCGGAACACGACCCCGTGGGCTTCGATCACTGGGAGGTGCTGCCGGATCAGGGCGAGTACTTCGATCCGGAGTTCTACTCGCCGGACGGCCCGGTGCGCCACCAGGGCTACGTCACCGACATCATCACCGACCACGCGCTGGCGTGGATGGAGGCGCAGGGCGACGAGCCCTATTGCGTGCTGGTGTGGCACAAGGCCCCGCACCGCCCCTGGCTTCCGCACCCGCGGCACGCGGATCTGTTCACGGATCCGATCCCGCTGCCTCCCACCTTCGACGACGACTACGACGGCCGCGGCACACCCGCCCACCACGCCACGATGCGCATCGCGGACTACCTCACGGACATCGACCTCAAGGAGGATCCGCCCGCCGAGCTGGGCTACGCGGAGCGCGCCCTGTGGAAGTACCAGCGCTACATGCAGGACTACCTGCGCTGCGTCGCCGCGGTGGACGAGGGCGTGCAGGCGCTCACCGACTTCCTGCACGAGAGCGGCCGGTTCGACGACACGGTCACGATCTACGCGTCCGACCAGGGCTTCTACCTCGGCGAGCACGGCTGGTTCGACAAGCGGTTCATGTACGAGGAGTCGCTGCGGATGCCGCTCGTGCTCAGCTATCCCGCCCGCGTCGCCGCCGGCGGGAGCACGGAGGCGCTCGTCTCGAACGTCGACATCGCGCAGACCCTGCTCGACTTCGCCGGGGTCGCGGCGCCCGAGGGCATGCAGGGCAGCAGCCTCGTGGAGCTCCTGACCGCGGCGGATCCGGCTCCCGTGCGGGACGCCCACTACTACCGGTTCTACGAGCACGACGACCACATGCACCACGTCTGGGCGCACTACGGCGTGCGCACCGACCGCTACAAGCTGATCTACTACTACGCCGACGGAATGGGACTGCCCAATACGGGCGACACGTCCTATCCTCCGGAGTGGGAGCTCTTCGATCTGGAGAAGGATCCATACGAGCTCACCAGCGTGCATCTCGATCCCGCATACGCCGGCATCCGGCGTGAGCTGACCCTGAAGCTCTGGGATCTCCAGCAGGACCTCGGCGACTCCCCCCACCCGCGCCAGCCCGTCCCGGAAGGACGTACTCGATGACCCTCGGCACCGACGCCGCACACTCCGCCGTTCCGAGCGGAGCCGCCCCGCTGCGGTTCGGCGCGAACTACACGCCGTCGAAGGAGTGGATGCACTCCTGGCTCGACCTCGACCTCGACGTCGTGCGGCGCGACTTCGCCGGGCTCGCCGCGCTCGGGCTCGACCACGTGCGGATCTTCCCGCTCTGGCCGGTGCTGCAGCCGAACCGGACGCTCATCCGGGAGAAGGCGGTCGCGGACGTGAGGGCCGTGGTCGACGTCGCCGCCGAGTTCGGCATGGACGCGAGCGTCGACGTGATCCAGGGCCACCTGTCGAGCTTCGACTTCATCCCGTCGTGGCTGTTCACCTGGCACGACAAGAACATGTTCACCCACCCCATCGCGCTGAGCGGGCAGGTCGCGCTCGTGGAGCGCCTCGGCGCCGCGCTGCGCGACGCCCCGAACTTCCTCGGCTTCACGCTCGGCAACGAGGTCAACCAGTTCTCCGCGGCCGTGCACCCGCACCCCTGGCCGGTCTCGCCCGAGGAGGCCGCGGGCTGGCTCACCGCATTGCTGGACGCGGCGGAGCGCTCCGCGCCTGGGCTGCCGCACGTGCACAGCGAGTACGACGCGGCCTGGTACATGGACGGTCACGGCTTCGTGCCGACGCATGCCAGCCGGATCGGCGCGATGACCACGGTGCACTCGTGGATCTTCAACGGCACCGCCCAGCGCTACGGCGGGCGGAGCGCGGCGAGCGACCGGCACGCCGAGTACATGATCGAACTGTCCCGCGCCTTCGCGACGGATCCGCACCGTCCGGTCTGGCTGCAGGAGGTCGGCGCCCCGTCGAACTGCCTGACGCCGGAGCAGACCCCCGACTTCCTCGAGGCGACCGTGCGCGCCGCGGTGCGCACCGAGAACCTCTGGGGCGTCACCTGGTGGTGCTCGCACGACGTGGGCCGCGAACTCGCCGACTACCCCGAGCTCGAGTACTCGCTCGGTCTGATCGACCAGGCGGGCGAGGCCAAGCCCATCGGTCGGCGCTTCGCGGAGATCATCCCAGAGCTGCGCGCACGGCGGCAGGCCCCCGCCCGCACGACGGCGATCGTCATCGAGGTCGACGCCCACGAGATCCCGGTCAGCCGTGCCGCGATGAGCCCGGGGGGCGCCATCTTCCAGGCGTGGGTCGACGCGTGCGAGGCCGGACTCGACGCCGCCTTCGTCACCTCCCGCACCGCGGCGGATCCGGCCGACCTCGCCGCACGCGGCATCGCCGACCTGATCCGTCCGGATCTGAGCACCGGATCCGGGACCTACTCCTCGAACAACACGGTCGTCGACGGCGCGGAGGATGTCGCAGAGGTCACCGCATGAGGCGCCCGAACGTCGTCGTGATCTACGCCGACGACCTCGGCTACGGCGATGTCGGCTGCTTCGGGGGCGACGACGTCCTCACCCCGCATCTGGACCGGCTGGCGGCGCGCGGGGTGCGCCTCACGAACTGGTACTCGAACTCTCCGGTCTGCTCGCCGTCCCGCGCGGCGCTGCTCACCGGGCGCCACCCGGTCAACGCCGGCGTCCAGGAGATCCTCGGAGGGAAGCGCGGCACGCCGGGGCTGCCGGCGCAGCCGACGCTAGCCTCCCGCCTGCAGGACGAGGGCTATCGCACCGGGATCTTCGGCAAGTGGCACCTGGGCACGGGATCCGGCTACCGTCCGCTGGACCGTGGCTTCGCACAGCACTTCGGCTTCCTCGCCGGCTGCGTGGACTACTACTCCCACATCTTCTACTGGGGCCAGGGCCAGAACCCGGTGCACGACCTGTGGGACGACGAGCGCGAGGTGTACGACAACGGCCGCTACCTCACCGAAGTCATCGCGGAGAAGGCCGCGGACTTCATCCGCGCGAACGCCGCGGATCCGTTCCTCTGCTACGTGCCGTTCAACGCCCCGCACTACCCGATGCACGCGCCGAAGGAGTACGTCGACCGCTTCCCCGACCTCCCGGACGATCGCCGCATCATGGCCGCGATGATCGCCGCCATGGACGACGGCGTGGGCCGCATCCTGGACGCGCTCGACGCGGCGGGGCTCGGGGACGACACGATCGTGTTCTTCTCCTCCGACAACGGCCCCTCCACCGAGAGCCGCAACTGGCTGAACGGCGAGGAGATCGACTACCAGGGCGGATCCACCGGCGGCCTGCGCGGCAACCAGGGCTCGCTGTACGAGGGCGGGATCAGGGTGCCCGCGATCGTCTCCTGGCCCGCCGCGCTGCCGCAGGGCGCGGAGTGGGCGGAGCCCGGCGCGATGACGGACATCGTGCCCACCGTGCTCGATGCGATCGGCGCGCCGGCGGCGGACGACGCCGACGGCGCGAGCGTGCTCGACGCCCTGAAGGCGCTCGCACCGCTTCCCGCCGAGCGCACGCTGTTCTGGGAGTACGGCCCTCAGCTCGCCGCGCGCCGCGGCCCCTGGAAGCTCACGACGTCGCCCAGGGAGCACCTCGGCGGGCCGTTCGTGCTCGGCGCCAGCCTGCTCGCGAACCTCGACGAGGATCCGGCCGAGGCCGTCGACCTGTCCGCGCAGCACCCCGAGATCGCGGACGCGCTGCGCGCCGAGCTCGAGGAGTGGGCGCGGAGCTTCGACTGGGATCCGGCGCCCTGGCTCTGAGCGCCGGGCGGGTCAGCTCTGGCCGTTGACCCGCTCGGCCTCCTTGGCCGCGACGATCTTGCGCAGGCCGGAGCTGGAGAACCGGTGGTCGCGGCTGTTGAAGTACAGCTCGATGCCCGCCTCCTCGCAGTACGCGCGGCCGGTGAAGTCGCGGTCCTCGTACTCGTCGCCGACGATGCGCACGTCGAGCTTGAAGGAGCGGAGGATGTCCTCGAGGTCCTGCTCGGTCGAGTACGGGACGATCTCGTCGACGTACTCGCAGCCGCGCAGCTGGATGTAGCGCTCGACCACGGTCTGCGTGGGAGCGTTCTTCTCCGGGCGATCCAGGGTGGGGTCCATCTGCAGGCCGCAGATGAGGTAGTCGCACTGCCGCTTGGCCTCGGCGAGCATCATGATGTGCCCCGCGTGCAGCAGGTCGAAGGTGGAGAAGGTGATCCCCACGCGCGGCCCCGGGTTGTAGTCCTGGTGCTTCTTCTTCGCGGTGTCCGGCGTCATCAGCGATTTCCTCTCGTCGACCCTGAGCACTCTACCGAACGGGCCGGAGCGGTCCCTGGGCGCCTGTTGCGGTCGTCGCCCGCCCGGCGCACCGGCTCGAAGCGCGCCCGAGGTCGCCGCGCCTCAGCGTGCGGGGGCGGCGGTGCTCTCGCGGATCGTCAGCGCGGGGGCGGTGCCGCGGCGGGACGGCAGCGGATCCGCGGATCCGATCCGCTCCAGCAGGAAGGCCGCGGCCTGCTCGCCGAGGGCGAAGGTGTCGCGCGTGAGGCACGTGATCGACGGGTGCACGAGCCCCGTCACCACGGAGTCGTCGAAGGACGCCACCGACAGCGCCTGCGGCACCCCGACGCCCATCTCCTGCGCGACCCTGAGCCCCGCGATCGCCATCACGTCGTTGTCGTAGACGACGGCCGTCGGCCTCGTGGCGCGACTGAGCAGCGTGCGGGTCGCGGCGGTGGCGGCCGCCGGGGAGAAGTCGGTCACGAAGGTCTCGCCCGTGACGTCCCGTGCCGCGAGCGCAGCGAGCACGTCGGCGCGGATGCGGGTGTGCTGGAACTCGGCGGGCCCGGAGACGTAGGCGATCTCGCGGTGCCCGAGCGCGGCGAGGTAGTCGAACAGCGCATGCGCGGCGGCCTCGTCATCGAGCCAGATCGCGGGAGGATCCCCCGCCGTGTCCCTGCTGCCGATCACCACGGCCGGCAGCGGCAGCGAGGGCAGCAGCGCCAGACGCGGGTCGTCGTCGCGCGGGTCGATCACGATCACGCCGTCGACCTGGTTCGCGCTGCGCCAGCGCCGGTAGGTCGCCATCTCCTCCTCGATCGAGGAGACGACGACCAGCTGCAGGGCGACGCCGTGCTGAGCGAGGGCCGACTGCACGCCGGCGATGAGGTCGGTGAAGAACGCCTCGGTGCCGAGGGTGCGCGCCGGGCGGTTGACCGCGAAGCCGACCACTCCGGCACGGGATCCGACCAGGGCCCGCGCGGCCGAGCTCGGCTGCCACTGGTTCTCCTCGGCGATGTCGAGGATGCGCTGACGGGTCTGCTCGCTGACGCCGGGGCGCCCGTTCAGCGCGAAGGAGACCGCGCCGGGAGACACTCCCGCGAGCCGGGCGATATCGGCGATGGTGATGCGCTTCGCCTGTGACATAGACTCACCGTACTAGATCGTTTTAGTTGGCCCTGTGGGAGAGGATTTCCCCAGGCGTTCTGACATTCTCGCACCGCGAAGGAGCACCCCCGTGCACGAAGAGACCTCGCTCACCGTCGGCCGCGTCACCCGCGTGCTCGGCGAGCGCGTGCGCCCCGCCGTCCACTCCGCCCGCATCCCGCTGGAGATCGCCGCGCACGTCCTTCCTGGCGAGCCGATCCCCGCGGCCGAGGGGCTGGCGCTCGACTACGCGCCGTTCTCGGCCGGCCAGCAGTGGGGCCCCGCGTGGGGAACCACGTGGTTCCGGATCCGCGGCACAGTCCCGGCCGAGTGGGCCGGCAAGCGCGTCGAGGCGCTCGTCGACCTCGGCTTCGACATCAACATGACCGGCTTCCAGTGCGAGGCGCTCGCCTACCGCGCCGGCGCCGACGGCGAGCCGGTCCCGGTGAAGAGCCTCAACCCGCGCAACCAGTGGCTGCCCATCACGGAGCGGGCCGAGGGCGAGGAGACGGTCGAGCTGTTCCTCGAGGGCGCCTCCAACCCTGTGCTGCTGGACTACCACCCCTTCCTGCCCACGCAGGAGGGCGACATCCTCACCTCCTCGCCGGATCCGCTCTACCGTGTGCGCCACATGGACCTCGCGGTGTTCGAGACGGAGGTGTTCGAACTGTCCCTCGACCTCGAGGTGCTGCTCGATCTCCAGGCCGAGCTCCCCGAGACCAGCCCCCGCCGCATGCGGATCCTGCAGGCGCTCGACGACGCGCTCGACGTGCTCGACCTGCAGCGGATCGTCGAGACCGCGGGCGATGCCAGGGCTCAGCTGGCCGAGGTGCTGGCGGCGCCCGCCGACGCGAGCGCGCACCGCATCGCCGCGATCGGGCACGCGCACATCGACTCGGCCTGGCTGTGGCCGCTGCGCGAGACCGTGCGCAAGGTCGCCCGCACCACCTCGTCGATGACGACCCTGCTCGAGGAGCAGCCGCAGTTCCGCTACGGCATGTCCAGCGCGCAGCAGTACGCCTGGATGAAGGAGCACCGCCCCGAGGTCTACGCCCGGATCAAGGCCGCCGTCGCCGAGGGACGGTTCCTGCCGCTCGGCGGCATGTGGGTCGAGTCCGACACGGTCATGCCGACCGGGGAGTCGCTCGTGCGACAGTTCTCGCACGGACAGCGCTTCTTCGAGCGCGAGTTCGGGATCCGGTCGAAGGGCGTGTGGCTGCCGGACAGCTTCGGCTACTCCCCCGCCCTGCCCCAGCTCATGCGCCGGGCCGGCTTCGAGTGGTTCTTCACCCAGAAGATCTCGTGGAACCAGCGGAACGTGTTCCCGCACCACAGCTTCGACTGGGAGGGCATCGACGGATCGCGGATCTTCACGCACTTCCCGCCGATGGACACCTACAACTCGCAGCTCTCGGGCATGGAGGTCGCCAAGGCCTCGCGCCAGTTCAAGGAGAACCGCGTCGCGACCCGCTCGATCGCCCCGGTGGGCTGGGGCGACGGCGGCGGCGGCACGACCCGGGAGATGACCGGCAAGGCGTCGCGGCTCGCGTCGCTGGAGGGATCCGCCCAGGTCGAGTGGATCCACCCGGACGAGTTCTTCGACGCCGCCAAGGCGGAGCTTCCGGATCCGGCGGTGTGGGTCGGCGAGCTGTACCTCGAACTGCACCGCGGCACGCTCACCAGCCAGCACGCCACGAAGGCGCTGCACCGCTGGGCGGAGCAGGCGCTCATCGAGGCCGAGCTGTGGGCGTCGACCGCGGCCGTGCGCCTCGGTGCGGCCTACCCGCACGACGAGCTGGACCGGCTGTGGCAGACCGTGCTGCTGCACGAGTTCCACGACATCCTCCCCGGCACCTCGATCGCGTGGGTGCACCGCGAGGCCGTCTCGGTGCTCTCCGACGTGCTCGACGAGGCCCGCGCGCTGTCCGAGGCCGCGCGCGCCGCGCTCGCCGGTTCCGGTGACGTGGAGCTCGTCTTCACCCCGACGTCGGTCGGTGTCGCACCCGGCGCTCGCGCGCTCGGCGCCTCCCTCGCCTCCACTCCGGGGTCGTTGAGCGAGGACGGCGGAGCCGACCGAGACGAAACGCCGGTTGCCGAAGAGCCGGCCCAGATTCGCTACGTGCCCCTGCCCGTCTCCCTCACCGAGTCCGCCGACGGCTTCCGCCTCGAGAACGGCCTCGTCGCGGTCGTGATCTCGCCCGAGGGTCTCATCGTCTCCGCGCGGGACAAGGCATCGGGCCGGGAGACGATCCCCGCGGGAAAGCCGGCGAACCTGTTCCAGCTGCACCAGGACTTCCCGAACATGTGGGACGCGTGGGACATCGACAAGTACTACCGCAACCGCGTGGACGACCTCGTGGCGGTGTCGTCGATCTCGGCGTCCGTCGAGAGCGGCGTCGCGACGATCGTCGTGGAGCGGCCGTTCTCGGAGTCCTCCCTGCGGCAGACGATCACCCTGCGTCCCGGATCCCGCACGGTTCTGCTCCGCAACGAGATCGACTGGCACGAGACGGAGAAGCTGCTCAAGCTCGCCTTCCCGCTCGAGATCTTCGCCCGCGAGACGGCCGCCGAGACGCAGTTCGGCTTCCAGCGCAGGGTCACGCACGTGAACACGAGCTGGGAGGCCGCGAAGTTCGAGACCTCGATGCACCGGTTCGTGCTCGTGCAGGAGGACGGCGGCTTCGGCGCCGCGCTCGTGAACGACTCGATCTACGGCTTCGACACCACGCGCGATGTGGACGGCGACGACGTCACCACGACCGTGCGCCTGTCGCTGCTGCGCGCCCCGCGCTTCCCCGATCCCGACACCGACCACGGCACGCACGAGATCCAGGTGGGCCTCGTGATCGGCGCGGACGCCGCGATCGCGACCGCGGAGGGCATCGCGCTGAACGCGCCGTCGACCGTCGTCCGCGGCGCGAACGAGGTCGAGCCGCTGATCGCCGTGTCCGGCGAGGGCATCGTCGTGTCGAGCGTGAAGCTCGCCGACGACCGCTCCGGCGACGTGGTCGTGCGCGTCTACGAGTCGCTCGGCCGGCGCACGTCCGGATCCCTGACCGTCGCCTTCCCGCACCGCGGGATCCGCGAGGTCTCGCTCATCGAGGACGAGCTGGAGTCGCCGCGCACCGGCGAGGCGCTGTCCCTGCGCCCCTTCGAGGTGCGCACGCTCCGCATCGCCCGGGCCTGACGCCTGACGCGCGCCTCGCGCCTCGCGAGCCTCGCGAGCCCACTCCCGCCGAGACCCCCTCGCAGCACCGACGCCCCCTCCCGCAGACGCACCCCGGAGGGGGCGTCGGTGCGCAGAGGGGGCGTCGGTGCGTGCGGGCACGCTGGGGCGGGGCGGGGTGCGGTGCGGCTCAGCCCAGGACGCGGGTGAACGCGTCGCGGCTGATGCCCTGCTCCAGGATCCGCGCGGACCATTCGCGCGCGCCGTGCAGGCTGTGGTCGCGGTAGTTGCCGCACTCCACGGCGCTGACGCCGGGGACGTCGCTCCACTCCGCCTTCTCGGCGATGAAGCGCAGGCTGTCGGTGATCGCGTCCACGAGCGCCGGGACCTCGGGGCGGCCCCACGTGATGAGGTGGAACCCGGTGCGGCAGCCGAACGGCGAGATGTCGATGACCCCGTCGACCCGGTCGCGCAGCAGCGAGGCCAGGGTGTGCTCGATCGTGTGCAGCGCCGCCGTGGGGATCTCGCCCTCGTTCGGCTGCACGAAGCGCACGTCGAAGTTGGAGATCTCGTCGCCGCGCGGACCCTGCTCGACGCCGATCAGGCGCACATAGGGCGCCTTGACGGCGGTGTGGTCCAGGGTGAAGCTCTCGACCTCGGCCATGCGGATCTCCTTCGGGTGACGGATGGATGACGAGCCGGATCCGGCCCGGATCCGAGGCTACCCCGCGGACCCGTGCCGAGGGCCGCCGCCCGCAACACGATGACGGACCGGGATCCTCACCCGGCGTTCGAGGAGTACACGGCGACGGATCCGGGCTCCGTACGGGCTCCCAGCACGATCGCGACGATGCCGAGGAACGCGATCGCCGCGGTGTTGATCACACCGAGAAGACCTGTCACGAACAGGGCGCCCGCGGCGTCGGCGGTGTCGGCGAACAACGGGCTGAGCCTCAGCATGGCGAGGAGCCGCGTCGCCACGACCACGCCCAGTGCCCACAGCGGCGCCCAGTTCCAGGGGCGGGGGACCACTCCGATGCGACCGATCTGCACCACGGCGATGATCGCGAGCATGAGGGTCACGACGACCTGCACCATCGTGAGCACCCCGGCGACACCGATGAGCTGCCCGCTCCCATATCCGTCGGCGTCACGAAGCACCGCGTCCAGCGCGAAAGGGAGGCCCAGCAACACCACCGCCAGTGCGATCACAGCCCCGGTGCCGAGCGGCCGACGCGCGGTGACGCTCCCTGCGCGACCCAGCCCGATCACCAGCACGAGAGCGCCGGCGACGAAGAGCACGTCGACGGCGCGGTGCAGCGGGGCGAGCGGCCCCTGAGCCGCCAGCTGCGCGAGCGCCGACGCGACGAGCAGCGCGCCGCCCAGCACCCAGGTGCGCCGACGCTGCACTGCTTCGGATCCGGATCCGGGGTCCACGGTGACCATGCCCCGACCCTACCCCCGAGGACGGCAGAGCCCGCCGCCCGGCATTCCGGACCGCGGGCTCTGCATTCGGACGGCCGTCTCAGCGGGTGCGGATCCCCGCGAAGAACGCGCGGACGTCGCCGGCGAGCACGTCGGGGCGCTCCAGGGCGGCGAAGTGGCCGCCCTCGTCGAAGCGGCTCCAGTGCACGATGTTGTCGTTGTCGCGCTCGGCGAAGACCCGGATCGTCTGGAAGTCGTCCTTGAAGACGGCGACGCCGGTGGGCGCGTGGTTCACCTGCGGCTCGGCCTGCGCCTGCGCGTTCTCGAAGTAGCTGCGGCTCATGCCCGCCGCCGCGTTCGCGAACCAGTTCACGCTGACCTCCAGCAGGATCTTCTCCAGCGGCACGAGCGAGGTGCCGTTGCCGAAGCTGTTGAACAGCTCGCTGTAGGCCAGCAGGCCGATCGGGGAATCGCTGAGGCCGACCGCGACGGTCTGCGGACGCGAGGCGTTCATCGTGTTGTAGCCGCCCACCGACTGGAACCACTGCATGTGCTCGAGGCCCGCGTAGTCGGCGGGCTCGAGGCGCTCGAACTCGCTCGGGTCGCCCGAGGGGAACGAGAACAGCTGCAGCACGTGCAGGCCGAGGAACCCCTCCGGCGCCAGCAGGCCGAGCTCGCGCGCGACCATCGCGCCGTTGTCGGACCCGTGCACGCCGTAGCTGTCGTAGCCGAGGCCGCGCATGAGCGCGTCGTAGGCCCTGGCCACGCGCGCCATCGTCCATCCCGACGCGGTCACCGGCTGCGAGAAGCCGTAACCCGGCGCGTCCGGGATGACGACGTCGAAGGCGTCCTCCGCGCGGCCGCCGTGCGCGACCGGGTCGACGAGACGGTCGATCACGTCGAGGTAGTCGACGGAGGATCCGGGGTAGGTGTGCGCGAGCAGCAGCGGCGTCGCGCCCTCGTGCGCGGAGCGCACGTGGATGAAGTGGATGTCCTGGCCGTCGATCTCGGCGACGAAGTGCGGGAAGGCGTTGATGCGGGCCTCGGCGGCGCGCCAGTCGAAGGAGCGCCACGCGGCGAGCGCCTCGCGGAGGTAGTCGTTCGGCGTGCCGGTGGTCCAGTCGTCCGCGGGGGCCGGCTGCGGCAGGCGGGTGCGCGCCAGGCGATCCTGCAGGTCGGCGACCTCGGCATCGGTGACGGAGACGGTGAAGGGGCGGAGGGCGAGGGCTGCGGTGCTGTTCATGTCTTCGACACTATGAGCCGATTAGGCTTGATTCGTTCCTAATGGATCCGATCGATCGGAGATCCCGTGACCGGCCCTTCGGCGCGACTGCTCGCGCTGCTCTCGCTGCTGCAGACCGGATCCGCGCGCACCGGAACGGAGCTCGCCGAGCGTCTCGGCGTGAGCGGTCGCACGGTGCGCGCCGACATCGAGCGGCTGCGCGACCTCGGCTATCCGGTGGATGCGACGCGCGGCGCGGTCGGCGGCTATCGGCTGGGTGCCGGCGGATCGCTCCCTCCCCTGCTGCTCGACGACGAGGAGGCCGTCGCGGTGACGGTCGGCCTGCAGGCCGCCGCGGGTATCGCCGGAATCGAGGACGTCCGCGCGCGGGCACTCGCCAAGATCGAGCAGGTGCTCCCCGCTCATCTGCGGCCCACCGTGGCGGCGCTCGGATCCACCGTCGACCGCGGCCAGGAGAACGTCGGCACCGATGCGCCGGACCCCGAGGTCGACCCCGCCGTACTGCGAGCCGTCGCCGCGGCGATCCGCGACACCGAATGGCTGCGCTTCGACTACGACGACTCCCCCGTGCTGGTCGAGCCTTACCGGCTGCTGAGCTGGCAGCGACGGTGGCACCTCGTCGCCCGGGATCCGCAGGACGGATCCTGGGGCACCTACCGGGTGGACTGGATGACGCTGCGGATGCCCACGCGGCGGCCGTTCGCGCCGCAGCCGCTCCCTGGCGGCGACTACACCGCCTTCGCGATGCGGACGATCGCGGCGAGCGGCTGGAAGGTGCATGCCAGGCTGCGCGTGGACGCCTCGGCGCAGAGCGTGCTCGACCGCATCAACCCCACCGTCGGCGTGGTCGAACCGCTCGACGCCGACCACTGCGTCCTGGTCACCGGCGCGGACAGTCTCGACACCGTCGCCGCCTACATCGGGATGCTGATGATGGACTTCACCGTGGAGAGCCCGCCCGAGCTGGTGCCGCGGCTGCGTCTGCTGTCCGAGCGCTACGCCCGCGCCGTCGCGGGATCCTGAGCCGGACCGGGATCCGGATCCGGAGCTTCCGGTGCGCGGATCCGGCGTCTCTCTCCGGATCCGGTCAGCGCCCGTAGCGCGTGACGATCTCCTCGGTGAGCGGGGGCCAGATCCGCTTGTGCTCCTCGCCGAACGGCACGCCGGAGAGGAACGCGGCCGCGACATCGCGCGACCGGTCGATGAACAGGAAGCTGCCGAGCGCGCCGAAGTGGCCGGCGGTCTCGGGCGGGAGCCCGTCGCCCAGCCAGTGCGGGCTCTTGACGCCCTTGAGCTCGAAGCCGAGGCCCCACTGGTTGTCCGGAAAGGAGCCGTAGCCGGGCACGAGGCCGCGCAGCCCCTGGTGCGAGACGGTGAGCGCGAGATCCCGCAGCGCGGCAGGGATGAGCGTGGGGCGCAGCACCTCTCGGCCGAAGATCAGCAGGTCCTCGATCGAGGCGGATGCCCCGGCCGACGGGCGGCCCGTCACGTCCGTGCGCTCCATGCCGAGCGGGAGCGTCACCTCGCGCAGCATCCAGTCCGAGAAGTCCATGCCGACGGCCTCGGCGACGTGCGCGGCGAGGGCGTCGAACCCGGCGTTCGAGTAGATGCGCCGCTCGCC
>NZ_NCKN01000209.1 GCF_002257455.1 Microbacterium sp. 13-71-7
GACGGCGGGCTGGTCTCGCAGGCTGATCCCGGCCGCGTCGAGCACGTCGGCGACGGCGAACACGCAGGATTGCCCGGTGCCGTAGCGGTTGTCGAACGCGGTCTTCATCGGCGCATCGTTCACGGCGATCACCGGGATCCGCAGCACTCCTTCCGCCGCCATCCGGCGCAGGGGGGTGAGGCCGCTCGTGGTCTCCTCGGCGGCGCCTCTGAGACCGTCGAGGAGGTCCTCCTCATGCGCGAGCCGGATCAGATGCGAGCCGTCGTCCAGCAGCAGGTCGTGGCCGCGACGCAGGAAGGCGATCGCGGCTTCGCGTTCGGCCGCCCCCGAAAGGGCAGGGTCACCGTCGACCGGTATTCCTCGTGCGCGCAGCGCGGCGGCGACCTCGGGATCGATCTCGTCGGGGTGCGCATACACCGCGACCTCCGCGCCGGCATCGCGCAACTGCAGCGCGAGCTGCGCCGTCTTCGGCTCCAGCACCATCGCGATGCCGATCTTGATGCCGCGGACCGTGCCGTCCGATCGCAGGGTCTCGGCGATCCCTCGGGACACCGGCATGTGCGTGCCCGCGAAGTCGATGCGTTCGCCGGCGCTCGCGCGCCGGGGCAGCGGTGCGCCGTCGAGCAGGATCTCCGTCGCGGTCCCGGGTGCGAGCACGACCGCGCCCTCACCGATCCGGGCTCCCAGCCGCGAGAGCAGTGCGCGCACCTCGTCGGCCACGTCGTCGTCCCCGACGACCTCGAAGGTGCGGCCTGCCACCAGCAGGTTGGTGTCGCGGGCGAACCGGCGCACGAGACGTTCGGCGATCAGGAGGGCGTCGGGCACCTGTTCAGCGTAGACGTTCCGCTGTCAGGCGCTCCGCCGTGCGACGCCGCAGCGTCACGCGCCGTCGGCGGGGCGCATCAGTCGATAGGTGAGCTCCGCGAACGGGCCCGCCTGACGCACCGCGGTGAGTTCGAGGCGGGAGTGATCGAGGTCACGCGGGAGCAGCGGCTTGCCAGAGCGGAGCGTGGCTGGGGCGAACGTGACGACGATCTCGTCGAGCAGACCTTCGTCGACGAACTGCCCTGCGAGGTCGCCGCCCCCGACGATCCACACATCGCGCGCGCCGGCCGCTGCGATGATGTCGTCCCAGTGATCGCGGACCGGGCCGTGCACGAACCGGATGTCGGCGCCGGGAACCCGGGGGAGCTCTCTCGAGGTGAAGACGAAGGTGGGGCGGTCGCCGTAGTACTGCTGCCAGCGCTCCGGGTGGTCGAGCAGACCTTCCTCGCTCAGCACCCATTCATAGGTCGCAGAGCCCTCCACGAGGACGCCGACCCTCTCCGTGAATGCGGCGATGTCGGCGGTCGCGGCGTCCTGCGGGATCGAGAGCAACCAGGACAGCGAGTCCGCGTCGTCGGCGAGGAAGCCGTTGAGGGTCGAGGCGGTGTAGAAGATGGCGCGCGTCATGCGGGCGAGGTTATCCGAGGGCTCCGACATCGGCGGCTGCCTCGCGTCGCCGCAGATGCAGCTGCCACTCCCGAGCGGTGAGGAACACGATGAACACGTCGAAGAGGGTGAGCGCGAGCATCCACCAGCTGAAGTGGACGACCAGCTCGTAGCACTGCAGGACGATGAAGACCCCGAGGGCGGCGAGCATCCACGGATACGCCCAGAGCTGCTGTCGCAGCAGCGCCCAGACCAGCACCACCTTGATGATCCCGTGCAACAGCAGGTAGGCGGCCGCGAAGAGTGTGGTCCTGGCACCCCAGGAGTCGCCGAGGTGCATCGCCCAGTGGTAGACCGGGGAGCGCTCGTGGCCGACCAGCACGAAGGACACGACGTCGCCGAGGGCTTCGCGCAGCGCGGCGGGGGAGATGAAGAGCAGCGCGAGCCCTCCGATCAGCTCGGCCACGCCGTCCAGCCCCTTGAGCGCGATGCTCACGGCGAACACCCGGTCCAGGGTGCGGTGGGAGGCGGCGGCCGTCATAGACCCGATGGTAGGTCTGGCGGCTTTTAGACTGCCCTGAGATGAGTGAGATCGAGATGCGCGCCCTCCCGGCCGGTTCTGTCGCCCTGCACGACGCGCGGAGCAAGCGCCGCTGGCGCGTGGAGCTTGAGCCGTTCGAGATCGGCGTCTTCGCGGTGACCGAGGAACAGGTCTCCGAGCTGCTCGGGATCGCCGCCGAGCATCCGGACAGGCCCGCCGTCGAAGTCTCCTGGCAGCGGGCGATCCGCTTCTGCAACGCCGCCTCGGAATGGGAGGGGCTGGATCCGGTCTATCGGTTCGACGGCGCTGAGGTGCGCTGGGACGTCTCCGCGGACGGCTACCGGCTTCCGACCGAGGCCGAGTGGGAGTACGCGTGCCGCGCGGGATCCACCACGCCGCACTACGGACCTCTTCAGGACGTCGCTTGGACCGCTGCCGACGGCCTGCGTCATCCGCAGCGGGTGGGGGAGAGGATGCCGAACCTGAACGGGCTCTTCGACACGCTCGGCAACGTCTGGGAGTGGTGCTGGGATCTGCTGGATCCGGCGCGCTACGGCGAGTATCGCGTGTTCCGCGGTGGCGGATTCGCGGACGACGCATGGAGCGTCCGCGCCTCGGTGCGGCGCGGGGGAGACCCGCGCACGGCCCAGGACGATCTGGGGTTCCGTCTCGCCCGCGGCGGTTTCGACCGCGCCGACGCCGCCCAGGGATGGTCTCTCGCCGCTGATGAGGAGCGGGCGCTGCTCGCCGGACCCCTGCCGTCGGGATGGACGCCCCGACGCTGACGTCGGTGCCGGTTCACCTGCCACGCGCCCGGTCGAGCACCGCCTGGATCGCCGATGCGACCAGGGCCGGCTGCTCCACCTGGATCCCGTGTCCGCTGTGCGTGGCACTTATGTGCAGGGCATGCCACTCATTCGCGAGGTCGTCCTGCGCGGCGAGCCACGCCGGCCACGTCGACGCACCGGGCGTCACGCCGAGGTCCCATGGCTGGTCCGAGGAGAGCACGGTCGCCGGGAGGGCGGGTGCGGGCCCGGCGACCGCGAACTCCCGGAGGGTCGGTTCGTAGGCGGGGCTCTCCGCGCTGCTGTCGGTGCGCGCCGCGGCGATGACCGCCATCCATGCGCGCCATTGATCGGCGCTGAGCGTCTGCGCGAGCCAGGTCGATGCGGAGTCGACGAGGACGAGGCCGACGGCCCGCCGCGGAAAGGTGCGCGCATATGACTGGGCGATCATCCCGCCCCAGGATGCGCCGACCAGCACGATGGGCCCGTGTTCGCCCGCGACGTCCAGCAGCTCGTGCAGATCCTTCGCGCCCTGAAGTGCGGTCGTCGGCTGCGGGACCGGCGTCGTCGGCGAGCGTGCGCCGTCCTCCCGCGCGGTGCCGGGACGGTCGTAGGCGCAGACGCGCGAGTGTGCGGCGAGCGCCGGCAGCACGGCGACGGCAGGGGCGTCGGTCGCGGACGGCGACGGCGCCGGTGGCAGGGCCGTCCATTCGTCTGCGGCGCCACCGGTGCCCGAAATCAGCACGACGATGGGGGATCCGGTTCCCCGGCAGGTGAGGTAGATGTCGCGGGACGAGTTCAGCGGCACCAGCCCGGCACGATCCTTCGTCGCCGACGCGGTCGGCGTGTGCCCGTTCTCGGAGGCGGGCCGGATCGGCGGCGCGCAGCCGCTCGCCGACGAGGTCAGCAGGACCCCGGTGAGCAGCACGGCCACGGCTCTGCTCCGCATCGCGTGCCTCCTCGGGCGAGGATGATCCTGGCGGCAGGCTAGCCCCTCGTCCGGCTGCGGGGAAGTCAGGGCAGGGCGCGCACCAGCACGAGCGAGCCCTCGAACGTCGTCATGCGGCGGAGCGCGCCATGCCGACGATCCCACTCGCCGGAGTCGAGCGCGTTCCGCAGCCGATGGGCGTACTCCGTCGACGTCGTCGGATCCACGAAGCTCCAGGCGGAGCAGGCGGCCCGCGCTCCGGCGTCGAGGAGCGCCTCGGGTCTGCCGTAGTACGCCTCGTTGAAGCCGTCGGTGCAATCGAAGGGGATGGGCACCGGTTCGACGGTGACCGTGCCGCCGAGGGCCGAGGCGAACCGGGAGATCGCCGGATAGCGCCGGCGCTCGGTGTCGATCACGTCCGGTGCGTACTCGGCCAGCCAGAACCGGTCCAGCAGATCCGGGTCGCAGGTCAGGATCGCGACGGGTCCGCGCGTGACACGGCGGACCTCCGCCAGCCCGGCATCGAGGTCGCTCCACTGATGCACGGAGAAGGTCGTCATCGCGGCGTCGAACGTCGCATCGGCGAACGGCAGCGATTCCGCCACGGCATCGATCGCAGCGGCCAGGTGCGACGGCCTCTGTGCGCGCATGCTCGCCGACGGTTCGACGGCGGTCACCTCCAGATCGACCGGCTCGTAGCTCCCCGCGCCCGCGCCGACGTTGAGAACCGTGCGTGCGTCGCCGAGCGCATTGCGCACGAGCGACGCGATCCTCGGGTCTGGCCTGCGGAAGTCGCTGTAGGTCGTGCCGATGACGCCGTAGTCGGCGTCACCCGCACTGCCGTCCTCAGTCCGTGACGGATCCGTCATGCCTTCGATCCTCACATGAGCCGCCGCATCGCCGCCCCGTCCGCGCCGGGATGGGATGATGACGTCATGCCCGAGGATGCGCACGCGATGACGCTCACGACCGAGCGTCTGCTCCTGAGACCGCAGGAGGTGCGGGATGCGTACGTGTTCCGGCAGCTGTGGGCGGAACGCGACGAGCGGGTTCCTGTGCACCGGCGGCTCGATGCCGAAGGGCATCCGACGGTGGCGGAGATTGCCGACGACATCCGTCAGGAGAGCCCTCGTGCGAGGCCCGGGCTGCTGACGGTGGCGCTCCGCGAGACGGATGCGGTGATCGGATACTGCGGGCTCGTCTTCGACGGTGACGGCGAACGGCCCGAGCTCGCCTTCGAGCTGCTGCGCGCCGTGCACAATCGGGGGTATGCCACCGAGGCCGGACGGGCCGTGATCGCATGGGCCGGAAGCGCCGGCTTCCCTCGTCTCTGGGCGAGCGTGTGGGATTGGAACCTCCCCTCACGGCGCGCGCTGGAGAAGCTCGGCTTCGTGGACACCGGGACGGTCGTCAAGACGAGCGCACACGGGCGCTCGCTGCTCACCGTGCGGGAGCCGGCGGACTGAGCCATGGCGTCGATCGACGATGTGAGAGCCCTCGGATCCACGCTCGAGCGCTCCTATGAGGTCTACGTCCGCGGTCGTCTGAAGTTCCGCGTGGGGCAGATCGTGTACGTCGCCTTCTCGTCGGATGAGCGCATCATGGAGTTCGGTTTCCCGAAGGAGCTGCGCGAGGGACTCGTCGGGGGACAGCCCGAGAAGTTCCAGCTGCCGTCGCCGTCCGACATGCGTTTCCACTGGGTGCGCTCGGATCTCGCTGCCCTGGATCCGGGGGAGGCGCGGGAGTTCGTCGTGGATGCGTGGCGCATGTTCGTCCCGCAGAAGCTGTCCCGCGCCTACGACCTGGCTCATCCGGACGGGCCGGCCTGATCCGGTCTCTCGGCCTTCACTCAGGCGCCGAGGGGATATGCTCGATCTCAGGTTGTTGAAGTTGTGGTTTCTGCCGGAGTCCTGCTCCGGACCAGCTTCTGGGCTCGGACATCATCCGGGCGGGTATTCAGTTCAGTGACTCTGGTTGCGTCAGCCATCGTGATGCGCTCCTCACCGGTTGGTTTTCTGATCTCTCCTGCTGTTCCCGTATCTCTCCCGCGGCCCGTGTCGGCCTCGGGGATCATGTGGACCCCTCCTCGCACGTCGGATCGACGACCAGACCGAGCGCCGGCAGGCGCGACCCCATACTTCCCGACGGCATCGTCGCGGATTCGCGGACCGTTCAACGGGTCCCAGACAAGAAGGAATGACGACATGGCCACTGGCATCGTCAAATGGTTCAACACCGAAAAGGGCTTCGGATTCATCGCGCCCGACGACGGCACCGCCGACGTCTTCGCGCACTTCAGCGCGATCACCGGTGACGGATACCGCAACCTCGAGGAGAACCAGAAGGTCTCGTTCGACTCCGAGCGCGGCCCCAAGGGCATGCAGGCTGCGAACATCCAGGTGATCTGAGTTCTCAGGACGGCGGGCGTCACGGCATTCACATGCCGGGACGCCCGCTTTTTCGTGGGCCGGGGCGTCTCCGAGCGGGTGCTTCCGAGGGCGATCCGCGGAGCAGACCTATCATGAGGACGATGACTGAGGAAGCCGCGCGGGAGGACCTCCCGGACTCCGATCTTGTCGTGCGCCTGCTCGAAGAACAGGCTCCGCATCTTGCCGGCAGGGCTGTCACGCCCAGCACGGCATCGGGGAGCAGCAACTGGGTCTTCCGCCTCGGCGACGCGCAGGCCGTTCGGCTACCACGGACGGAGGGATACGCCGAAGACCTCCTCAAGGAGGTGCGTTGGCTTCCCCGACTCGGGCCCGCACTCCCTGTGCCCGTCCCTCGCGTGGACTTCGCCGGTGCCGCCTCCGAGATCTTCCCCCGGCCGTGGACGGTGGTCTCGTGGTTGCCGGGGGAGCTGCCGACCGACCTCGACAGTGCGCAGCAAGCCGAACTCGCCACGACGCTCGGTCACTTCCTGCGGAGTCTGCACGACGTGGACGCCGTAGGGGTGCCGCACGGCGCCGACCACTGGGGCTACCGGGCCGGCGAGCCCGTCACAGACACGATCGACGAGTGGGCCGACCATGCGGCGACGCGGCTCGCCGACATCTTCGATCCTGAGGCGGTCCGTCGGGCCTGGCGGCTTCTCCGCGACGTCCCGCCGGTGACGTCCTCTCCCTGCTGGATCCACACCGACCTGTCCGCCGAGAACATGCTCGTCCGCGCGGATGGGGGTCTGGCCGGCGTGCTCGACTGGGGCGGCCTCGGCGTGGGCGATCGTTCGGTCGATCTGCTGTACGCGTGGAGCATGTTCGACGCCCCCGCACGCGACCTGCTTCGCGTGGCTGCCGCAGCCGACGACGCCACCTGGGCCAGAGCTCGTGCGTGGGCGTTCGTCGGCCCCGGCCTGCTCACGATCGAGGACTACCGTCGAACGATGCCGGGGCGGACCGCGAGGCTCATCGCGATGGTCACCGCCATCGCCGCGGAAGTCGGCGTCCGACTGCGCTGACCCG
>NZ_NCKN01000210.1 GCF_002257455.1 Microbacterium sp. 13-71-7
CGATCACGACACCATGGATCACACCGCGATCAGATACCTGCACCAGGGGTTCCCCCGTGAGGAGATGGTCGCCCTGTACCTGGCCGCCGACGCGATGCTCGTCACGGCGCTCCGGGACGGCATGAACCTCGTCGCGAAGGAGTACGTGGCCACCCGCGGGGATCAGCGCGGCGTCCTCGTGCTCAGCGAGTTCACCGGCGCCGCGGACGAGCTGCGCCAGGCGGTGCTCGTCAACCCGCACGACATCGAAGGGCTCAAGGACGCGATCATGCAAGCCGTCGACATGCCGCCGCGGGAGCAGTCCCGGCGCATGAGGGCCCTGCGCAAGCGCGTGCTGGAGAACGATGTGAACGCCTGGTCGCGGGACTTCCTCGCGGCCCTCGAGAACGTACGGAGCGCACGATGACCCGCGACTGGACCGTGGCCGCAGAGACCGACCCCGCCCTCGCGGCGATCGCGCGCACTCCGCGCCTGCTGGTGGCGCTCGACTTCGACGGCACGGTCTCGCCGCACGTGGCCGACCCGATGTCGGCGAGGGCGCTGCCCGCGGCCGTCGCCGCGGTGAACCGCCTGGCCGCGTTGCCGGAGACGTTCGTCGCGTACGCGTCGGGGAGGAGCCTGCACGACCTGCGCGAGATCACCGAGCACGAGGACGGATCCCCGATCCTGCTCGCCGCATCCCATGGCGCGCAGTTCTGGTTCCCGGACACGGGGGAGGAGACCGATCTCTCCACCGAACCGGCCGACCGCGCCGAGGTCATCGAGGAGCTGCGCGCGCTGATCGCGGATCTCGACGGCGTCGTGCACGAGCCCAAGACCTTCGGGTTCGGCGTGCACACCCGCACCGCCGCGCCGGGGCAGGAGGAGCTGGCCTTCGCGCGCGTCGAGAAGTGGGCGCCCGAGAGGATCCCCTCGTGGCGGCGGCGCACCGGTCATCACCTGCGCGAGTACTCCTGGCGGGACGAGGGCAAGGACGCGGCCCTGTCACGGCTGCGCGCGCACGTCGGCGCCACCGCGGTGCTGTTCGCCGGCGACGACGTCACCGACGAGGACGGCATGCGCACGCTCGGCGGCGCGGATCTGGGCGTGCGGATCGGTGCGGGCGAGACCGCGGCGACGCTGCGGGTCGCGGATCCTGCGGCGTTCGCCGTGCTGCTCGACGCCCTGGCGGACGCCAGAGCAGCCGCACAATAGACTGCTTCCATGCGCGCGCAGCACGGATCCGATCGTCCGTCCCTCGCGCGCGCGGGCGGCGGGAGCGTCGTCGATCATGGGTTAGGCTTGATGCACGTTCGAACCGTGGTCGGCACAACCGGATCCCGGATCGGACGCAGAGCTCCGGTGGCCTCGCAGGCCGCCGGGCGCGATGGTGATCTGAATCGGGTCGATATCGCGGCTCGTGCTCTCGATGTACTCGTCGAGACGCCTGAGCCGGGCTCATGCCGCGACGGCGTCCGTCGCGGATCAGAGCCGACTTCTCCGCGCTGCACCCGAGGCGTTCCAGCCCAGCATTCCCGACCCCTGCGCTCCGCCCCCGGCGGACCGGGTCGGAGAGTCGTCCGCGACGGGGCATCGTCCCGCCGCTTCCGTCGATCGTTCACCATCGCAAGGAACCTTCATGACCGCTGATACCGCTCCAGCCGTCCCGCGTCCGCCCGCCCGTCCGGCGTCGGCGCCCGTCCTCACCGGCGCGCAGGCCGTCGTGCGCTCCCTCGAGCTCCTCGGCGTCACCGACGTCTTCGGCATTCCCGGCGGCGCGATCATGGAGGTCTACGACCCCCTGATGGCATCGACCGAGCTGCGCCACATCCTCGTGCGCCACGAGCAGGGCGGCGGGCACGCCGCCGAGGGGTACGCCACCGCCTCCGGCAAGGTCGGCGTGACCATCGCCACCTCCGGCCCCGGTGCGACGAACCTCGTCACCGCGATCGCGGACGCCTACATGGACTCCATCCCGATCGTCGCGATCACCGGTCAGGTGTTCTCCCGCCTGATGGGCACGGACGCGTTCCAGGAGGCCGACATCGTCGGCATCACGATGCCGATCACCAAGCACTCGATCCTGGTGAAGACGCCCGAGGACATCCCCGGCGCGATCGCCGCGGCGTTCGAGATCGCCAGCACGGGTCGTCCCGGTCCCGTTCTCGTGGACATCACCAAGGACGCCCAGCAGGCCACGGCCCCGTTCGTGTGGCCGCCCAAGTACGACCTGCCGGGCTACCGTCCCGTGACCAAGGCGCACGGCAAGCAGATCCAGGCCGCGGCCACGCTGATCGCCGAGGCCAAGAAGCCCGTGCTGTACGTCGGCGGCGGCATCATCCGCGGCCGTGCGTCGGCCGAGCTGCTGGCGCTGGCCGAGCTCACGGGCGCGCCCGTGGTGACCACGCTGATGGCGCGCGGCGCCTTCCCCGACTCGCACCCGCAGCACGTCGGCATGCCCGGCATGCACGGCACGGTCCCGGCCGTGCTGGCGCTGCAGGAGGCCGATCTCCTGGTCGCACTCGGCACCCGGTTCGACGACCGTGTCACCGGCAAGGCCGAACTGTTCGCCCCGAACGCGAAGGTCGTCCACGTCGACATCGACCCCGCCGAGATCTCCAAGATCCGCACGGCCGACGTGCCGATCGTGGGCGGCGTGCGCGAGGTCATCACCGATCTGGAGGTGGCGTTCCGCGGCCTCACCGGTGGCGCCAAGGGTGACATCGAGGAGTGGTGGGCCTACCTCGACGGGCTGCGCGCCGAGTTCCCGCTCGGGTACACGCAGCCCGAGGACGGCCTCATGTCCCCGCAGCACGTGATCCAGCGGATCGGCGCGCTCACCGGGCCCGAGGCGGTCTACGCGGCAGGCGTCGGTCAGCACCAGATGTGGGCGGCGCAGTTCATCAAGTACGAGCGCCCCAACTCCTGGCTGAACTCCGGCGGCGCGGGCACCATGGGATACGCCGTTCCGGCGGCCATGGGCGCCAAGGTCGCGGAGCCCGAGCGCGTGGTCTGGGCGATCGACGGCGACGGCTGCTTCCAGATGACCAACCAGGAGCTCGCGACCTGTGTCATCAACGACATCCCGATCAAGGTCGCGATCATCAACAACTCCTCCCTCGGGATGGTCCGCCAGTGGCAGACCCTGTTCTACGAGGGCCGGCACTCGAACACCGACCTGAACACCGGGCACGGCACGATCCGGATCCCCGACTTCGTCAAGCTCGCCGAGGCCTACGGCTGCCTCGCGATCCGGGTGGAGAAGGAGGAGGAGATCGACGCCGCCATCAAGCTCGCGCTCGAGACGAACGATCGCCCCGTCGTGATCGACTTCGTCGTCAGCGCCGATGCCATGGTGTGGCCGATGGTGCCGCAGGGCGTGAGCAACAGCTACATCCAGTACGCGCGCGACCACGCGCCCGCCTTCGACGAGGAGGACTGATCCATGTCCACGCATGTGCTGAGCCTCCTGGTGGAGGACACTCCTGGCCTTCTGACCCGCGTCGCCGGCCTGTTCGCGCGCCGCGGCTTCAACATCGAGTCGCTCGCCGTGGGCGTGACCGAGGTTCCGGGGATCTCCCGGATCACGGTCGTCGTCGACGTCGAGGAGTTCCCGCTCGAGCAGGTGACCAAGCAGCTGAACAAGCTGATCAACGTCATCAAGATCGTCGAGCTCGAGCAGAACGCGTCCGTGCAGCGTGAGCACATGCTTATCAAGGTGCGCACGGACAACAACTCCCGCTCGAACGTGCTGGAGGTCGTGAACCTCTTCCGCGCGTCCGTCGTGGACTACGCCCCCGAAGCGCTGGTGATCGAGGTCACCGGCGACAAGGGCAAGGTCGACGCCCTGCTGCGGGCGCTCGAGCCGTTCGGCATCAAGGAGCTCGCCCAGTCCGGCCTGCTCGCGATCGGCCGCGGCGGCAAGAGCATCACCGAGCGCGTGCTGCGCGGCTGACCCACAGAACCACTGCCGATCCCCGAGCCTGCGGAGCCTGGCGAAGCACGCAAGGGTCCGGCACCCGAAACCCCAACAAGGAGAAACACACAGTGAGCACCGAGATCTTCTACGACGCAGACGCTGACCTGTCGATCATCCAGAACAAGAAGGTCGCGATCGTCGGCTACGGCTCGCAGGGCCACGCGCACGCGATGAACCTGCGCGACAGCGGCGTCGAGGTCACGATCGCCCTCAAGGAGGGCTCGGCCTCGATCGCCAAGGCGTCCGAGGCGGGCTTCGCGGTCAAGACCGTCGCCGAGGCCACCCAGTGGGCCGACCTGATCATGATCCTCGCGCCGGACCAGCACCAGCGCGGCATCTACCGCGACTCGATCGCGCCGAACCTCACCGCGGGCAAGACCCTCGCCTTCGCGCACGGGTTCAACATCCGCTTCGGCTACATCGACGCGCCCGAGGGCGTCGACGTGATCCTCATCGCGCCGAAGGCCCCCGGCCACACGGTGCGCCGCGAGTTCGTCGCCGGCCGTGGCATCCCCGACATCATCGCCGTCGAGCGCGACGCCACGGGCACCGCCTGGGCGACCGCGCTGTCGTACGCGAAGGCCATCGGCGGCACCCGCGCCGGCGTCATCAAGACGACCTTCACCGAGGAGACCGAGACCGACCTGTTCGGCGAGCAGGCCGTGCTCTGCGGTGGCATGAGCCACCTCGTGCAGGCCGGCTTCGAGACCCTCACCGAGGCGGGCTACCAGCCGCAGATCGCCTACTTCGAGGTGCTGCACGAGCTCAAGCTCATCGTCGACCTGATGTGGGAGGGCGGCATCGCCAAGCAGCGCTGGTCGATCTCCGACACCGCCGAGTTCGGCGACTACGTCTCGGGCCCGCGCATCATCGACGCCGGTGTCAAGGACCGCATGAAGGAGGTCCTCGCGGACATCCAGTCCGGCGCCTTCGCCACCCGGTTCATCGAGGACCAGGACAACGGCGCGACCGAGTTCCTCGCTCTCCGTGAGAAGGAGCAGGGGCACCCGATCGAGGCCACCGGCAAGGAGCTGCGTGCGCTCTTCGCCTGGAAGTCGCAGGACGAGGACTACGTCGAGGGCAGCGCTGCGCGCTGACCCGCGGTTCTCCTGAGAACGGGCGTCCCTTTCGAGGGGCGCCCGTTCTTCGTTCCGGCCCTGGGGAACCTCGGGGGAACCCCGGGGAGACCCCGGCGGCGCTACGCCGGGAAGACCACGCCCTCGCCGACGACGCGCAGGGCGATGCGCTGCCCGGGACGCGTGAGCGCGGCATTCGCGTGCCGGATCGTGATCACGGGCGGCTCCGGATCGAGGCGCGGATCCGCGTCGGCGCGCGGCTCCAGCCGGATCCGCGCCGAGGTCTCGGATCCGAAGTACACGCCCTTCTCGACGGTCGCGCGGATCGGCGAGTCGGCGACGAGCTGCACCTGCTCCGGCCGCAGCATGAGCTGCACGCGGCCCCGCGCGGGCGGGTTGCGCACCGGCACGTAGCCGAGCGCGCAGGACGCGAGGGATCCGTCCAGCCATGCGTCCAGGACGATCGCCTCGCCCAGGAACTCCGCCACGCCGCGATCCGCCGGTCGCGTGTAGACGACGAACGGATGCCCCGTCTGCACCAGCCGGCCGTCGCGCATCACGGCGACCTGATCCGCGAAGCTCAGCGCCTCGGACTGATCGTGCGTGACCAGGATGGTCGTGGTGCCCGCGTCGGTGAGGATGCGCGCCACCGCCTCACGGGTCGCGGCGCGCAGGCCGGTGTCGAGCGCGGAGAACGGCTCGTCCAGCAGCATCAGCTCGGGCTCCCGGGCGAGCGCCCGTGCGATCGCGACGCGCTGCTGCTGCCCTCCGGAGAGCTGATCGGGGCGGCGCTCCGCGACGTCCCGCGGGAGCGAGACGAGGTCGAGCAGCTCGGCCACGCGCCGGGCGCGATCGGTGCGGCCGAGGTCGTCCAGGCCGAAGGAGATGTTGCGCGCGACGGTCAGGTGCGGGAACAGCCCGCCGTCCTGGGTGACGTAGCCGATGTCGCGGCGGTGCACGGGCACCCATGCTCCGGGGCCCGCGACCGTGTGGGAGCCGAGCACCACCTCGCCCTCATCGGGGCGCTCGAAGCCGGCGATGATCCGCAGCAGCGTGGTCTTGCCCGATCCCGATGCGCCGACGACGGCGGTGATCCCGCCCGTCTGCACGGCGAGGTCCACCCCGTGCAGCACCCTGTGGCCGCCGTAAGAGGCGGTGACGCCGGCGACCTGCAGGTGCGCGGTCGGCAGCGGACCCGTGCCGGGGGAGGGCACGGCGCCGAGGGATCCGAGGTTGTGAGCGATCATGCGGTCTCCGCGGTGGTGAGGGAGGACGTCGCCGGGGCAGGGGCGGCGGAGGCGTCCGCGCGGGAGAGCGCGGCGGACTGCCGGAAGAGCAGGTAGGTCATGGGGGCGGAGAGCACGATCAGCAGCGTCGCGTAGGGCGCGGCCCCCGCGAAGTCGATCTCGCTCGACAGGCTCCAGAACCGCGTGGCGAGGGTCTGCACGCCGATCGGCGAGAGCAGCAGCGTCGCCGTGAGCTCCCCGGCCACGGCGAGGAACACCATCGCCAGCGCGGCAGCCGTGGCGGGAGCCACCAGACGCAGGGTGACGCCGAAGAACGCCCGCAGAGGGCGGCGCCCGAGGGCCTGCGCCGCCTCCTCCAGGCTCTGCGGAGCCTGGGCGATCCCCGCCTGCAGCGGGACGAGGGCGCGGGGGAGGAACAGCAGCGCGTAGGCGATGAGCAGGAGCGCGGTGGTCTGGTACAGCGCCGGCACGAAGAAGAGCGAGACGGTCACGAGCGCGAGGGCGAGCACGATGCCCGGCATCGAGCTCGTGATGTAGTTCGTCCGCTCCAGCAGGCGGCTGAACGGCCCGGGGTGCCGGACCGCGAGCCAGGAGAGCGGGAACGCCGCGATCACCGTGACGAGGCCGCCGCCGAGCGCGAGGCCCAGGGTCTGCAGGAGGGTCGGCACCAGATCGGGGGCCATCCAGACCGCCGAGCCCCCGTAAGCCAGCCACCCGCCGATCACGACGGCGGGGACTCCGAGTGCGGCGATCCCGAGCGCGAGCAGGGCGACCTGCGCGGGGAGCTGCCATCCGCGCAGCCGGATCC
>NZ_NCKN01000211.1 GCF_002257455.1 Microbacterium sp. 13-71-7
CGAGATGGGGCGCATCTCATGGTGCAACTGGGCTCCGGACGCCGTCAGGTGCATCGGGCGGGATCCCCGCGGGCCGTCGAAGAGGGCGATGAGCCGGCGCTCCGCCAGGGTGTTCACGCTCTTCGAGACGATCGCCTTGTTGACGCCGAGGAACTCCGACACCTCGCTCGCCGAGGATCCGGGTCGCGTCGCGAGTGCGGACAGCACGCGCCACTCGTTCGTGCCGAGGCCGAACTCCCGGCGCAGCTCCTGCGACTCGCGCCAGACGAGGGCGTTGGAGAGCAGCGCGAGCAGCCGCGGCGTGAACGACTCGGGATCGACCACGTCGTACAACGGGTCGCGCACGACCTCGGACGACGGCTCGGCCTCGGGCGACGGCGCGGCCTCGGTGCGGGCGTGATCCTGTGCGGACATGCTGTTCCTCCTGCGTGCGGGAGCTCGCGGAGCCCCCTCGTGTGATGAGTGTTCCAGAAGACCGGGGCCCCGGCGTGAGCGCACGCCAGGGCCCCGGCAATCGCTAGTGCGCCATGGCGGCGAGCGCTTCCGGATCGATCGTGGCGATCGCGCGGGTGTCCTGGAACGCCCTGATGCCCTCGATGCCCTGCTCGCGCCCGATGCCGGACTGCTTCATGCCGCCGAACGGCGCACGCAGGTCGAGCCGCGTCGCGCCGTGGTCGTTGATCCAGACGTAGCCGCAGACCAGCTGGGATCCGACCCGCGCACCGGACTCGGGCGACGCGGTCCAGACCGACCCGCAGAGCCCGCCCCAGGTGTCGTTCGCCGCACGCACCGCCTCGTGCTCATCGTCGAACGGGATGATCGGGATCACGGGCCCGAACTGCTCCTGGGTGACCACGCGCAGCGCGGGATCGGGGTCGACGACCAGCGCGGGGCGCAGGAAGTTGCCCCCCTCGAGCTCTCCGCCGGGGAGCCGTCCGTACTCCCGGACGTCGGCGCCGGCGCCCTTGGCCTCCTGGATGAGCTCCGCGACGAACGCGCGCTGGGCGGGGGAGTGCAGCGGACCCATCGTGGTGCCCTCGTCGAGCCCGTAGCCGATCACGGCGCGATCCAGGCGGGCGGCCAGCCCGTCGACGAGCTCGTCCAGGCGGGAGCGGTGCACGAAGACGCGCTTGGCGTTCATGCAGATCTGCCCCGTGGTGTCGAAGATCGCCGCGTAGAGCCGGTCGAGATGCGCGTCGTCGAGGATCGCGTCCTCGAGGAAGACCGCCGCATCGTTGCCGCCGAGCTCGAGCGTGACCCGAGTCAGGCTCTGCGAGGCCATCTGCATGATCCGCTTGCCGCCGTTCACGCTGCCCGTGAAGCAGACCTTCGCGACGTCGGGATTCTGGATCAGGCCCGCCATGTTCTCGTCCCGGCCGCTGATCACGTTGAGCACGCCGGGCGGCAGCTTCTCCGCGACGCGCTGCACCAGTCGGGCGATCGCCAGCGGCGTGGTCGGCGGGACCTTCACGATCGCGGTGTTGCCCGCGAGCAGCGCGTGCGGCAGCGAGGCCCCCAGGATCGCGATCGGCCAATTGAACGGGACGATCACGGTCACCACCCCGAGCGGCTGGTAGGCCACCTCGGTGGAGACGGGGATCGCGCCGGGGACGACCGGGAGCGTGTGCGAGGCGTCCACCTCCTCCGCGAGCAGAAGCGCGAGGTTCCACCGGATCTCGAACACCAGGGCGTCCACCCAGGCCTCGAACCGGATCTTCCCGTTGTCCTGCGACAGGATCGCGGCGTCCTCGTCGCGATCATCCGCGATCCCGGTGATCGCCACGCCCATCCGCGCCGCCCGCTCGGGCGCCGACAACGCCGCCCATCCCGGGAACGCGGCCTTCGCCGCGGCGACCGCATCGGCGACGTCCGCGGGCGACGCCGATGCCGCCTCGCCCACGATCGCGTCCGGCTTCCCTGGATCCGCGACGCGGAGCACGTCGTCCGTGAAGCGCTCCTCGCCGCCGATGAACAAGCCTGTGCGTACGCCGACTCCTGCGGCGTCGATCGTTCTCGTATCCGTCATGGCGACTGCCCACCTCTCTGTGTCCGTCGTTTCGAGACGACGGTCCGGGCGCCCCGCAGCAGGGTGCCGGCGGGTCTCCGCCCGGGCCGATTCGAGTTTAGAACCATTCTTGTTTACATGTAAACGAAATGATGCTACGTTCATCGCCACGGCCCGGCTCGTCATCGTCGACGGGCGCCGGATGTCATCGACGAGGAGGACATGTGATGAGCGATCGTGCGTTGCCCGGACGCGGCGAGCACAGCGTCGAGGAGCTGGAGGATCTGGCTTTCGAACTGCGGTCGAAGCTCCTGCAGCTCTGCGGCACCTACGAGGGGGCCGTGCACATCGGCGGCGACCTCTCCGCGGCCGACATCTTCACGGCGCTGTTCGAGTACGGCCTGCGGGTCGATCCCGCGGACATCGCCCACCCCGGCCGGGATCGGTTCGTGCTGAGCAAGGGCCACGCGGCGGTGTGCATGTACATCGCGATGGCGATCCGCGGGTTCTTCTCGTACGAGGGCATCGTCGAGACCTACGGACAGCTCGACAGCGCATACGGCATGCACCCGTGCAAGGTACAGCTGCCCGGCGTCGAGTGCTCGACGGGATCCCTCGGCCACGGCCTGCCCCTCGCCGTCGGGATGGCGCTGGGCGCCAGGCACCGCGGCGAGGACCACAGGGTGGTCTGCCTGCTCGGCGACGGCGAGACCGGCGAGGGTTCGGTGTGGGAGGCCGCGATGGCGGCCAGGAGCAACCGGCTCGGCAACCTCGTCGCGTTCGTGGACCGGAACCGCCAGCTGATGACGAGCTTCGCCGAGGAGCGCGTGCTGTTCGAGCCGTATCCGGACAAGTGGCGCGCCTTCGGATGGAACGTGGTCGAGATCGACGGCCACGACATGGGCGAGCTGGTGGGCGCGATCGATGCGCTGCCGGACGCCGGCACCGACCGGCCCACGGTCGTGATCTGCGAGACGGTGAAAGGCAAGGGCGTCGACTTCATGGAGCACAATCTCGCCTGGCATGCCGGCTCGCTCGGAGCCGTCGACCTGGAGCGGGCGATGGCCGCGCTCACGGCCTCGCGCACGGCGGCGGTGGCCTGATGCCCGTCACGTTCACGTTCGGGGAGATGCTCTCCGCGCGCTCCGTCATCGGAACGACCCTCGCCGAGCTCGGCGAGGAGCATGAGAACCTCTGGGTCATCACACCGGACATCGGGGCCACGCTCGTGGAGTTCCGCGACCGGTTCCCCGAGCGGTTCCTCGACGTCGGCCTCGCCGAACAGGTGAGCGTCGGCATCGCGGCGGGGCTCGCGTACGACGGGAACATCCCCGTCGTGTCCGGCATGCTGCCGTTCCTCAGCATGAGGGCGCTCGAGCAGGTGCGCACCGACGTCTGCTATCCGAACCTGCCCGTCAAGATCATCGGCACGCACGGCGGTCTGGTCGGCAACGGCGGATCCACGCACTACGCGGTGGAGGACCTCGCGCTGATGTGCGCGCTGACCAACATGACCGTCACCTCGATCGGCGACCCGCTCATGGTCGGCGAGATCCTGCGGCAGTCGATGACGATGACCGGACCGATCTACATCCGCCTCGCCGTCGGCAAGAAGGACATGGTGCTCTATGAGCCCGGCGCGCACGAGGTGCGGATCGGGAAGGGCATCGTCGCGAGGGAGGGCGCCGATGCGACGATCTTCACCCATGGCACCACGGTCGCGCAGGCGCTGCAGGCGGCGGATGCGCTCGCGGACGAGGGCCGGTCGATCCGTGTGGTCGACATGTTCACGCTCAAGCCGATCGACGAGGAACTCGTCGTGCGCTGCGCGGAGGAGACCGGCGGCCGCTTCGTCGTGCTCGAGGACCACCTCGCGTACGGCGGGCTCGCGAGCCGCATCGCCGATGTCGTCGCCGACCGCGGCATCCGTCTCACCGCGTTCGAGCGGCTCGGCATCCCGCAGGTCTACGCCGGATTCGGCGAGGACGAGCAGCTGCGCGACAAGCACGGCTACGGGCTTGCGGCCACGGTCGCCGCCCTGCACGGCGTCCTCGGCGCATCCTGAGCCGCGGCACCCCGAGAGCGACGGAGAGACGAATGAAGACGGTGGCGGTGACGAGGATCGGGAGCCTGCGGGATCCCGATGAGACGACCAGAGGGCGGGTCGGGGTGGTGGACTTCCCCGAGCAGCCGCTGGGGCCGGAGGACGTGCGGATCCGTGTCGCGTACGCGGCGATCTGCGGCTCGGATCCGCATCTCGCCGAAGGGTTCTTCGGCACGGAGGTGCCGATCGGGCTGGGGCACGAGATCTCCGGCGTCGTCGAGGCGCTGGGGGAGCGGGCGCACCGCAGCGGGCTGGAGATCGGCGACAGGGTCGCGGGGAACTTCCTCCGGTTCTGCGGCACCTGCCGCCCGTGCCAGGACGGCCGGCAGCAGTTCTGCGAGAACATCCAGGACTACAACCGGCCGGGGATGGCGGAGACGATCACCTGGCACGCGTCGCAGGTGTACCGTCTCCCCGACGACGTCACGCTCCGGAAGGGATGTCTGCTGGAGCCGACGTCGGTCGCCGTGCGCATCGCGGACAAGACGCGGATCAGGGTCGGCGATCGCGTGCTGATCTGCGGGGGAGGCCCGATCGGGCAGCTCGCGCTCCAGGTGATGAAGAGGAACGGGGCGACCTCCCTCACCATGGTCGAGCCGATCGCGGCCCGCCGGGAGATGGCTCTCCGCCACGGCGCGGAGCACGTGATCGATCCCGTCGCGGAGGATCAGGACGCGCGTGCCGCCCTGATCACCGGGGGACGCGGGTACGACGTCGTGATCGACGCGTCCGGATCGCCCCGTGCGGCGAGGGGGCTGCTCGACCTCGCCGCGAAGGGTGCCGTCGTCGTCTACGGGGCGATGTACCCCGAGACGTTCGAGATGCCCCTCGGGCTCTCCTCGTACCTCTATCTCAAGGAGCTCACCCTCACCGGGGTCTTCGTCTCGCCGTACGCGTTCCCGCGGGCGCTGCAGATCCTGCCGCACCTCGACGTCGATGAGCTCACCGCGGCGGTGTTCCCGCTCGACGAGGCCGCCGAGGCGTTCGCCGCGCACGTCGCGGGTGCGCACCCCAAGGTCCTGATCCGCTGCAACGAGCTCGAGGACGTGGCGTCATGACGGACCGGCCCGCCGCCCTCGAGGCCGTGGGCATCGTCAAGCGCTTCGACGGCGTGCACGCGCTCGAGGGGGCGCGGCTGTCGGTGCGGGGCGGTGAGATCCACGCGCTCCTGGGCGAGAACGGCGCGGGGAAGTCCACGCTCATCAAGGTGCTGACCGGCATCCACGCCCCCGACGCGGGGGAGATCCGCCGGGACGGCGAGGTCGTGGAGTTCGCGAGCGTGCGCGCGGCCGGTCGCGCCGGCGTCGTCGCGCTCTACCAGGAGCTGTCGACGATCCCGACCATCGACGTCGCCGAGAACATCCTGCTCGGCGAGCACACGCCGAGCCGCGGCGGTCTCGTGCGCTGGGCGACCATGCGCCGGCGCGCGAAGGAGCTGCTGGACCGGCTGAACCAGCGGATCCCCGTCGGACGGCTCGGAGCCGACCTGACACCTGTCCAGCAGACCATGGTCTCGGTGGCCAGGGCGCTGGCCGCGGAGGCGCGGGTGCTGGTCCTCGACGAACCGACCGCGTCCCTGACCGACACCGAGATCCGCGACCTGTTCCGGGTGCTGCGCGCGCTCCGCGAGGAGGGCGTCGCGATCGTCTACGTCTCGCACCGGCTCGAGGAGGTCTTCGAGCTGTGCGACCGGCTCACGGTCATGCGCAACGGGAAGACCGTCCTGACGAAGGAGGTCGCGGACTCGTCGATCGACGAGGTGATCTCGACCATGGTCGGCCGGGAGGCCGGCGAGCTCTTCCCGCCGCGCGGGACGGCGACCGCGACGGTGGCACTGCGCGTCGAGGGGCTGCACGGACGTCGTGTGAAGGACGTCTCGTTCACGGTGCACGAGGGGGAGGTGCTCGGCATCGGCGGGCTCGCCGGGTCGGGGCGCAGCGAACTGCTGCGGCTGCTCGCCGGGGCGCAGCCCCACCGCGCCGGCCGCATCGCGATCGGCGAAGCCGGCGCCGCGACGACGCCGCGCGTCGGCCGCATGCTGGAGGCCGGCGTCGCCCTCGTGCCGGAGGAGCGCCGCAGCCAGGGTGTCATCCTCGCCGCCTCGATCCAGGACAACATCGCCCTCGCGAACATCCGCGAGGTCAGCGTGGCGGGGATCGTGCAGGGCGGGCGCATCGCCGAGATCGCGAACCGCGGCATCGCGGACCTGCGGATCAAGGCCCGGGGACCCCGTCAGACCGTGGGGGAGCTCTCGGGTGGCAATCAGCAGAAGGTCGTGCTCGCCAAGATGCTCGCGCGCCGGCCGAGGGTGCTGCTCATGGACGAGCCGACGCGCGGGATCGACGTCGGCACCAAGGCCGAGATCTACCGGCTGATCCGGGAGCTGGCGGCCACGGGGACCGCCGTCATCGCGGTGAGCTCGGAGCTTCCTGAGCTCATCGGGATGAGCGACCGGATCCTCATCATGCACGAGGGCTCGCTCGCGGGGGACCTCCCCGCCGAGGGCGCCGACGACGAACTGCTCCTGTCCTATGCCTACGGAAGGGCCGACTGACATGACCTCCTCCCGAGACGCGATGACGGCCGCCGTCGTCGTCACCCACTCCCGCACCGTGGGCCGTGTGCTGCTGCAGGGCGGCACCGTCGTGGCCCTCGTCCTGCTGCTCGTGTTCTTCTTCGCGATGAGGCCGGACACCTTCCTCTCGTTCGTGAACGTGCGCAACATCCTGTACCAGGTGTCGATCCTCGCGATCATCGCGGCGGCGCAGACCATCGTCATGGTCGTCGGAGACTTCGACCTCTCCGTCGGTGCGACGTCGAGTCTGGCCGGATCCGTGTCCGCGACGCTGATGCTCGGTCACAGCCCGATCCCGATGGCGATCGCGGCGGGACTCGCGGTGGGACTCCTCGTCGGACTCGTGAACGGCGTCCTCATCGCCTACCT
>NZ_NCKN01000015.1 GCF_002257455.1 Microbacterium sp. 13-71-7
CGCGCTCCTCATCGCGCAGCAGAGCTTCCTGGACGAGTCGGGTCCGTGGCCCCCTCCGCCCCCGGAGCGGTTCCCCCGCGGCTCCGACGTGTCCCGGCTCGCGTGGGCCGTTGACGCGCGCACCGGAGTCGTGGGGATCCCGCTCCGCCGCCGCGTCTCGGCGCTCGCGGATCGACGGCTGCGCGAGCACGGCCTTTCGCTCGAGCAGGCCGACGCCGACGCGGTCGACACGATCCTCGGCCCGGGAGCGCACGCCGCCCTCACCGTCGCCGAGATGCGCAGCCCCGACCTCGACCGGCTCCTGCGCGCCTTGGAATCCCCGCCCGTCCCGTCGACCCCGGAGAGAGCATGAACATCGATCAGACCAGCGACGGCGACATCGCCGCCCTCACCCGCACCGCGTCCCGGGTGCTCGACGGCGTGCGCACGGCCGTGGTCGGGATGGACGAACCGCTCACGCTCGCGCTCGCCACGATCCTCGCCGGGGGCCACGTGCTCTTCGAGGACGTCCCCGGTCTGGGCAAGACGCTCGCGGCGCGCAGCCTCGCCGCGGCACTCGGGCTGGAGTTCCGCCGGCTGCAGTGCACCCCGGACATGCTCCCCGGCGATGTCACCGGATCCTTCGTGTACGCGCCCGATTCGGGAGACTTCCGATTCCGTCCGGGGCCGATCTTCACCGGCCTGCTGCTCGCGGATGAGATCAACCGCACGACCCCGAAGACCCAGTCCGCGATGCTGGAGGCGATGGCGGAGCGCCAGGTGACCGTCGAAGGACATCGATATGCGCTGCCCGAGCCCTTCCACGTGATCGCGACGTCGAACCCCATCGAGTACGAGGGCACGTACGCACTGCCCGAAGCCCAGCTGGACCGCTTCATGGTGCGCCTGGCCGTCGGGTACCCCGAACCCGAGCACGAGGCGGGGATCGTCGAGCAGCGCATCCGGCGCCAGCGCGAGCACACCGACGTGGACGCCGTGATCGACACGACGGAGCTGATCGCCCTCCAGGCGGCGGTCGAGCGGATCCACGTCGAGGACGATCTGATCCGCTACGCGGTGAACCTCGTCCGAGGCACCCGCAGTGCGGCGAACGTGGCGGTCGGCGCCTCGCCGCGCGGATCCCAGGCGCTGATCCTGCTGGCGCGGGCCGTCGCCGCCATCGAGGGGCGCGGTTACGTGCGTCCGGACGACGTCAAGCGCATCGCGGTCCCCGTGCTCGCGCACCGGCTGACCCTGACACCTCAGGCCTGGGCGCAGGGGGTGGACCCCGCGGGCGTCGTCAGTGCGGTCGTGAGCGCGACGCCCGTCCCTCCGACGGTGGCCGAGGCGGGCGCGATCCGCCCATGATCGGGACGCGCTCGACGCTGCGCGCGCCGCTGTCATGGCAGCGCACGCCGGTCCTCGCCGCGGCGTTCTGCGGAGCGGTGCTCCTCGCCGGCGCCGGCCTCGTGCTCGGTCGCCCCGACGTGATCGCGACGGGGCTCCCGCTCGCGCTCGCCGGGGTGTGGGCGCTGCTCCGCCCGCCGCGCGCAGAGGTCGTCGAGATCGCGCTGAGCCTGGACGCCGCGGCGGGTGCGGACTCCGTCGCGGGGGTGGTGGAGGTCGGCACGGACGCGGAGTGGATGCAGCTCGCGGTCGACCAGGGAGGCGAGCGCACGGGCGAGGCGGAGACGCGCGCAGGAGAGGCGGCGCGCTCCCGCACCCGCATCCTGCACTCCGGCCCGTCCGAGGCCCTCGCCGTGACCGCCCGTGCGCTGCACCACGACGGCGCCTGGGCGAGCGCGCCGACGCCGCGCGTGTCCGCCGTGTGGGCTGCGTCTCCGCGCGCGCGGAGGATCGCCGAGCTCCCGCTCTCGGCGCGGCTGATCGGCCTGCACGGCGGTCACGACGGGCAGCGCGGCGGCAGCGGAGGCGACTTCCGCGACATCCATCCGTTCGCACCGGGCGATGAGCTGCGCCGTGTGGACTGGCGGGCGACGGCGCGGGCGGCGCGGCGCCCCGGCGATCTGCTCGTGCGCCGGACCAACGCGTTGAGCGACAGCGCCGTCGTGATCGCACTGGACACGGCCGACGACCTCGGCGCGGTCGTCGCGACCTGGGGGAGCGGCGCGACCGGGCGCAGCGGGCCCACCTCGATGGATCTCGGACGGGAGGCCGCGCTCTCGCTCGCGAGCGCGGCGATCGAGGCCGGCGACCGCGTCGCGTTCCACGCGCTCTCGCCGGGCGGCCGCACGCTGCGCAGCGGATCCGGGGCCCGTCATCTCGAGCGGCTGCGCGGCGTGATCGCCGGCACCGGTGCGGACGGCGACGGCACGCGCTATCGGCGCACGCCGCCCGTGCCCCCGGGGTCGATCGTGTTCGTGCTGTCGACGTTCTTCGACGGGGCCGCGGCCGATCTGGCGCTGCGGTGGAGCGCCGGCGGTCAGGCCGTCGTCGCGATCGACGTGCTTCCGACGCCGCGGACGCAGCGGCTCAGCGCCGCGCAGAGCCTCGCGATGCGCACGCTCCTGCTCGAGCGCACCGGCGTGCTCGACGACCTGCGAGGCGCGGGGGTCGACGTCGTCTCCTGGGATGCGCACGATCCGATGGCCGCCCTCCGGATCGCGGCCCGCATCGCGCGACGCGACCGAGGACGCGGGGTGCGGAGATGAGGACACCGCACGAGCTGACGGTGCCGGGCGCGATCCCGGCGCCCGTGCTGCGCATCGGAACCGCGGTCGTCATCCTGGGCGGAGCGCTGCTGCTGAACCCCTATCCGCTGTGGTGGTGGGTCGCCGGGGCGGCGGCGCTGCTCTCCGTCATCGTCCCCCGTTCGATGGCCTCGTGGCTCGGCATCGCCTGCATCGCCCTCGGACTGGTGCTGACCGAGCAGTCGGCGTGGCGCACCGCGCTGGTCGTGCTGCTCGTGCACGCCGCCCATGTGCTCGCCTCGTGGTCCTGGGCGGTGCCATGGCGCTCGCGGATCCGGCCGTCGGTGCTGCTGCCCGGCGTCCGCCGGCTGCTGGTGATCCAGGCGATCGCGCAGACGGTCGCGGCGCTCATGGCGCTCGCCGTGCCGCCCCTGAACGGACCGGGTTTCGCCTGGCTGGCGCCGCTCGGAGCCGCCGTGCTGACAGGCGCGAGCGCGTTCGCGCTGCGGGTCTCGCTGGGGCCGGATCCGGGCCGGAGGCCCGCATCCCGCAGCGCTGTCGAGCCCGGTGGGTCGTCGCCCGCCGCCGCCCCCGGAGCCAATGTCGGTGGCCGCTCCTAGACTTGACGGGTGCCGATCGTACCCGTAACCAGCCCTGGAAGACTCAGCGTCCGAGGCGCTCGTGTCCACAACCTCCGCAACGTCGACCTCGAGATCCCGCGCGACTCCCTCGTGGTCTTCACCGGCCTCTCCGGGTCAGGGAAGTCGAGTCTCGCCTTCGACACGATCTTCGCCGAGGGGCAGCGCCGCTACGTCGAGTCCCTCAGCGCCTACGCCCGTCAGTTCCTCGGTCAGGTCGACCGGCCGGACGTCGACTTCATCGAGGGGCTGAGCCCCGCGGTGTCGATCGATCAGAAGTCGACCAACCGCAACCCGCGTTCGACGGTCGGCACGATCACCGAGATCTACGACTACATGCGTCTGCTCTGGGCGCGCATCGGCGTGCCGCACTGCCCGCAGTGCGGCGAGCGGATCCAGCGTCAGACCGTGCAGCAGATCGCCGATCAGCTCATGGAGCTGCCGGAGCGCACCCGGTACCAGATCGTCGCACCGGTCGTGAGCCAGAAGAAGGGCGAGTTCGTCGACCTGTTCCGTGAGCTCGGCGCCAAGGGCTACGCGCGCGCGATCGTCGACGGCGAGCTCGTGCAGCTCGCGGAGCCTCCGGTGCTGAAGAAGAGCTACAAGCACGACATCGGCGTGGTCGTGGACCGCCTCGTGGCCGCCCCCGACATCCTGGGCCGGGTCACCGACTCGGTGGAGACGGCGCTCGGACTCGCCGGCGGCGTCATCCAGGTGAACTTCGTGGACGAGGAGGGGGACGACGCCTGGCAGTCGTTCTCCGAGAAGCTGGCCTGCCCCAACGGGCACGCGATCACGCTCACCGAGATCGAGCCGCGCACCTTCTCCTTCAACGCGCCGTTCGGCGCATGCCCGGCCTGCTCGGGTCTCGGCACCCGGATGTCGGTCGACTCCGACCTCATGCTCGGCGACCAGTCGCTGTCCATCCGCGAGGGCGCCATCATCCCCTGGACGACCCAGGGCAAGGGCCTGTTCCAGTACTACGAACGCCTCCTCGAGGGGCTCGCCGTCGACCTCGACTTCTCGCTCGACACGCCATGGCAGGATCTGCACTCCGACGTGAAGGAGGCGGTGCTGCACGGCGAGAACTACAAGGTCACCGTGAAGTGGAAGAACCGGTACGGCCGTGAGATGCGGTACTCGTCCGGCTTCGAGGGCGTGGTGCCGTACATCGAGCGCCAGTACCAGCAGGCGGAGAGCGACACCCAGCGCAGCCGCTGGGGCGAGTACCTGCGCGAGGTGCCGTGCCCGGTCTGCGACGGCGACCGCCTCAAGCCCGAGGTGCTCGCCGTGCAGGTGCACGGTCATTCGATCGCCGAGGTCTCCCACAAGAGCCTCGCCGAGGCGCAGGAGTTCATGCAGCTCCTCGAGCTGACCCCGCGCGAGGCGAAGATCGCCGCGCAGGTGCTGCGCGAGATCCGCCTCAGGCTCGACTTCCTGCTGCAGGTCGGGCTGTCCTACCTGAACCTGAGCCGCTCGGCCGGATCCCTTTCCGGCGGGGAGGCGCAGCGCATCCGCCTTGCGACGCAGATCGGATCCGGACTCACCGGAGTGCTCTACGTGCTCGACGAGCCGTCGATCGGCCTGCACCAGCGCGACAACCGGCGACTCATCGAGACGCTGCTGACGCTCCGCGACCTGGGCAACACGCTCATCGTGGTCGAGCACGACGAGGAGACGATCGAGGCGGCGGACTGGGTGGTCGACATCGGCCCCGGCGCCGGCGTGAACGGCGGCCTGGTCGTGCACTCCGGTCCGTACGAGGCGCTGCTGCGCGAGAAGTCCTCGATGACGGGCGACTATCTCGCGGGCCGTCGGGAGATCCTCACGCCGAAGAAGCGCCGCCGGATCGACCGCAAGCGCATGCTCAGCGTGGTCGGCGCGAAGGAGAACAACCTCCGCAACGTCACGGCGGACTTCCCGCTCGGCGTGCTCACCGCGGTCACCGGCGTCAGCGGATCCGGGAAGTCGTCCCTCGTGAACGACATCCTCTACCGTGTGCTCGCCTCGCGGCTGAACGGGGCACGCACGGTCCCCGGCAAGCACGTCAGGGTCACCGGGCTCGACAACCTCGACAAGGTCGTGCACGTCGATCAGGCGCCGATCGGTCGCACCCCGCGGTCGAACCCTGCGACCTACACGGGGGTGTTCGACCGCATCCGCACGCTGTTCAGCGAGACGCCGGAGGCGAAGGTGCGCGGCTATCAGCCCGGCCGGTTCAGCTTCAATGTCAAGGGCGGGCGCTGCGAGGCGTGCTCCGGCGACGGCACGATCAAGATCGAGATGAACTTCCTGCCCGACGTCTACGTCGACTGCGAGGTCTGCCACGGCAAGCGCTACAACCGAGACACCCTGGCCGTGCACTACAAGGGCAAGAACATCGCCGAGGTGCTCGAGATGCCCATCGAGGAGGCGGCAGAGTTCTTCGAGCCGATCCAGGCGATCCACCGCTACATGAAGACGCTCGTCGACGTGGGGCTCGGGTACGTGCGGCTGGGTCAGTCGGCGACGACGCTCTCCGGAGGCGAGGCGCAGCGCGTCAAGCTCGCCACCGAGCTCCAGCGCCGCAGCAACGGGCGCTCGATCTACGTGCTCGACGAGCCGACGACGGGTCTGCATTTCGAGGACGTGCGCAAGCTCCTCGAGGTGCTGAACGGCCTCGTGGACAAGGGCAACACGGTCATCGTGATCGAGCACAACCTCGACGTCATCAAGTCGGCGGACTGGGTCATCGACCTCGGCCCCGAGGGCGGATCGGGCGGCGGACAGATCATCGCGACCGGTACGCCGGAACAGGTCGCGCGCAACGCCGACAGCCATACCGGCGCGTTCCTCGCGGAGGTCCTCGACGGCGCCATCGCCGCGGGACGTCCCGGAGCACGGCGGGTTCTCGAGCGCAAGGCGGGTTGATGGCAGAACAACTCCCGTACAAGCCGAGACCGGGGGAGATCCCCACCGACCCCGGCGTGTACCGGTTCCGCGACGCCCAGGGGCGGGTGCTCTACGTCGGGAAGGCGAAGAACCTCCGTCAGCGGCTGTCGAACTACTTCGCGCCGCTGCGCACTCTGCACGAGCGCACCCGGCGGATGGTCACCACTGCTGCGTCCGTGGAGTGGACGGTCGTGCCCACGGACGTCGACTCGCTGCAGCTCGAGTACATGTGGATCAAGGAGTTCGATCCGCCGTTCAACGTGCGCTACAAGGACGACAAGTCCTACCCGTTCATGGCCATCACTCTCGCCGACGAGGCGCCGCGGGTGATCGTCACGCGCAACCGGCGGATCCCCGGCGCCAAGTACTTCGGGCCCTATCCCAAGGTGTGGGCTGTGCACGACACCATCGATCTGATGATCAAGGTGTTCCCGATCCGCACGTGCAGCGACGCCAGCTACCGCAAGGCGATGCAGACCGGGCGCCCGTGCTTCCCCGGCCAGATCGGCAAGTGCGGCGGACCGTGCTCGATGAAGGTCTCGATCGCAGAGCACCGCGCCATGGTCGACGACTTCATCGCATTCATGGAGGGCGGGGACGAGCGGTTCACCCGCGACCTGACCCGGCGCATGCACGAGGCGTCGGCGGCGATGGACTACGAGAGCGCGGCGAAGTACCGCGACCAGCTCGCGTCGATCGACGCGGTGCTGGGCCGAAGCGCCCTGGTGCTCCCGCAGGACGAGGACGCGGATCTGTTCGGCATCGCCGAGGATGAGCTGTCCGCCGCGATCCAGCACTTCGTGATCCGCGGTGGACGCGTGCGCGGTGTGCGCGCGTCGACGCTCGACAAGGAGATCGACATCTCCGGCGCCGAGCTCGTGGACCAGATCCTGCAGCGCACCTACGGCGAGGCGAGCGGGGAGCAGGTGCCCCGGCGCGTGCTGGTGCCGGCGCTGCCGGACGATGCCGCGGAGCTCGAGGAGTGGCTGCGCGCGCGACGCGGCAAGAAGGTCGAGATCGCGGTCGCACAACGCGGTCAGCGCGCCGAGCTCATGCGCAATGCCACGCTGAACGCGCAGCAGGCGCTGATCCGCCACAAGACGCGCCGGTCCAGCGACTACTCGACGCGCACGCAGGCGCTCACCGATCTTCAGGACGCGCTCGGCCTGGACGAGGCACCGCTGCGGATCGAGTGCTTCGACATCTCGCATCTGGGCGGTACGAACGTGGTGGCCTCGATGGTCGTGTTCGAGGACGGCCTGCCGCGCAAGGACCAGTACCGCTCGTTCAACATCGCGGAGACCACCGACGACACCGACTCCATGTACCAGGTGCTGCGTCGGCGCCTCGCCCACATCGACGCCCCGGAGGAGGTCGAGGTCACGGCAGCGATCGCCGATGCCGGTGACGACCTGGGCGAGTCGGAGGAGCTGGTCGTGACGGAGCGCCGCAAGCCGCGCTTCGCGTACCCGCCGCAACTGCTCATCGTCGACGGCGGCAAGCCGCAGGTCGAGGCCGCGGCGCGCGCTCTGCGCGACGCCGGCCGCACCGAGATCGGCCTGTGCGGCATCGCCAAGCGGCTCGAGGAGCTGTGGCTGCCGGGGGAGGAGTACCCCGTCATCCTGCCTCGCACGAGCGAGGCCCTCTACCTCGTCCAGCGTCTGCGCGACGAGGCGCACCGGTTCGCGATCACCCATCAGCGCAAGCGCCGCAAGCGCGACATCGCCTCGATCCTCGGCGAGGTCCCCGGCCTCGGCGCCGCACGGATCAAGACGCTGCTGCGGCACTTCGGCTCTGTCGCCGCGCTGCGGCGCGCGGGGTCCGCGGAGATCCAGGAGGTGCCGGGGATCGGACCGGCCCTCGCAGAGGCGATCCGCGCCCACCTCGCCGGCCCTTCGGCACAGGCGTCCGAATCCGCGGGCGGCCCCGATTCCGTGCTCGTCGGCGCCGGATCCGATTCCGATGCCTCGGAGACCGCGGCTACTGGCTAGGCTGGACGCGAGCGAGAAGGAGAGCAGATGAGCGCCGACCAGGGTGAGTTCCTGATCGTCACCGGAATGTCGGGCGCCGGGCGCTCGACCGTCGCGAACGCTCTCGAGGACCTGGGCTGGTACGTGGTCGACAACCTGCCGCCGCAGATGCTCCGCCCGCTGCTCGACCTCGCCAACCTCGGCGGTGCGGCACTGCCCAAGGTGGCCGCCGTCGTGGACGTGCGCGGGCGCGACCTCTTCGACGGGTTCCCTGGTGTGGCGCGTGCGCTCCGCGAGCACGGATCCGTGCAGGTGGTGTTCCTCGACGCCGTCGACGACGTGCTGGTGCGACGCTTCGAGTCCGTCCGGCGCCCGCACCCGTTGCAGGGCGACGGCACCCTGCTCGACGGCATCCGCACCGAGCGCACCAGAGTCGCGCCTCTGCGCGAAGCCGCCGACATCATCATCGACACGTCGAACCTGAACGTGCACCAGCTGGCCACCAAGGTCAACGAGGTGTTCGCGGAGGAGGGCGCCGCACGCCACAAGCTCACGGTCATGAGCTTCGGCTTCAAGTACGGCCTGCCCTCGGATGCGGACCTCGTCGCCGACATGCGCTTCCTGCCGAACCCGTTCTGGATCGACGAGCTGCGCGGATCGACGGGTCTCGACTCCGAGGTCCGCGACTACGTCCTCACCCGTGACGGCGCGCAGGAGTTCCTCGACGCCTACACGGCAGCGCTGCGTCCGGTGCTGGAGGGCTACCAGCGAGAGAACAAGAGCCACTCGATGGTCGCCATCGGCTGCACGGGCGGCAAGCACCGTTCGGTGGCGATGGTGGAAGAGCTCGCCGCGCGTCTGGGACAGATCCCCGGCATCGCGGTGACCGTCCGTCACCGCGATCTCGGGCGAGAGTGAGGCGGGCCCGGCCGGTGGTGAGCGCCGCGGCCGGGTAAGCTGATCCCTTGTGCCGAGATCCGGCGCCGCCCGTGAGAAGGAGACCCGTGGCACTCACCACCGACGTCAAGGCCGAGCTCGTCAGCATCCGGAACGCACCCCCCTCGGTGCGCGTCGCGGAGGTGACGGCGGTGCTGAGGTTCGCCGGGGGGCTGCACCAGATCGCCAACCGCATCGCGGTCGAGGCCGAGGTGGACGCGGAACTGCTCGCACGTCGCGTCGCGCGCGACCTCGCCGAGCTGTTCGGAGTGCGTCCCGAGATCGCCCCGATCCAGGGCGCGTCGAGCCACGACGGCGCCAAGTTCGCCGTGCGCGTGATCGCGGCGGGCGAGACCCTCGCCCGCCAGACCGGTCTGCTCGACCAGCGCCGCCGCCCCGTGCGCGGCCTGCCGAACCGTCTCACCACCGGATCCAGGGAAGAGCTCGCCGGCCTGTGGCGCGGCGCCTTCCTCGCCGCCGGCTCCCTCAGCGAGCCCGGCCGTTCCGCCGTGCTCGAGGTGGCCTGCCCGTCGTCCGAGGCGGCCATGGCCCTCGTCGGCGCCGCGCACCGCATCGGCATCGCCGCGAAGGCGCGCGAGGTCCGCGGCATGCCGCGCGTCGTGATCCGCGAGCCCGAGGGCATCCGCGCCGTGCTCGCCCTGATGGGCGCCTCCAAGACCGCCGCCGCGTGGGAGGAGATGCGCCAGCGCCGCGAGGTGCGCGCGGGCGTCAACCGTCTCGTGAACTTCGACGACGCCAACCTGCGCCGATCCGCGCAGGCCGCGGTCGCCGCCTGCGCCCGCGTCGAGCGTGCCCTGGAGATCCTGGGCGAGGACGTGCCGGAGCACCTGCGCACGGCCGGCGCCCTGCGTCTCGCACACCGCGACGCGAGCCTCGACGAGCTCGGCCACCACGCCGACCCGCCTCTCACCAAGGACGCCGTCGCGGGCCGCATCCGCCGCCTTCTCGCGATGGCCGACAAGCGTGCGCAGACCGAGGGGATCCCCGGCACCGAGGCCGCGGTGCCCGCCGGTCTCGACGTCTGACCCGCCGTATCGAGGCCTGCGTTCCGGTCTGTGGAAACACGCCCGGACGCAGGCCCTCGTCGTCGTCACATCCGGAAGGTTCCGGACAATCCGCGCGTTGCCGTCATTAGGATGAAAGACGTCCGCCCCGTGCGCACCACCGCGTTCCGGGGGACCGGCAAGCGCCGCGAGCGCGGCGCGGATTGGATGAAATCGACATGGCGATCTACACGCTGCCCGACCTTCCCTACGATTTCGCGGCCCTCGAGCCGCACATCAGCGGCAAGATCATGGAGCTGCACCATGACAAGCACCACGCCGCCTACGTCGCCGGAGCGAACGCGGCCCTCGAGTCCCTCGCCGAGGCTCGCGAGAGCGGCAACCTGGCCAACGTGAACAAGCTCGAGAAGGACCTCGCGTTCAACCTCGGCGGACACGTCAACCACTCGATCTTCTGGACCAACCTGTCGCCGAACGGCGGCGGCCAGCCCGAGGGCGAGCTCAAGGCCGCCATCGACGAGTTCTTCGGATCCTTCGAGAAGTTCCAGGCGCATTTCACCGCCGCGGCCATGGGCATCCAGGGCTCCGGCTGGGCCGTGCTGAGCTGGGACCCGATCGGCGCCCGCCTGATCATCCAGCAGCTGTTCGACCAGCAGGGCAACACCGCGCAGGGCACGGTGCCGCTGTTCCAGCTGGACATGTGGGAGCACGCCTTCTACCTGGACTACCTGAACGTCAAGGCCGATTACGTCAAGGCCGCGTGGAACATCGCGAACTGGGAGAACGTCGCCCTGCGCTTCGCCGCCGCGCGCGAGAAGACCAACGGACTGCTGGTACTGTCGTAAAAGATGGGCGTCCTGATGGGCAGAAAACCCATCAGGACGCCGTTGTCCGTGCAATCCGCAAGAATCACGCACTTCCTTGAGTAAGAACCAGGAGACTTTCGTGTCTGTCAAGATCGGTATCAACGGCTTCGGCCGAATCGGACGCAACTACTTCCGCGCAGCCCTCGAGCAGGGTGCCGACCTCGAGATCGTCGCGGTGAACGACCTCACCGACAACAAGACCCTCGCGCACCTGCTGAAGTACGACTCCGTCGGCGGCGTGCTCAAGGCCGACGTGAGCTACGACGACGAGAGCATCACCGTCGACGGCCACCACATCAAGGCGTTCGCCGAGCGCGACCCCGCGAACCTCCCCTGGGGCGAGCTGGGTGTGGACATCGTCATCGAGTCGACCGGGTTCTTCACCAAGGCCGAGCTCGCGAAGAAGCACATCGAGGCCGGCGCCAAGAAGGTGCTGATCTCCGCCCCCGCGACGGGCGACGACGCGACCATCGTCATGGGCGTCAACGAGGAGACCTACAACCCGGAGACGGACCACATCATCTCCAACGCCTCCTGCACCACCAACTGCCTCGCGCCGCTGGCCAAGGTCTTCAACGACGAGTTCGGCATCGTCCGCGGCTTCATGATGACCGCGCACGCCTACACCGCCGACCAGAACCTGCAGGACGGCCCGCACAGCGACCTGCGCCGCGCCCGCGCCGCCGCGATCAACATCGTCCCGGCCTCGACCGGTGCGGCCAAGGCCATCGGCCTCGTGCTGCCGGAGCTCAACGGCAAGCTCAGCGGCTCCTCCTACCGCGTGCCCGTCCCCACCGGCTCGATCGTCGACCTGACGCTCATCACGGAGCGCGAGGACCTGACGGTCGACGAGGTCAACGCCGCGTACGCGAAGGCCGCCGCCGAGGGTCGCCTCAACGGCTACCTGCAGTACAACGAGGACCAGATCGTCTCGAGCGACATCCAGGGCAACCCCTTCTCGTCGATCTTCGACTCGACGCTCACCAACGTCTCCGGCAACCTGGTCAAGGTCTCCAGCTGGTACGACAACGAGTGGGGCTACTCGAACCGTCTCGTCGACCTCACCGAGTACGTGGCCGAGCGGCTCTAAGCTCATATCCATGACTCTGCGCACCCTCGAATCCCTGAAGGAATCGGTCGGTTCGCTCGAAGGAACCCGTGTCATCGTCCGTTGTGACCTCAACGTCCCCCTGCGGGACGGCGTCATAACGGACGATGGCCGTGTTCGAGCGTCGGTGCCGACCCTCAAGGCCCTCATCGACCAGGGGGCCCGCGTGATCGTGTGCTCCCACCTCGGTCGTCCTGAGGGCGCCCCCGACCCGCAGTACAGCCTGGCGCCGGTCGCGGCCCGCCTGGGCGAGCTGCTCGAGCAGCCGGTCGCGTTCGCGGCCGACACCGTCGGCGCCTCGGCGCAGGAAGCCGTCGCGACCCTCCAGCCCGGTGGCGTCGTCGTGCTCGAGAACCTCCGCTTCAACCCGGGGGAGACGTCGAAGGACGACGCGGAGCGCCATGCCTTCGCGGAGCAGCTCGCCGCCCTCGGCGACGCGCTCGTCTCCGACGGCTTCGGCGTCGTGCACCGCAAGCAGGCCAGCGTCTACGACCTCGCGCAGATCCTGCCGTCCGCGGCCGGACTGCTCATCGAGGCCGAGCTCAAGGTCCTCGACCGCCTCACCGAGAACCCCGAGCGCCCCTACACGGTGGTGCTCGGCGGATCGAAGGTCTCCGACAAGCTCGGCGTGATCTCGCACCTGCTGCCGCGGGTCGACCGCCTGCTCGTCGGTGGCGGCATGCTGTTCACGTTCCTCGCGGCGCAGGGCCACGCGGTCGGCTCCAGCCTGCTGGAGAAGGACCAGCTCGACACCGTGCGCGGCTACATCGCCGAAGCGGCCGAGCGCGGCGTGGAGCTCGTGCTCCCCACCGACGTGGTGGTCGCGGCATCGTTCTCCGCCGATGCGGCTCACGAGGTCGCCGCCGCCGACGCGATCGAGGCGACGTCCTTCGGCGCCTCGGGCATCGGGCTCGACATCGGGCCCGACACCGCGGCACGCTTCGCGGATGCGATCCGCGGATCCAAGACCGTGTTCTGGAACGGGCCCATGGGCGTGTTCGAGTTCCCCGCTTTCGCCGCCGGCACCAAGGCCGTCGCGCAGGCGCTGACCGAGACCGACGGTTTGAGCGTCGTCGGTGGCGGCGACTCCGCCGCAGCCGTGCGTCAGCTCGGTTTCGCGGATGACCAGTTCGGTCACATCTCGACGGGCGGGGGCGCGAGCCTCGAGTTCCTCGAGGGCAAGAAGCTCCCCGGACTGGAGGTCCTCGGATGGGTGTGAACAACAGAACCCCGCTGATCGCGGGCAACTGGAAGATGAACCTCGACCACCTGCAGGCGGTCGCGTTCGTGCAGAAGCTGCACTGGACGCTCAAGGACGCCAAGCACGAGGACGGCACGGTCGAGGTGGCGGTGTTCCCGCCGTTCACCGATCTGCGCAGCGTCCAGACGCTGATCGACGCGGACAAGATCCCGTTCGCGTTCGGCGCGCAGGATCTGTCGCAGCATGACTCTGGCGCGTACACCGGTGAGATCTCCGGCGCGTTCCTGGCCAAGCTGGACGCGAGCTACGTCATCATCGGCCACTCGGAGCGGCGCGAATACCACGCCGAGAGCGATGAGGTCGTCGCGGCCAAGACCAAGGCCGCGATCAAGCACGGCCTGGTGCCCGTGGTCTGCGTCGGCGAGACGGCGGAGGACCTGGAGAAGTTCGGCGCGAGCGCCGTTCCCGCCGGTCAGCTCGAGGCGGCGCTGCAGGGTCTCGACGCGAAGGCGGACATCGTCGTCGCATACGAGCCCGTCTGGGCCATCGGCTCGGGCCAGGCCGCGACTCCGCAGCAGGCGCAGGACGTCTGCGCCGTTCTGCGCGGCGTGATCGCGAAGGTCCTCGGCGACGAGGCGGCGGCGCGCACCCGGATCCTCTATGGCGGATCGGTGAAGTCGGCGAACATCGCCGGGTTCATGCGCGAGCCCGACGTGGACGGTGCGCTGGTCGGCGGGGCGAGCCTTGTCGTCGACGAGTTCGCCGCGATCGTGCGCTATCAGAAGCACGTCGGAGTGTGACACGCGTCCCCGCCCCGAGGGGCGGGGACGTCTCGACGTATAATTGACCGTTACCCGGGATCCGCACGCCCGTGCGGGCCCGAGCGAAAGGCCGATCCGTGGATATTCTCCAGTTCATCCTGCAGGTGCTGCTGGGCATCACCAGCGTCCTGCTGACCCTTCTGATCCTGCTCCACAAGGGGCGCGGCGGAGGCCTCTCCGACATGTTCGGGGGCGGCATGTCCTCCGCCGTGGGGTCCAGCGGTCTCGCCGAGCGGAACCTCAACCGGTTCACGGTCGTGCTGGCGCTGGTCTGGTTCGTCGCGGTCGTGGGACTCGGCCTGATCACGAAATTCGAGGCGATCTGATGGCGACCGGCGGCAACGCGATCCGAGGAACGAGGGTCGGATCCGGCCCGATGGGCGAGCAGGACCACGGCTATCACGCCGACCGCATCGCGATCTCGTACTGGGACGGACTCGGCAACGAGACCGTCCGGTACTTCGCGGCGGGCCTGCCCGAGGAGGAGATCCCGGACATCATCGACCACCCGCACTCCGGCCTGCCGGCCGGACGCGACAAGGAGAACCCGCCCGAGATCGCGAAGGCGGAGCCCTACAAGACGCACCTCGCCTATGTGAAGGAGCGCCGCACCGACGAGGAGGCCGAGCAGCTTCTCGGCGATGCCCTCGCACAGCTGCGCGAGCGCCGCGGACAGGCCTGACGCCTCCCGCACGCACGCACACGAGAGCCCCCGCTTCGGCGGGGGCTCTCGTCGTATCCCGGTCGGTGCGGCGCCGGCACGGGCGAGGAGACCCGCACGACGCGGGCATCGGCCTCAGAGGTACGGGAGGAAGGCCGCCGGACGGGTGACGTTGGCGGGGAGCCCGGTGAACAGCGGTGCGACCTCGGCGGGCGTGTAGCCCGCGATTCCGCACCCCACGGGGGTGAGCAGGAAACGCAGCGAGGGGTGCGCGGAGGCGTACGCCACGAACCTCTCCGCCTCGGCGGCGAGGACGTCGAGCCCGCTCATGGTGTCGATCGCGTACGTCTGGCCGTGATGGCCGTGGCCCTCGCCCCACACGGCGCCGAAGCTCTCATACGCGATGAGGGCGGCACCGCCGCCGTGCTGCCCTTCGGCGTTGGACCCGAAGACGAAGACCTCGTCCGGTTCGAGCGATGCGATGCGCGCGGGGGTGATCTCCATGGCCGTTCCCTTCGACGCAGCGAACTCTACGCCGTGGACCAGGGAGCGCGACGGCGACCGGAGATCCCATGGCGGAGGAGGGGAGGGAGACGTGGAGGGGCTGACGAGAATCGAACTCGCGTCATCTGTTTGGAAGACAGAGGCTTTACCATTAAGCTACAGCCCCGGATCCTCGCCGGGCGAGGAGCCGGACCCGCGATGCAACGCCGCGGGACATCCACGAGCATACCTGACTGGCGAGGGTGCTCTGTTCCGTTAGACTCGTGAAGGCCGTTCCCGCGCGCGCGGGTTCCTACCCGGGGCGTAGCTCAGCTTGGTAGAGCGCCCGCTTTGGGAGCGGGAGGTCGCAGGTTCAAATCCTGTCGCCCCGACAGCAGTGACGAGAGTGATCCGACGGATCGCTCGCGTCGCTGTCCGAGGCCGACAGGCGAGGCTCCGGCGGAGAAGCGTCCGGAGATGCGCCCAGTGCGAAGGCCGACCCGCAGGGTCGGACGAGCCCCCAGACCTCACAACCGCGTCGCGATACACGCGGGACATTCACAAGGAGAGCACACCAGCATGGCGAACAGCACCGTCGAGAAGCTTGCCCCGACCCGGGTCAAGCTGCACATCACGGTCACCCCCGAGGACCTCAAGCCCAGCATCGCGCACGCGTACGAGCACATCGCGCAGGACGTGCAGATCCCCGGCTTCCGCAAGGGCAAGGTGCCCGCGCCGATCATCGACCAGCGCGTCGGCCGCGGCGCCGTCATCGAGCACGCCGTCAACGAGGGTCTGGACACCTTCTTCCGCGAGGCGTCGCTCGAGCACAACCTCCGCATCGTCGGTCGTCCCTCGGCCGAGGTCATCGAGTGGCCGAACGAGAAGGACTTCTCCGGCGACCTCAAGGTCGAGGTCGAGGTCGATGTCCGTCCCGAGATCGAGGTCCCGTCGCTCGACGGCATCACCGTGACCGTCGACGCCATCGAGGCCGATGAGGCCGCTCTGGACGCAGAGCTCGACCGCCTGCGCGCCCGCTTCGGCACCCTGGTCCCCGTCGACCGTCCCGCGAAGAGCGGCGACTTCGTCGAGCTCGACCTGGTCGCCGCCATCGACGGCGCCGAGATCGACCGCGCGGAGGGCGTCTCCTACGAGGTCGGCTCCGGCGAGCTGCTCGAGGGCATCGACGACGCGATCGACTCGCTCACCGCGGGTGAGGACACCACGTTCCGCTCGAAGCTGGTCGGTGGCGACCACGCGGGCGAGGACGCCGAGGTCTCCGTCACGGTCAAGGCCGTCAAGGAGCGCGAGCTGCCCGAGGCGGACGACGACTTCGCGCAGATCGCGAGCGAGTTCGACACGATCGCCGAGCTGCGCGACAGCCTGCGCGAGTCGGTCGAGCAGCAGGGCGTGTTCGCCCAGGCCTCCTCTGCGCGCGACAAGCTCATCGAGACCCTGCTCGAGAAGATCGAGATCCCGGTTCCGCCGCAGCTCATCGAGGACGAGGTGCACAACCACCTCGAGGGCGAGGGCCGCCTGGAGGACGACGAGCACCGCGCCGAGGTCACCGAGGCGAGCACCAAGCAGTTCCGCACCCAGGTGCTGCTCGACTCGATCGCCGAGGACGCGAACGTCCAGGTCTCGCAGGACGAGCTCAGCCAGTACCTGATCCAGTCGGCCGCGCAGTACGGCATGGCTCCGCAGGAGTTCGTCGAGGCGCTGCAGTCCGCGAACCAGCTGCCCGTCCTGGTCGGCGAGGTCGCCCGCAACAAGGCCCTCGCGGTCGCGCTGGGCAAGGTCACCGTGGTCGACTCCAACGGCAAGGCCGTGGACCTGACCGGATTCGTCGCCACCGACGACGAGGCCGAGGACGCTGCCGAGGCTCCGGCTGAGGAGAAGCCCGCGAAGAAGGCCCCGGCCAAGAAGGCTCCCGCCAAGAAGGCTCCGGCCAAGAAGGCAGCCGACGCCGACGAGGCTCCGGCCGAGGAGAAGGCCGCCGAGGAGAAGCCTGCGGCCAAGAAGCCGGCCGCGCGCAAGGCCCCGGCCAAGAAGGCGGCCGACAAGGCCGCTGACGCCGAGTAAGCACCGGATCCACGATCCGGAAGAGGGCGGGTGCATCATGCACCCGCCCTCTTCGCACCCACCGAACACGAGACCGAGGACAGACATGGACGACTGGCAGGAGCGGATCGACGCCGTCTGGGAGGCCGCCGCGGGCGGTCTCGTCGACGACCAGGTGATCGCGCGGATCGACGCGCTCGCCGCCGAGCGCGGACCCGATGACGCCGATGCCGCCTTCGAGCGCGCCGGCGCCCGCGACTCCGCGGGGCGTCCAGAGGAGGCAGTCCCGCTCTACCGGCGTGCGCTCGAGCTCGGTCTGGACGACGACCGCCGCGCCCAGGCCACCATCCAGCTCGCGAGCTCGCTGCGCAACCTCGGCGACGTGCAGGGCGCCCTCGAGCTCATCGAGGCCGAGCACGCTGCGCACCCCGAATCCGTCTACCGCGACGCGATCGCCGCGATGCACGCGCTCGCGCTGGCCAGTGCCGGGCACCCCGAGCGCGGGCTGGGCGTCGCGATCCTGGCCCTGGTTCCGCACATGCCCCGCTATCACCGGTCGATGACCGCCTACGCCCACGAGATCGCGGGCGACGACGCCTGATATGCCGACGGCGAACACGGCCGGGCGCGTGCGTTGTCGCCGGTAGATTCGAAACACCGAACACGGAAACAGGAGCTGAAATGGCTGAACCCCTGGTCGCGACGAGCGTCTTCGACAGGCTGCTGAAGGATCGCATCATCTGGCTGGGATCCGAGGTGCGGGACGAGAACGCCAACGAGATCTGCGCCAAGATCCTCCTTCTCGCCGCAGAGGACCCAGAGAAGGACATCTACCTCTACATCAACTCGCCCGGCGGATCCATCACCGCGGGCATGGCGATCTACGACACGATGCAGTTCGTGCCGAACGACATCGTCACGGTCGGCATCGGCATGGCGGCCTCGATGGGTCAGCTGCTGCTGACGAGCGGCACCAAGGGCAAGCGCTACATCACGCCGAACGCGCGCGTGCTGCTGCACCAGCCCCACGGCGGCTTCGGCGGCACGTCGAGCGACATCCAGACGCAGGCGCAGCTCATCCTGTCGATGAAGCAGCGCCTCGCCGAGATCACCGCCGCGCAGACCGGCAAGACGGTGGAGCAGATCAACGAGGACGGCGACCGGGACCGCTGGTTCACCGCCTCCGAGGCTCTCGACTACGGCTTCGTCGACCACATGCGCGAGCACGCCAGTGACGTGCACGGCGGCGGCGGCACGGGCGCGGACAAGTAAGGCTGGAGAGGACACCCATGTACACACCCACGTTCCGGTCCGCCGGCACCCTGCCCTCGAGCCGCTACGTCCTTCCTCAGTTCGAGGAGCGCACCGCGTACGGCTTCAAGCGCCAGGACCCCTACAACAAGCTGTTCGAGGACCGCGTGATCTTCCTCGGCGTGCAGGTGGACGACGCGTCCGCCGATGACGTGATGGCGCAGCTGCTGGTCCTGGAGAGCCAGGACTCCGAGCGCGACATCACGATGTACATCAACTCGCCCGGCGGATCCTTCACGGCGATGACCGCGATCTACGACACGATGCAGTACGTCGCTCCGCAGATCCAGACGGTCGTGCTGGGGCAGGCGGCCTCGGCCGCCTCCGTCCTGCTCGCGGCGGGTGCGCCAGGCAAGCGTCTCGCGCTGCCGAACGCGCGCGTCCTGATGCACCAGCCCGCGATGGGCGAGGCCGGCCAGGGGCAGGCCTCGGACATCGAGATCCAGGCGGCGGAGATCCTGCGCATGCGCACCTGGCTGGAGGAGACGATGGCCAAGCACACCGGTCAGCCGGTGGCGAAGGTCAACCGCGACATCGATCGCGACAACATCCTCTCCGCAGAGCAGGCCAAGGAGTACGGCATCGTCGACCAGGTGCTGACGAGCCGCAAGCGTCAGTCGCTGAGCTGACCTGCTGACATGCCGCGAGAGGGCGGCCCGGATCCGATTCCGGGCCGCCCTCTCGCGTCCCCGCTCCGGTTGCGCGGGTGAGCGAGGGCGATTGCTCATATGAGCAGTTTCGTGCGCGTGCGTGTGGTGAAGGGTACTCTCGGAGCATGCCCCGATCCGCCATCGACGACGACGAGCTGCTCGCCGTCCGTGTGGCGGAGCTGTACTACGACGAGGACAAGACTCAGGACGAGATCGGCGGCCTCCTGGGCATCTCGCGCTGGAAGGTCGGGCGGCTGCTGCAGCAGGCCCGCATCGACGGCATCGTGCGGATCGAGATCGTGCACCCGCGCGCGCGCAAGCTCGGCATCGAGCGGGAGCTGCGCGAGCGCTTCGGACTCGCCGACGCGGTCGTCGTGCCGAACGGGCCGAGCGACACCGAGACCCTCGGCCGGGTCGCGCAAGGCGCCGCGGATCACCTCGCGGCCCTCCGCCCGGTGCCGAAGACCCTCGCCGTGAGCTGGGGACGAACGCTCACCGCGATCGCCGAGCGCATGGCCGAGGGCTGGGCGCGCGGCGTCACGGTGGTGCAGATGAACGGCGGCGTGAGCGTGAACCGCCGTCCAGGAGGCGCCGCCTCCCTCGCCGCCACGATCGCGCAGCGCGCGTCGGGGCACGTCGCGCTGCTGCCCAGCCCCGCGATCCTCGAGCGGCTCGAGACCAAGCAGGCGATCGAGCGCGACCGCACCGTCGCGGGCGTCCTCGAGCAGGCCGCGCAGGCCGACGCCTACCTCTTCACGGCGGGCGTCTGCGACGCCCGGTCCGCGCACGTCGAGAACGGCTACCTGAGCGTCCAGGACATCGACGAGCTGGCCCGCCGCGGTGCGGTCGGCGATGTGCTGGGCCGCTACATCGACGCCGACGGCAACATCGTGGATCCCGAGCTCGACGCCCGCACGGTCGGGCTCAGTCTCGAGCGGCTGCGCGAGGCGCGCACCGCCGTCTTCGTCACGGCCGGAGAGGCGAAGCACGACATCGCCCGCACGGTCGTGACCGCGAACCTGTGCACGATGGTGGTCACCGACGAGGCGACCGCCCGGACCCTCTTGGAGGACCAGTGACGACGACCGAACTCGCACGGCGCACCGCGCTGGAGGTGCTCGGCGGCGAACCCGACGACCTCACACTGCGCCGATTCCTGCACGGCCTCCCCGGCGTGGACGCGGTGGGCCTGGAGCAGCGCTCCGCCGCGCTCGGCACGCGCTCGATCAAGACCACCTCGAAGGCCTGGGCCCTCGACACGATCGTGCGCCTCATCGACCTCACGACGCTCGAGGGCGCCGACACCCCGGGCAAGGTGCGCTCGCTGGTCTCCAAGGCCAAGCTGCCCGACGCCTCCGATCCGTCCTGCCCCTCGGTCGCCGCGGTGTGCGTGTACGGCGACATGGTGCCCTACGCCGTCGAGGCGCTCGGTGCGCGGCACGGCGACCCGGACGACGGCGGCATCTCCGTCGCCGCCGTCGCGACGGCGTTCCCGAGCGGGCGCGCCTCGCTGGCCGTGAAGCTCGCGGACACCCGTGACGCGGTGGAGGCCGGCGCCGACGAGATCGACATGGTGATCGACCGCGGCGCGTTCCTCTCCGGGCGCTACGGACAGGTGTTCGAGCAGATCGTCGCCGTCAAGGACGCCTGCCGCCGCGGGGACGGGACGTCCGCCTCGCTCAAGATCATCCTCGAGACGGGTGAGCTGAACACCTACGACAACATCAAGCGCGCGTCGTGGCTGGGCATGCTGGCCGGAGGCGACTTCATCAAGACGTCCACCGGCAAGGTCGCTCCGGCGGCCACGCTGCCGGTCACGCTGCTCATGCTCGAGGCCGTGCGCGACTGGCACCGGCTCACCGGCGAGAAGATCGGCGTGAAGCCGGCCGGCGGGATCCGCTCCTCGAAGGATGCGGTCAAGTACCTGGTGCACGTCGCCGAGACGGTCGGGGAGGAGTGGCTGCAGCCGCACCTGTTCCGCTTCGGCGCCTCCAGCCTGCTGAACGACGTGCTGCTGCAGCGACAGAAGCTGACCACCGGCCACTACTCCGGCCCCGACTACGTCACGATCGACTGACGGAGGACCACGCATGGGATTCCTGGAATACGCGCCCGCGCCCGAGTCGCGGAGCATCCTCACACTGAAGGACGAGTACGGCCTGTTCATCGACGGCGAGTTCGTCGAGGGGCGCGGCGCCTCGTTCGGCACGATCTCGCCCGCGGACGAGTCGCGCATCGCCACGATCGCGCACGCGTCGGATGAGGACGTCGATCTCGCCGTCGCCGCCGCGCGCCGCGCCTACACCAAGGTGTGGTCGAAGATGAGCGGTCGCGACCGCGGCAAATACCTGTTCCGCATCGCGCGCCTCGTGCAGGAGCGCGCCCGCGAACTCGCCGTGGCGGAGAGCCTCGACAACGGCAAGCCGATCAAGGAATCCCGCGACGTGGACGTGCCCCTCGTCGCCTCGTGGTTCTTCTACTACGCCGGCTGGGCGGACAAGCTCGACTACGCGGGCGCCGGACCGAACCCGTCCGCGCACGGCGTGGCCGGTCAGGTCATCCCGTGGAACTTCCCGCTGCTCATGCTCGCGTGGAAGGTCGCACCGGCCCTCGCCGCCGGCAACACGGTCGTGCTGAAGCCCGCCGAGACCACGTCGCTCACGGCGCTGATCTTCGCGGAGATCCTGCAGCAGGCCGACCTTCCGGCCGGAGTGGTGAACATCATCACGGGTGCCGGCGCCACCGGCGCGGCGCTGGTCCGCCACCCCGACGTCGACAAGGTCGCCTTCACCGGGTCGACCGCGGTGGGGCGCGAGATCGCCCGCACCGTCGCCGGCACCGGAAAGGCGCTCACGCTGGAGCTCGGCGGCAAGGCGGCGAACATCGTGTTCGACGACGCGCCGATCGATCAGGCCATCGAAGGCATCGTCAACGGCATCTTCTTCAACCAGGGCCACGTCTGCTGCGCCGGCAGCCGCCTGCTCGTGCAGGAATCGATCCACGACGAGGTCATCGACCGGCTGAAGTCGCGCCTGTCGACGCTGCGCCTCGGCGACCCGCTCGACAAGAACACCGACATCGGCGCGATCAACTCGGCCGAGCAGCTGGCCAGGATCCGCGAGCTCAGCCAGGTCGGCGAGGACGAGGGGGCGCAGCGCTGGACCGCCGATTGCGTGATCCCGGAGAAGGGCTTCTGGTTCGCCCCGACGATCTTCACCGGCGTCGAGGCGTCGCACCGCATCGCCCGCGAGGAGGTGTTCGGTCCCGTGCTGTCGGTGCTGACCTTCCGCACCCCGGCCGAGGCGATCGCGAAGGCGAACAACACCCCATACGGCCTCTCCGCAGGAGTATGGAGCGACAAGGGATCCAGGATCCTCGCCGTCGCCGACCGCCTGCGCGCGGGCGTCGTGTGGGCCAACACGTTCAACCGGTTCGATCCGTCCAGCCCGTTCGGCGGCTACAAGGAGTCGGGCTACGGCCGTGAAGGCGGCAAGCAGGGCCTCGCCGCCTACCTGCGTCCGGCCGCGGTCGCCCCGCGTGCGCTGGGCCGGCAGGACGAGACCAAGAGCGAAGCCAAGGCGCTGAAGAAGGGATCCGCGGCATGAGCGCGCGTCTGACCGTTCCCAAGACCTACAAGCTCGCGATCGGCGGCGCGTTCCCGCGCAGCGAATCGGGGCGCACCTACGAGGTCACCACCCCGAAGGGCGCTTTCCTCGCGAACGCCGCCCAGGCGTCGCGCAAGGACGCCCGCGACGCGGTCAAGGCCGCGCGCACGGCGCAGGCCGGCTGGGCCAAGGCGACCGCCTACAACCGCGGCCAGGTGCTGTACCGCGTGGCCGAGGTGCTCGAGGGCCGTCGCGCACAGTTCGTCGACGAGATCGTGGCCCAGCAGGGCGTGTCGGCGGCCGCCGCCGGCGCTCAGGTCGACGAGGCGATCGATCTGTGGGTCTGGTATGCGGGCTGGTGCGACAAGTACGCCCAGATCGCCGGCAACCTGAACCCGGTCGCAGGCGCCTACTTCAACATCTCCGCACCCGAGCCGACCGGCGTCGTCGCCATCGTCGCACCGCAGGAGTCGGCGCTGCTGGGCCTCGTCTCCGTGGTCGCCCCGGCGCTCGTGGCCGGCAATGCGGTCGTCGTCGTGGCGAGCGAGCAGTACCCGCTCTCGGCGATCAGCCTCGCCGAGGTGCTCGCCACGAGCGATGTGCCGGGCGGTGTGGTGAACGTGCTCACGGGATCCCCGGCCGAGCTCGCGCCCTGGCTCGCCGCGCACGCCGACGTCAACGCGCTGGACCTGGCGGGAGCGGGCGGGATCGACTGGGTCGATCTGCAGATCGCGGCCGCCGACACGCTCAAGCGCGTGCTGGCTCCGGGCGAGGTCGTGGCCTCGCCGCAGCGGATCGCCGCCTTCACCGAGGTGAAGACGGTCTGGCACCCGAAGAGCATGGTCTGATCGCGCACGACCAGCCCGTCGAAGGCTCGAACGGCCCGCCCCCGCACCTCGGGAGGCGGGCCGTTCGTCGTGAGGACTCGGATCCGAGCGTGTTCGCCGTGCGCGGAGCGGCGCGGCGCGGGGGATCCGTGGCGATGCGGCCGGATGTCGGATGCAGCGGTTAGGCTCGAACAGCGGCAACGCCGCACGGTGTTCCCACGCCGTGATCGCCCCTTGTGACAACACGGAGGCGACCGCGGACCACGTCTCGAAGGAGGACGCACATGGCACGCATCGGTGAGAGCGCCGACCTGTTCAAGTGCTCGTTCTGCGGCAAGAGCCAGAAGCAGGTCCAGCAGCTCATCGCCGGGCCCGGCGTCTACATCTGCGACGAGTGCGTCGAACTCTGCAACGAGATCATCGAAGAGCGCATGGCGGAGTCCGCCAACGGCGAGGTCGCGGAGTTCGACCTGCCCAAGCCCCGCGAGATCTTCTCCTTCCTCGAGGAGTACGTCGTCGGGCAGGACCAGGCCAAGCGCGCCCTCTCGGTCGCGGTCTACAACCACTACAAGCGCGTGCGCGCCCACGGAACGCTGCAGCCGGCCGAGCAGAAGGCCGACGAGATCGAGATCGCCAAGAGCAACATCCTGATGATCGGCCCCACGGGCTGCGGCAAGACCTACCTCGCGCAGACCCTGGCGAAGCGACTGAACGTGCCGTTCGCGGTCGCCGATGCCACTGCGCTCACGGAGGCGGGCTACGTCGGCGAGGATGTGGAGAACATCCTGCTCAAGCTGATTCAGGCTGCCGACTACGACGTCAAGCGCGCTGAGCAGGGCATCATCTACATCGACGAGATCGACAAGATCGCGCGCAAGGCGGAGAACCCGTCGATCACCCGTGATGTCTCGGGTGAGGGCGTGCAGCAGGCGCTGCTCAAGATCCTCGAGGGCACGGTCGCCTCGGTGCCGCCGCAGGGCGGTCGCAAGCACCCGCATCAGGAGTTCCTGCAGATCGACACCACGAACGTGCTGTTCATCGTCGCCGGGGCATTCGCGGGGCTCGAGGACATCGTCTCCTCCCGCGTCGGCAAGCATGGTGTCGGGTTCGGCGCTCCGCTGCATGACAAAGGCAAGGATCTGGATCTGTTCAGCGAGGTGCTCCCGGAGGATCTGCACAAGTTCGGTCTGATCCCCGAGTTCATCGGCCGGCTGCCGGTCGTCGCCTCGGTCTCCCCACTCGACCAGGCCGCCCTCATCGACATCCTCACCGGGCCGCGCAACGCGCTGGTGAAGCAGTATCAGCGGATGTTCCAGCTCGACGGCGTGGAGCTCGAGTTCGAGGATGACGCGCTGCAGTCGATCGCAGACCTCGCCGTCGAGCGCAAGACCGGCGCCCGCGGACTCCGTGCGATCCTCGAGGACGTGCTCGGACCGATCATGTTCGAGATCCCCTCGACCGAGGACGTGCAGAAGGTCGTCGTGACCCGCGCCGCCGTCGACGAAGGCGCTCCGCCCACGCTGGTGCTCGCGCGCAAGCGCAAGAGCGCCTGAGCGGCGCCCTGACTCAGCGCAGGACCGGGAGGATCAGGTCCGTCCGCAGTTCGGCGGGGGCGGTGACGCTCGGATCGGACACGTACACCTCGATCCAGACGCCGGCGGGGCTGTGCCCGAGCGCGGTGCTCTCGCCGGCGAGCCGGGCCCAGGCCTCACCGAGCCCGTCATAGGGGCCGATCACGGTCGTCGCCAGCGCAGGTCCGCTGGGCAGCTCGGCGGCCACGATCTCGAGCCCGTCGACCGTGAGGGATGCGGACAGCGCCTCATCGACCGGGAAGCCGACATCGAGATCGAAGACCTCCATCGGGTCGCCGCGATAGACCGCGACCGCGGGTCCCGACGGTGTGAGCGATCCCGCGGCGATCGCCTTGCCGAGCGCGCCGAAGGCCGCGTCGAACGTGGATCCGAGGTCGTCGATCCGCAACCCGGTCCGGTGGACCGCGGCGAGCGAGGCCGGTGGCAGATCGACCGGGGTCGTGGCGTCGTAGGGCTCTTCCGAGAACACGGACATCGGATCCTCCTCGCGGCCGCGGCGTCCATCGCCGCGTCCGCCACCAGCCTAGGTCGGGCGCCCCGTCCCCGACAGGGGCTCACCCGATCCGCGGCGTGCGGTCAGCGATCGAGGCCGCGTCGCTTCAGCAGAGGCGCGATCTCCGCGTCGCGTCCGCGGAAGTCGCGGTAGGCCTCGAGCGGATCCTTGGCTCCGCCCACGCCCAGCAGACGCCGACGGAACCGCTCGCCGTTGGCGCGTCGGGCGCCGCCGTTCTCGCGGAACCACTCGACGGTGTCGGCGTCGAGGACCTCGCTCCAGATGTACGAGTAGTAACCCGCGCTGTAGCCCCCGGAGAACACATGGGCGAAGTAGGCAGAGGAGTAGCGCGTGGGCACGGCGGGATCATCCAGCCCGATGTCCGCGAGGGCCGCGGCTTCGAAGGCCGCGACGTCCTGGATCGCATCGCCCGCGGGCAGCGTGTGCAGAGTCTGGTCGAGCCATGCCGCCGCGAGGTACTCGCTGGTCTCGAAGCCCTGGTTGAAGGTCTCGGTCGCCCTCAGTCGTTCGACGAGACCGGCCGGGAGCGGTTCGCCGGACTCGTGATGCCGCGCGTAGGCATCGACGATCTCGGGCCACAGCATCCACATCTCGTTGACCTGGCTCGGGAACTCGACGAAGTCGCGGAACACGTTGGTGCCGGAGAAGTGCGGATACGTCACTTCGGAGAACAGCCCGTGCAGCGCGTGCCCGAACTCGTGGAACAGCGTGTTCACCTCATCGAGGGTGAGCAGCGTCGGCTCGCCGTCGGCGGGCTGCGAGACGTTCAGGTTGTTCGCGACGACGGGAAGCGTGCCGCGCAGCGCGGACTGGCTCACGATCGGATTCATCCATGCGCCGCCCCGCTTGCTGTCGCGGGTGTACAGATCCAGCACGTACAGACCGAGCGCGGATCCGTCCTCCTGGAACACCTCGAACGTCCGCGCACCCGGGTGGTAGACGGGCAGGTCGGGCCGCTCGGTGAAGGTGAGCCCGTACAGCAGGCCGGCCGCCGCGAACACGCCGTCCCGCAGCACCCGCTCCGCCTCGAACCAGGGGCGCAGAGCCGCCGTGTCGATGTCGTACTGCGCCGTGCGCAGCTTCTCCGTGTAGAACGCCCAGTCGTGCGCTTCCAGGGGGAAGGGCGACGTCTCCGTGTCGTCGATCAGCCGTTGCAGGGCCGCGCGCTCGGCGGCCGCGTTGCGGGCGGCCGGCACCGCGAGTTCGCGCAGCATGCGCTCCACGGCTTCCGGCGTGCCCGCCGTCTCATCGGCCGTCACCGCGGCGGCGTGGGACGCGTAGCCGAGGAGCGCCGCACGTTCGGCCCGGAGGCTCGCGATCTCTGCGAGGACGCCGCGATTGTCGTGCTCGCCGCCGCGCGCTCCGCGAGAGCGCGAGGCTTCCATGACGCGACGCCGGCTCTCCCGGTTCCTGAGTGCCGCGAGCGCCGGGTGGCCGGTGAACAGGGGGAGCGCAAGCAGGTGCTTGCCCTCGAGCCCGCGCTCGGAAGCGGCGCGCGCGGCCGCAGACAGCTCTCCGGCGCTCAGGCCGTCGAGGTCGGCCGCGTCGTCGAACACGACGGCCAGCTCGTTCGTGTCCGCGAGCAGGTTCTTCTCGAAGATGGTGCTGAGCGAGGAGATCCGCTGGTTGAGCTCGGTGAGCCGGGCCTTGGCCGACTCGTCGAGTGCCGCGCCGGCGAGTGTCATCTCGCGATGCCAGCGCTCGACGAGGCGCCGTTGCTCGGGCTCCAGCGGCAGGGCATCGATCTGGTCGTGGAGCTGCGAGATCCGCCAGTAGAGAGCCGCATCGAGCAGGATCGCGTCCTGGTGGGCGGCCATCAGCGGAGCGAGCTCCTCATCGATCGCCTGGATCTCGGCCGTGGCATCCGCAGAGGCCACGGTGTAGAACGCGTGGGATGCGCGGTCCAGGAGCTCGCCGCTCTGCTCCAGGGCGACCATCGTGTTCTCGAACGTCGGCATCGACCGCACCATCGTGATCCGACGGATCTCGGCGAGCTGCTCCTCGAACCCCAGCCGGAACGCGGGGAGGTAGTGCTCCACGCGGATGCGGCCGTAGTCGGGCAGCGCGTAGGGGAGGGGGGAGGGCGTGAGCAGCGGGTTGGTCTCGACCGTCATCCTCCGAGCCTAGAAGATCACTCCGATCCGAGGGGGCGACGCGGGGCAGGGTGCGCCTCAGCCGGTCAGATCGGCCATGACCTTGCGCAGCGCGTCGGAGACGAGGCGCACGGAGCGCCGCCGCAGGTTCTCCGGCCGGGCGAGCACATCGATCATCCGGTTGGTGCTGACGTACTGCAGCGGACGGCGCACGACCGCATCCGTGCCCGGCGAGGTGTAGCGGGGGAGCACGCCGATCACGTCACCCGTCGCGATCACGGACGCGGCGACGCCGTAGTCGTTGATCCGGTGCACGATCTCGGCCGGCCGGTTCGTGATGGCGGAGATCGTGCGCAGCACGTCATCGGGGGAGTACCCGGCCCGGCTCGTCACCCAGCGCTCGCCCACCACGTCGGCCGGGCGCAGCGATGCGCGCTGTGCGAGCGGATGCTCGGGGGAGAGCGCCACATCGAGCGGTTCCGCGGCGAGGGTGAGCACGCGGATCCCGGTCTTCGGCCACGGCGGGCTGTGCTCCATGCGGTGCGCGAGCACGAGGTCGTAGCGCGCGGTGAGAGCCGGGAAGTCGCTCTGCGCGACGTCCTCGTCGGTGAAGCGGATCGCCGGGACGTCGGGTCCGGTTCCGAGTGCGCGGATGAGGGGGCCGAACAGCGCCTGCGCCGCGCTGAGGAACCCGCTGACCGTGACGACGCCGCCTTCCGTGGCCTCGAACTCATCCACGGCGGATCGCGCGGCGGCCATCGCGTCGAGCGCAGCCGCGCCCGCCTCGGCGAGCGCCTCTCCGGCGGGCGTCAGCACGAGCGTGCGTCCCTGTTTGCGCGTCAACGGGGCCCGCACCCCGCGCTGCAGCGCCGCGAGCTGCTGGGAGACGGCGGAGGGCGTAACGCGCAGGGCCTCCGCGACGGCGGTCACGCTGCCGAGCGCGCCGAGCTCGCGGAGGATCTGAAGCTGCTGCAACTGCATATGTCCAGTCAAGCATGTAGCGATGCTTAAAGCTCGCTCCAGACAGTGGGGATTGATCTACAGGGTCGTTCGCGGTGGGATCGAAGCATGAAGGCTCTCTACAAGGACGGCCCGCACGCGGGCCTCGAGCTCATCGACCGGCCGGACCCCGTGGCCGGACCCGACGAGGTGGTCATACGCGTGCTCCGCACCGGCATCTGCGGCACCGACCTGCACATCCAGCGCTGGGACGACTGGGCCGCCTCCGCGGTGAAGGCGCCGCTCATCCCCGGGCACGAGTTCTACGGCGAGGTCGTCGAGGTCGGACCCCTGGTGCATGACATCTCTGTCGGCGACCGGGTCTCCGGCGAGGGGCACATCGTGTGCGGCATGTGTCGCAACTGCCGTGCCGGCCGCCGGCAGATGTGCATCCGCACCATCGGCCTCGGCGTGCAGCGCGACGGCGCCTACGCGGAGTACCTCACCCTGCCCGCGACGAACGTGTGGGTGCATCACGCCGATGTGACGCCCGAACTCGGCGCGATCTTCGACCCGCTGGGCAACGCCGTGCACACCGCGCTGGCTTTCCCCCTCGTCGGAGAGGACGTGCTCGTCACCGGCTGCGGCCCGATCGGACTCATGGCGATCGCGATCGCCCGCCACGTGGGGGCCCGCTTCATCACCGCGACCGACGTGAGCGCCCCTCGGCTGGAGCTCGCCCGCGAGATGGGCGCCGACGCGGTCGTCGACGTCTCCCGCGAGGACATCGCGGATGCGCAACGCGCGCTGGGCATGCGCGAAGGATTCGACATCGGCTTCGAGATGAGCGGGGCGCCGAGCGCACTGCCCGCGATGATCGACAACATGAACCACGGCGGCCGGATCGCGATGCTCGGCCTGCCGACCGGTCCGTTCAGCGTGGACTGGGGGAAGATCGTCACGCACATGCTCACCGTGAAGGGCATCTACGGCCGCGAGATGTTCGAGACCTGGAACGCGATGGGCGCCATGCTGCAGACCAGCCCGGTGCTGCGCGACTCGATCACCCGCATCATCGCCGAGGTGCTCCCGGCCCGAGACTGGGAGAAGGGGTTCGCGGCCGCCGCTTCCGCGGGCACGGGCAAGATCATCCTCGACTGGACCGAACTGTAGGAGACGACGATGTACGGATCATTCCAGCAGCACCTGGCCGACGAGCTCACCGGGATCGACGAGGCGGGACTCACCAAGCACGAGCGCGGGATCCGCGGTCCGCAGCGCACCGAGATCGTCGCGGACGGCGCCGAGGTGCTGAACTTCTGCGCCAACAACTACCTGGGCCTCGCCGATGACGAGCGCCTCGTGGAGGCGGCCAAGGGGGCGCTCGACGAGTGGGGCTACGGCCTCGCGAGCGTGCGATTCATCTGCGGCACGCAGGAGCAGCACCTCGAGCTCGAGCGACGGCTGTCGTCGTTCCTCGGGACCGACGACGCGATCCTGTTCTCGTCGTGCTTCGACGCGAACGGCGGCGTCTTCGAGACGCTGTTCACCGCCGAGGACGCGATCATCTCGGACGAGCTCAACCATGCGTCGATCATCGACGGGATCCGACTGTCCAAGGCCCGGCGGCTGCGCTACCGCAACCGCGACATGGCGGACCTCGAAGAGCAGCTGAAGGCTTCGGCGGACGCCCGCTTCCGGGTGATCGTGACCGATGGCGTGTTCTCGATGGACGGCTACATCGCTCCGCTCGCCGACATCTGCGATCTCGCGGAGCGCTATGACGCCCTGGTCTTCGTGGACGACTCGCACGCCGTCGGCTTCATCGGCGAGCACGGTCGCGGCACGCCGGAGCTGTGCGGCGTCGAGGGGCGAGTCGACATCTACACCGGCACCTTCGGCAAGGCGCTCGGCGGCGCGAGCGGCGGCTACGTCGCGGGTCACCGCGACATCGTGGCCCTGCTGCGCCAGCGCGCCCGTCCGTACCTGTTCTCCAACACGCTGGCGCCGTCGATCGTCGCGGGCACCCTGCGCGCGCTCGACCTCGTCGAGGGATCCGGATCCCTGCGCACGCAGCTGCAGGAGAACGCGGCCCTGTTCCGCCGCCGCATGACCGAGGAGGGCTTCGACCTGCTCCCGGGCGAGCACGCGATCGTCCCCGTCATGTTCGGCGACGCGGCGCTGACCGCACGGGTCGCCGCAGAGATGCAGAAGCAGGGCGTCTACGTGACCGCGTTCAGCTTCCCGGTGGTGCCGCGCGGGCTCGCGCGCATCCGCGTGCAGCTCTCGGCCGCGCACACTCCTGAGCAGGTCGAGCGCTGCGTCACGGCCTTCGTCGCCGCCCGCGCGGCCGCCTGACCCCCTCCACCGACGCCCCCTCGCAGCACCGGCGCCCCCTCTGAGCGCCGCTCCTGCGAGGGGGCGTCGGCGCGCAGAGGGGGCGTCTGCGACGTTCCCCGCGCGCGCCCCAGCAACGGAGAGGATTCCGGGGCAGACTTCGTCCATGACGCACTCTGCAGAGGTGAGCTGGACGCTCGACGGCATCGACATGTTCGGCACGATCACGGCGCCGGACGGAGAGGGGCCGTTCCCCGCGGTCGTCCTGGTGGCCGGCAGCGGGCCGACCGATCGGGACTGGAACTCCCCGATGCTGCCGGGGACGAACGG